>JAUREO010000006.1 GCA_030827365.1 Candidatus Poseidonia sp. | reverse complement strand
CTCTTCTTCATCATTATACTCCTCGTGAAGTGAATGGATCGGTATTTCTTCGGGGTGTTCTGCCCACAATCGAATCGTCAAGGGGTCCAGTTGGGTTGTCGCCTGCTTTAACTTCGCAGTCGTTTTTTGGTCCAGAACATCGACATCGAAACTGATGAACAGTGTATAACGTTGTTCTCGGCAGAAATCAACAGTTGATCGAAGGAAATCAAGAGCAAAAAACTCTCCATGAACAACCGATAGTAGCTCAAAATCACGCAAATAAATGCAGCCAAATTCAACCCCGAACATTGCATGCTCAATGGATTCGAGGACACCATTCATTGCGTGTTGATGATGTAGCCCAACTTGGACATGTTCAAAATGAGAAGAAGAAATTGGCTGGTTGGATATCTCGAGAATGTGGCAACCTGATTGTTGAAGATATTCAAGTATCGGAGGGAGATTCATTTGTGCATCATTTGGAAAACTGTAAGCTTCACCACGTTCCAATCCTTGAATAATTTGTGAATGTTGTTTTTCATTACGTTTTCTGGAGAACTCAAGTTCGGCAAATTCTGCAGCCAAATCTTTTGTATCAAATCGCATATGGTGCGTTTGATATCGAACATTTTCCCACCAATTCGAGGATTGAAGTTGTTCTTCTGATTCCATTTCGAACTTCAAAACACTTTTTGGGTGCTCATCGAGAACACTGTAAATTAATGCGACATTCGCTTCGTGCAGGGATATCGTACAATTGGCCAGTTGTGATATTTCTTGAATCAATTCAAAAGCATCAATTCCAAAAAAATCTTGATGAAAGGACGCAATCGCTAAATTGGGTAGTCCATTTTTGAAATAGATTGCACCCTCAAAGGCTGATTCACCTTCTTTTTCGGCCATGAAATGAAGAACTGCAGAATGTTTCTCTCGTATGATTTCTTGACCTAAAGCGCGCAATACATCGGTACCCCCCTTCCTCTTTTCGAGAAGGTCACCAGTCGGTAAATGTACCAATTCATCCACCCGCTAACCAGTCAGTATTCAACTTCCTTCTTGAAGAGTGTGTTTGATGTCATTGAATCGGAACTATTTCAAGGGGCAATTCTTTCAGCGAATTTGTGGAATTCATCGCCCAACCTCTCTTCGTTGATGAGCAAAATTTGTTCGAACATGGACGAAGTTTGTTCAATGAAGGAAAATATTGGCATGCCCACGAATCATGGGAAGACCTATGGAATATGTTGAAAAAACGTAATGCAACTCAACAAGAAATCCTCCTCATTCAAGGCTTAATTCAGACAGCAGCACTTCTTTTTCATTACGAAAAAGGGAATTTAATTGGTGTTCAAAAACAATGGGAAAAACTTGAGTCGAAATTAACTGGTTGGGGTGTAGCATGGGGAATTGATATCAACAAACATCTACATATCATTAAAACTTTTACGCAACATAACGGCACAGCACTATCCCTACCTGAACAGGTGCAAATTTAATATCAAGGCGATTATGATGGACGAGTCATTTGTGTTCACCCCAGTTGTTCATCACTTGAACTCAAAAAAACACGATAGACACGAAGAGCTGCCTCTTGATATGATTCATTTTATTGAAACCCCAATCGGGGTTCAAGAATACAAAAATGCAATTCGAAAATTCATAACAATCTCAGTAATTCCAGTCATTCTTCTTATTCTCAGTAGCGGTTTTCTCCTCATTCTCGTTGTACCATTTTTTTGGATATTCTCAACAAAGTATGTTCAAAAAAAGAACGCATATCCCTTAGCAGTCAACATATGTCATCCATTTGTCGACCAGGAAATAGGTGGGGTTGCAAAAGTTCTCGTCCAATTTCACGATGGAACTTGGGTTGATGTGGGTGATACGCGAATCCGTCATATTCGAGATGAACTTCGAGGAGGTTGGTTGCTTGTTGAGGATGAGGGCGATTATAGTCCTATAGGTTACTTCAGTGAAAAGAATGAAAAGTTTGTTTCAAGGTCTGTGGTTATTATCAATCAAGCACTTGCTTTGCGTGATGGTGCGAATAATGTGAAGGATTCCATAGACAATGCTCGTGCTCGAGAAACTATCGATTCAGGACTTTTGGAACGTTCTTGGTTGGAAGACGAAGAAGGTATTGAAATCGAGACACCGATGACACGAATTTTTTCAAAAAATGAATGATTTACTACTGAGTTCACCCCTTAGATTCAAAACCTAAACCTATTCGGTTTCTTTTAGTGTCTTATCAGAATTGGATGAACAACCTCCAAAAATTGGAGGATAAGCAACGACAAGTTCTTCTTGGCACATCTTTATCGCAATTGTTCACGAAGTGGCCGTTATGGCTTAATCATCCTGCAAATATTTCTGCATTATATGGGGTGCTGGTCTCTCTTTCTCTCATCTTACCGTATGCATTTGGAGCGACGGATAATGAAGCCTGGTTGGAAAAGTGGGTTGTTCATTCCGCATTCTTGGTTGTCGCATGTTCAATTTCTGGCTTTGCATCGACCCTTATCGTATTTTTTTCAAAACGGTTTCCGGTCCAGCCACCTCGAGCCATTCTTTACCCTATGCCGTTCGTGGGATTAGCGCTTATTTCCATTGACCGAACAGGTCTGATATCACTATCGTCGTTTTTGACATTTATCTGGATGTTTTTGCTTTTCCCAGGTCCACTGTATGTACACCTTTCGTGGGCTCCTCGACATCGATTGTTATGCATGATTGAGGATGGAAAAAATCCTTTTACAGGTCTGGAGGCAGTTGAAGATTTAACTGGAGAACTCAGTGATGAAATGACTGAACAAGAAACTGAACTCATCGAGGTGATTGAGGCATTTGATTCAGAAGAGGAATAGCTTTTCTAAATCAACCCAATTTTGGGTCCTGCGTTTTCAAAACAGGAGAGGACCTCATTCAAATCGTCCTTTGACAAACCCGCAGACATCTGGGTGCGAACGCGAGCTTTGTCTCTAGCCACCATTGGAAAAACAATCGCTCCTGCCATGACACCTTGACGCGCCAATTCTTGCGAGAGTTGTTTTGCTGTCGAGGATTCTCCACACATGACAGGGATGATAGGTGTGGTCGAAACTCCGGTATCAAACCCCATCGCTTGCAATTCCTTTCTGAAATACTCTGTATTCTCCCATAATTTTTGATGGTGTTTGGGCTCCGTCATCAAAACTTCAATCGCCGCCTTTTGTGCAGCTGCAACACCGGGTGGCTGTGAGCCAGACAAGAGCCATGAACGAGAATGGTTGAGGGCATGGGTCCTTGTCAATTCTGAACCCGCAAGAATGCCTCCTTGAACACCAAGTGCTTTGGAAAATGAACCTGTTTCAAAGTCAACTTTTCCTTGAAGGCCGAAGTGATCAACAATACCTGCGCCCCCCTCGCCCAACACTCCTTCACCATGGCAGTCATCGACATAGACCATTGCGTCGTATTCTTCTGCAAGTTTCGTTACCTCATCGAGTGGTGCAATGTCGCCGTCCATGGAAAAAACACCGTCGGTGATAATGAGTTTTCTATCGCTTGATTCATGTGCCTTGAGCACTGCCTCAAGTTCCGACATATCGTTGTGGCCATACACAGCACGGGATGCTTTTGTGAGGCGGACGCCGTCAATGATTGAACCATGATTCAATTCATCGCTGATAATAACGTCCTTTGGACCTTCTACAAGTGTAGGAATAAACCCTACATTGACGGTGTATCCAGCAGAATAGATGAGTGAAGCCTCAACGCCTTTGAATTCAGCAACCTTCTTTTCTGCTTCAAGATGTAAGTCCATGGTGCCTGCAATAGCACGGACAGAACCACTTCCAGCACCATATTTTTCTGTTGCATCTTTCATAGCCTGTATCACTTTTGGATGCGTGGTTAAATTGAGGTAATTGTTGGCGGAGAGCATGATTGTTGATGAACCTTCAATCGTGCATCTTGGCTGGTTTGGTGATTCGAGTGTTGGCGGCTCCCACAGCAATGCATTTTGTTTCAGCTCATTGTAACGGTCGGCCATCCACGTCTTGTCACCCGGCATTCTCTCACCTACTTGGGACTTTCAAAGACCACTCATGAATGTACTGTTTGATAGGAATGAGGCTTTACCTCTTGACGACGATGGTGAGCAAGTCACCATCTTTGAGCAGGTGGTCGAGGCCGACCCTTTGCCAATCAAATTTCGCACTTGGACCTTTCACTCTTGCAAATCTGAATTTTCGAACAAAATCCCGATGCAATTTATTGCAAATATTCTCCACAGTCGAATCATCTTTGACGATAAGTGGTTCGTCTAAATCTGCTTCTTGGCCCTGTGGTTTGAGATAGATTCGCATGAATCCGAGGTTTTCGTAAATGAAATCTTTGAGTTCATCAAGTCCGATATCCTTGAATGCTGATATTCTCATGATTGGCCAATGTTGAGGCAAAGATTTCTCAATTTTGACCAGTTCTTGTTCGGTTGCAATATCGATTTTATTTACGGCGATCACCCCTTTTTCATATACCCGATTCGAGGCTAATGTATCGACGATTTGTTCAGGAGTTGCATCATGCCTAAGTGTAACAATGGCGCTCGTGTAACCAAAAGTTCTGATGATATCACCCATTTCTTCATCCGTAAGATGAGTCTGTTCCACCGTACTTCGAACATCAATACCACCTCGATCGGTTCGTGTGATGAAAATCGGAGGTTTTGCTTCGTTGAGTCTCAAACCAGAATTGTGGAGTTCTCTATGGAGGACGTCGAAATGCCCTTCTTGAAATGGGTCGACGATGTAGAGGACCATATCTGCACTACGAATGACATTGAGAATTTCTTTACCTCTTCCTTTTCCTTCTGCTGCACCTTTAATCAATCCTGGAAGATCAAGAATCTGAATCCTTGCCCCACGATGTTCCATGACCCCAGGAATACAAGTGAGAGTTGTGAAGGCATATCCGCCCGTTTCTGATTCAGCATCTGTGATTTTTGTAATCAATGTGGATTTACCAACAGATGGGAAACCTACAAGGGCAACGGTAGCATCACCTGTTTTTCTTACTTCGAAACCCTTGCCTCCACCGCTTGCTGAAGCATGGGCGTGTGCTCTTTCTTCCTTGAGCTTTAGTTGGGCAATTTTTGCTTTTAATTTGCCAATATGTGCATTTGTGGCCTTATTTTTTTGAGTTTTATCAATCTCAGCGCGAATCAATTCGATTTGCTCTTTGATTGTAGCCATCTTCAGCCCCAATACTGCGGTCGTTCTTGCCTTCTTGAAGCCTATTCTCCAATCATAGGCTTCAAGCCTATTTGATTCAATCTCATCGGAGGCCTCAAACGATATGGCAAAGAGGCTCTTTCATGGGCATTGACTTGGTCGCCATGCTCGTCGATGAGACGAGTTTGAATTCGGTGCTCGATGAACCATGGGTTGATGTGTTTCACGGATTTGAAAACACGGCGTATCGTCAACGACGAATACCAAGTTTGCCATTATTACAAAGAAAATTTGACATCGATATTGAGGCAGAGATTTTAGATTGGATGGATTCGAAAACGATTGATTCATCAATCTCTCTTCGAGACGCATTCAAAATATTGGAGGATGGTACTGATGGTTTGTTGTTGTTGATGCAATGGGCAAGCCCCGGGTCGTGGGAGGTTTGGGAAGGACGTTGTTTTATTTTTCTAGGTGTAGCAATCCACCGAGAACTTGAGCATGTCGATGATTTTTATAGCGAATCGACATGGTTCGATGCAATTGAACGCGTGAGCGGAATATCAGCCGCTGAATTCTCTGAACAGGTTGTCCTTGACTGGATGGGACGACGTGAGAAATTGGGTGAAACTATTGACGAATCCCAAGACCCAAAAATTATACCAACCTTTGAAGCACATGCACGAGCAGCTGAATCCTTTGTAACCCTGCTTGATGCACTGCAATCGAATGGTTTTGGCCTTGTTGTTGGTAGGGACCATCTTGAATCATCAAAATGGGGATTTGGGAAGTGGAATCTTCAATCATACTTATTCGATGAGGCGTGAGGTTCAAATTCCCCCAGTCAGAGCCGCAACTATGAGCGAAGAACAAGTTGACGATTCTTCGGAAGAAGTACTAGTATCAAACGAAGATTCAGAAGGGCCTGAAATTCAAGAGGAGCCGATTGTTGACCCGTTACAAGAAGCGTTGCAACGTGCAGAAACTGCAGAGAAGGAAATTGCTTACAGAGATGCAGAAATCCAGAATATTCGCAAGCGTAGTTTGGCAGAGAAATCAGACATTCTCCGATATGGTACGATGCCACTTGCTCGACGAATGGTGAATGTATTGTCTGATGTGGATAGAGCTCTTCAGAGCATTGATGACGATGACCAGAGTCCTATAGCACAAGGATTGCGACTGCTTCGAAATAAATTATGGCATGAGTTATCGGCGGATGGGGTAGTGGAAATCGACGCAAAATCCAAACCATTCGACCCAAGTACCATGGACGCAGTGATGACAATACCGGCAAACGAACAGTTTCCTTCGGGAACAGTTGTCGACTTACTAGAAGCAGGTTTCATGTACAAAGACAAGGTTATGGTCGCAGCAAGAGTCGTGGTTGCTTCTGAAGATTAACCTGCATGAACACCTGTATCGAACGTAGACAATCGATAAAGGGCATCGTTGGTAACCATCCAAGTTACAATGCATGCGGGTAACACTTCGTTGAGCACCATTTCGACGGCCTCTTCATCGTCCACGGTCGATAACATACGCATGGTTTGTCGAACCCTCCATCCCTCAAACGAATCACGTTCCATGAGTTCGATGAGGACGGTATCCCATCCAGCGGACGAGTACAGTTCCGCTGTCGCCACATCTGAAGTATAAAGTACGCCAGTCCCATGTGATTTTTCTGCATGTTCAACCCATCGCGGTGCATCATTAATGTCTTCTATCGTGACAATTGTTGCTGAAATATCCAATGATGCGACCCATTGCGTTACCATCTCAACGCGCTCTTCAACAGTCCAAGGATTCATTGGCTCGTAACCATGTTGTGATGACCCAATTGCGATGGTCAAGTTGAGGTTTTGGTCTTGTGCATGGGCATGTGCTGAAAGGACAAGGGCTTCATGACCTTTATGGAATGGCTGAAATCGACCCAGCACAACACAATTTTTTTGATTATTCAAAGTATGATTCCACCTTCATCTCGGGAATATCCTGTCCCATATCGCGAAAGCACTGAAGCATTCTCTTGCACCCTTCAATCATCTCACTCACGGGTGTTTCTCCCATTGAGCCAACTCGAAACATTTTACCTTTCAAATGATCTTGTCCTCCAATGACTTGGGTGTTGTAGGTTGACTTCAATCGTGTTCTCCACGCGTCATCTATGCCTTCGGGATACAAGATTGCAGTAACGGTATTACTTCTTTGGGCATCATCTGCAAGAAGGGTAAATCCCGCATCGGTGAAGAGTTGTCGAACGCCTCGTGCAAGATGCTTGCACCTGTTCCATCGACCTTCATTTGTTTCTTTCTTCAAATTTCCAAGAGCAGCAGACCACCCCATCGCCAAATTGATGGCAGGTGTCCAAGGGGTTTGGTCATCATTTGCGTTTTTGAGTGCGGCGGGTAAATCGAAGTAATAGCGGGGATTGACATCACCTTGTTCTGCGATTGCATGAACTCTGTCAATGAACCTTTGATGAATTGCGATGGCAGCAATTCCAGATGGACCTGCGGTACACTTTTGGGCACCAACAACCAATGCTTCTGCATTCCACTTTGAAGGGTGGACGGGTATGCCTCCGACGGATGTGATTCCATCAAGAATGAAAGCAGTATCGTGACGCTTACAAATTTCTGCTATTGCTTCGGCATCTTGGGTTATCCCTGCACTCGTCTCATTGTGACAAATAAGAACTGCTTCGTAATCAGAACGCTCAAGCAGGCTCTCGATTTCATACAAATCAAATGAACGACCCCATTCGTATCGAAGATGCTTGACATGACAAAACCGCTCGCACATTTCTGCAACACGTTCTCCAAATTTGCCATTGGTTGGAACAAGAACTCTATCATTTGGTCGGAAACGGTTGGCAACGACCATTTCCATAGCCGCTGTTCCACTTCCGCTGACAACAACCACTTTGTAACCGTCTTCGCCCGAAAACGATTTTTGGTTAGGCACACCGTTACTTGGCGTGAGATTGAATGCATATCGTAAGCCAGAATTGAGTCCTGCCATCACCTCTCGAAATTCTCCACCCCGTGCTGTGATGACCGGTGTCGACATGGCTTCAAGACATTCGGGGCCCATGCGGACCGGTCCTGGAACAAGAAAGCAAGATGATAATTCTTCCATGGATAGGCCAGCACCATTCAGTTTTTGAATTAGGTGAAGCAATCATCTCACTGATTGACAAATGCGTCGAAGTCATAGAGGGGCAACAATACGCATGAGCATGCTCAGGGTAGGTATTGCCATGCTGCAAGGTGCTCGCCATGAGCACGCAGAAGCCGTGGTGAATGCTGCTCATCAACTTGAGTTGAATGTTGAGATTGTTCCATTGAGAACACCTCATGACCTTATGGATGGAATCGATGCACTCATTTTGCCTGGGGGAGAATCGACAACCATGCGAATCACAAGTCGACATTATGCTCTCCTCGATGAAATCTTTACCTACATCCATGAGCATCCACATATACCAGTGTTGGGAACATGTGCAGGTGCAATTTTGCTCGCTGCTCCTCCTGAGCCTCACACTCGATGTATTGATGTAGAGTTGACTCGAAACACATGGGGACGGCAGCGGGAATCATTTGAGGCAGTTGTTGATGTGAACCTTGATATCGAATCGTTTGAATTTGAAGGCTCATACCGACCTGTCAAAATCGGTTCATATACCCCTTTGATGATGGAGCAACAGGCTGCACCAACCCTCAACGAAGGCTTCCCTGGTGTGTTTATTCGAGCACCTCGATTTTGTGAGATTTCTGAGCCTTGTCGTTCAATCGCAATGCTCGAGAATGAAGTTGTTGGCGTACAACAGAACAACATCGTTGCCCTCACTTTCCATCCTGAGTTAACAAAAGATAGGCGATTCCATCGTTGGCTTTTAACTCAGGCAAACGTGGGGGGGCAATAAGATGGTGCTTCACTTACCTATGGCAGAGGTCCTTCCAGCTGAAGAAGGCGAGGCAGAAGGTTGTATTCAATGTCAAGAAGGTAAAAAAATGGTGCTTTTTGTTACCGGTAAATGCCATTGGGGTTGTGATTATTGCCCTCTTTCTGAAAATCGTCGAGAATCACCTGACATGTTTGCAAACGAAAGGAGGTGCAAAGATTGGAGTGAAGTGATTGAGGAAGCAAGAGCGATGAACGCAACGGGTACAGGTATTACTGGAGGAGACCCATTGCTCGATGCTGAGAAATCAATCGAAGCAGTATCGCAATTGAAACAACATCTTGGAGAACATCATCACATTCATTTGTACACTTCAATTCCATTTGACACTACCTTGGCAAAACGTTTTGCAGATGCAGGACTGGATGAAATTCGTTTCCATTTGCTCGATGGAAGGTCCACAAAATATCTGCAGGTGATGAATGCATGTCATGAACATGGAATTGTTGTAGGTGTTGAACTACCGTGTGAACCAGACAAGGAGGAGTCATTATTTCGGCTCATCGATGAATTGGAAGAAACACCGATTTCATTTCTCAATCTAAATGAACTTGAAATTACCGTTGGCAATCAAGACAATATGGATGTCCGAGGCTTCAATTTGTCATCCTCGATGTCAGCGGCAGCAGAAGGTTCAGCCGAACTTGCCATTCGCCTCAAGGAGGCGGGAAAATCCAAGTCGTACCATGTGAAATTTTGCACAGCACAATACAAAGACGCTGGCCAACTTCGAAATCGATTCAAACGACGAGCAGAAATGACGCTACGACCTTATGAATCACTCACAGAGGATGACACCATTATTTTCGGTGCCATTCCCGCATCGCTTGAAGATGCACATGACGATGTTGAAGAAATCAAACAAATGTGTGGCCTCACTGATGGTTGGATTCGCTATGATGCAAGTGAACAGCGAATTGAGATTCCGGTTGCCCTTGCCGAGGAATTGGCTGAAATTTTTACTGTTCCAGTTCAAGTCATCGAAGTTCATCCGACACATGAACGATTGGAAGTTTCAGTTATTCACTTGAACTAACATAACTTACATTCTTGAAGAATACCAATTCATCATGATTAAATTTTAGTAATGAACCCGAGAATTATCGGGCTCGTGGTCTAGGGGTTATGACGTCGCCTTCACATGGCGAAGATCGCCGGTTCAATTCCGGCCGAGCCCACTCGATTTAGACAAGACATTCATGAACATCATATCCTACCCCACAAGCATGGGGATGCTTGAACAAGTCGATTTCGGAGTCTTCAAACAAAAGGAAACATGGACTGCATTTGGAATCGCCGTGGTTCTTTTTATTTCCATTTCGTATGCGGCACTATCAATGTTTGATAGCATGGATGAGTTTTTTCAATCGGATGCAGAACCAGCACCAATACCGAACCTCGTTTTTGAATCGCTAAATCGAACTGGAATCGAGTCAGGACTTGTGAATGAAACGGGATGGTTCAATCTTGATGATTTTCGTGGTAGTGTAATCATACTGGACCTAATGGCTCACGATTGTAGCAATTGCCATTCTGTTCAAGCTTACATCGAAGAAAACATGGAAGAATGGAACACATTGGCAGAACAAAATGAGCGTGATTTGAAAATTTTTGCTTACGGTGCTTGGAACTCAGGAGAATTGGCCGAGACTCTTGAATACCTCAATACTTCGTCAGGGGAATACACTGTGCCTCTCTATCCAACAGGATTGGGTTCGACCTCGGCTGCAGTTCTTGCAGACGGTTCGACAACCGATCCGAACCGACTATTCACCACAGCAGGTACTGGTCAAATCCCCGTGGTACTCATTATCGATGAAGAAGGGTACATTATCGCACAACAGCCAACGGGAACACCAAAAGACAAATGGGCACAATTTGATGGAATACTCGAGAAAACATTGACTCAAGGGGTTGAAGCAACTGCTTCAGAACGAATAGCATGGGAAGAGCCCTCAACCTCCTATGGAGCCGTATTCGCCCTGGGGATGATTCTATCTATTTTGGTGTACTTTTCACCATGTGCCTTTCCAGTTCTGCCCGGTTTTATTTCGTATTACCTTTCTCTTGGAGCACGAGAAGATGAACTTATTGAGTCTGGTAAATTAAAGAAGAGTATGCCGAATTCTTTCGTAATCGGTTCACTTTCAGGATTTGGAATGTGGACGTTTTTTGCCCTTATCGGCATCCTAGCCCTTTTGATGGGGCAAGCATTTGCTCAGTCTGGAATTATTCATTATATTGCACTCTTCATTGCGATATTACTGATTATTCTTGGTGGGATGATGCTTCTTGGTGTCACGACACATATTATGGGATTTGTCCAAAATTTTGTTGACAAATACAGCACGACAGAATCCGATGAAACATTTACCCCACGCCGAAACATGTATTTGTACGGTATTGGGTATGCTGCAGCATCCATCGATTGTACCGCAGCAGCGGTTTTACCCTTTGTCGTGTTTTTGTCAACCCTTGGCTCGACGGCTATTGGTTTTGGTATTGGAGGGCTTATGGCAGGCTTACTCATCTTAATGATTGCAGTCACTGGACTTGTCGGAATGGGAAGACAAGTGATGATCAATTTCCTGCGTCGAGCGACAGCGACCATCAAAATGGTTGGTTCTTGGATGATGATGATGGCTGGAATTGGCCTTACTATTTTTTTGACAAGCCCGGAAATATTGAACTCCATTTTTAGTTAGGCAATTTTGGAGTTCCGTAAATACAATTTCCAAGCACCCCAACCTACAAGGGCACCACTTACTGCATCGAACACATAGTGTTGTTTTGTAGTTAAAGTTGAAATGACTAAACACAACCAAAGTGCGATAAGCAATATTTTTGTCTGCTGTGAAATATCGGATGTAGTTGATTTCAAATGTATACTTGCAAGAATGATGAATAAACTATGGGAAACATGCAGTGACGGCCAAGCATTGTATGGGCTGTCAACGAAATACATGATTTGATACAACTGATCCAATTGACTTGCTGGCAGTTGTTGGCGAAGGTGAATTTCGGTAGGGAACGCAATGAAAAAGAAAAATGAGAACCATGTCATCATGAGAAAATATTTGATGATTTCAAACCCCTGAGACCTATGGTCATCTGTTGTAAGAATATATGCAAAAATCGGATAATACAGGTAAAGAGAAAAGTATGGTATCAAAGAATATGGAATGAATGGAATTGAAGAATCCAACGCTATTTCGACATTCAAACCCGATTCCAACATTCGTGAAATATTATTGTTAATGAACAAATACGGTAGGCCAATGAGAACGCTAATGCATGCGAGGTAGGCACAGAAAAGTTGTACTCTTGTCGCAGATGTTATGAAATGAAATCCAATTGAACTATACTTGTGAGGCTCAAGTTCAACATCGGCCTTCATTTCGTTCCCTTCTTAAGAAAGGGAAGTGCCGCAAAATGGACAAGATTTCCAATCTTGTTGAATTGTATATTGGCATGATTGACAAACAGGGGCAACCGGGGTCACCGAGGAATCCTGTGCAACTTGTTGTGCTTGAGGCATGGTATCTGCAACTTTTTGAGCGGTTTGTTGTTTCAAGAATTCTTGCATCACTTCTGGGGTGAGGGCGCCATTTTGTGCTGCCATTTCCATCATTTGACGCTGTAAATCATTTTGAGAATCCATCCTTTGGTTTTGAAAATCTATTTGTTGAGCCATTCGTTCTTGCTTTTTTTGTTGAACTTGCTCAAACAAAGCCATCGCTTGTTCAGTTTTGTGAGATGATTTTTTCATTTCAAGTTCAGCTTGTGCAGTATCTCGCTTGAGTTCTGCTTCCCAGCGAGCTTCTTCAGCACGCAAATCTTTGAGTTCTCGTTCAAGTTCAATAGCAACTTCTCCTGCTTCTTTTGCTTTTGCGATGTTAACCTCAAATTCGATTCTTCGCAAGGTAGCGGCTTCGCTTAACTCAATTTTTCGAATTTCGGCCTCGGTGTTTGCTTCGTCAGTCTCAGTCGCATATTTCAGATTCGCACGTAGTGAATTCACTCTTTCCATATCTGTTGGATTAGTAATGAGCATCGCCTTGAGTAAAGTAAGGCCAAGGGTCGACAAATAGGGACGTAATTCCATTTCTGAGCGGATTTCAAATGTCTCTTGGAGTTTATAGCCACGAAGTTCCTCAACCGATGATACAGTTTGAAGAAGTGGGTTGACGAGTCGATGACTTACCTCCTTTGACAGAATCGCAGCGAGTTTCATTCGATCAAGTGTTGGTTCATGATTTGCAAAAACATTCAGTAATTTGGGGATGTCATCTTTGCGGAATTGGACGCGGAGTTGAGCAATGCCTTGTGCGGATTGACCATCAGAGAGCGTAGTTACAAATGGAATGCTCAAATCAAATGGACCTGTCATTGCAAAGAGCATTCTGCGGTCAGTCGCTGTTGCTCCAAGCAACTCACCGATGTATCTGCCGATTCCCCCACCAATATTACGGACGATATCTTCGCTCACAATATCGCCAATTCTTCCATCGACGATGAATGCACACGCTTCGTTTGGTTTGAGAACCACTTCTTGGGCTCGCCAAGTTTGAATCGTCCTTCCATCGATTAATCGTGCTATAATTGTGGGGTTATCTCTCCATGCAAATTGTTTCGCCATAATCTCACTTCTTCTTCTTTGTTCTTAATCCATTGAGGACAGTTATGCGTTCACCAAAATAACCTCGACAACTCGAAATCATTTGCTGGCATTGCAAGGCAAGTTGCTTGGTCATGTCATAATCCCTTTCTTGCAATGTTTTTTCTGCGCTGTTCGAAATATTGACTGCCTTAGTAATCATTTCGATTGTATCGTGATCATGTTTGATGAGTTTTTTGAGGTCGCTATTGCTTGCAGAACGTTGACCTGAAAGAAAGGCGTGGTCCATGCCAGTCACGGCTTTATCCACATCTTCAATGAATGCATCAATTTCTTGCATACATGAGCGGCAGGCGGTTGTCACCCCAAGTTGTTCATCTCTGAAACTTTGGTCGTGGATATTTTGGATATGACTTCTTGCTCGATTTGAAGCACGTACAAGTTCTTCGCGAATCAATTTATCCGCATCTCTTCGTTTTCCTTTCGTGTAGCCACTGTATCCAGTAAGAACGACTTGGATACCTCGAATATATGGAATCATGTCGAGAGGCGTACCTACCATCTTTCCACCGATTCATACTGGGTTTTGCTACTATTTAGCACTCCTCATTGAGATTTTTGAATTTCACTCCATCTCATAATTCGATCTGATACTGCATAGACTTCTTGCTCATCATGAGTGACAAAGATGGCTGATTTTTTCAAAGATCTAATCCACTGTTTAAATTCTAATGCCAAATTCATTTTTTGCTCTTGGTCAACTGACGCAAACGGTTCATCAAGTAACATGAGGTCATTTTGTTGGGCGTGAGCCCTTGCAAACGCCACCCTTTGGGCTTCACCACCGGACAAATTGTTCACATTTCGTTCAGCGAGATGTTGAATGTTGGTAAATTCAAGAGAATTCATTGCAGTGATGATTTGGTCTTTCTTGGCTAAATTTTTATCAACTCCAAGCCTCACATTCTCTATGACATTTAGATGCGGGAAAAGAACTGGACTTTGGAATAAATATGTTATGTTCGGAAAAGGGTTTTTGGTCCAAATTTGAATTTTGCCATCAACAACAATTTCACCTTCAGTAGGTTGAATTAAGCCACATGCAATTTTTAGTAGTGTTGTCTTTCCACAACCAGATGGCCCAATGAGTCCAAGAATTTCACCTTTCTTCAGTTTCAAATTGCAGTTACTCAAAATGATTTTTTCGTCGATAATCATGCTAATATCTTGAATTTTTAGTATTGTATCAATCATTGAATTTCACCACTTTTTCCTTGAACATTATCGATAATAAGTAAGCAAATGAATGTGAAGAACATGAGGATTGTGGCAACAACCATCGAAAGTGGATAGGCGATTGGGTCAAATTTCGGCCGAGATAATAGGGTATCTACCAGCAATGAAAGTGAGGTCCAAGATTCAAAGCGAACCACAAGAAATGATGCCCCAAATTCCCCCATCGAAAATGCAAACGACAATGAAATAACGACGATAAACACACTCCTTAGATGAATGCCAAATCCCAACCAATAGGTTTTCAGAAATGAGCAACCCAAGAGTTTTGCTTGTTCTAAAAATCGAAGATCAATTCTTTGCATCGCTGGATGTACAATTCGTAAGGCAAACGGAAAGGTCAGGAAAATATGGGGGATGGTAGGTAAAAATCTCCATTGAATCAAAAATGGAGCAAAAGAAATCAATCCAATCGATATACCAATCCCTAAAGTGACTGCAGATATGAAAACGGGGACTATACACATGAATTGGAAAAAATTTGCCATTTTCCGATGCCCTCTTTTTTCAATTTCAAGGAGTGCAAGACTCACCATTAAGGTCAATGGAAGAACGACACATATTGTCACAGTTGCATAAAGAAGTGAATTGGATAATGCTGTTGTCACAGAAATGCTGTCAAAATTCCCGAAAATAGCCGTCTCCCACGCATCAAGAGACCAATCAAACCCTCGTGTAGTTGTGCTTGAACGAATTCGAAAAGAAGAGGTGAGAATTGAAGCATAAGGAAGCAATACTAAACCTGCAAAAGCACATATCAATGCCTTCGCAATTTTAGGTGGTGGTGTTTGTTGTTTGAAAAGTTCTTGCTCGGAGATAGACTTGTACGCATGGTTCATGTTTCTCCGTTGAAAATGAAACAATAGGAAAACGAAGGACAACACAAAAAATTGCAAAAGCGTTGAAGCGAGAACCATTCGTGTCGCATCAAGCCTGTATCCTTCAATTCCTGCAAATTGTCCAAAGGTACCTGTTAATGATTCCAACGAGTACCTTGATGGTGTAAGCCAACGAATCATAGCAAAGGAGGTAAATGCGAAAAAAAATGAAAACAACCATGCTGTTAGAACAGAACCACCGAGAAAAGGCAACCAAAAATATCTGATTCGATAATATCGTTGGCCTCCTTTGGGTAACAGTAGAAATTGCATCTCCCAGTCAGGATGTAATGTTGTAATCCTCGGTTCTAAATAACGAATGAACAATGAAATGTTGAACCATGCATGAGAAAGAATCAAGAGAAAAATCATTCCAAAATCTTCGATTCCGATGAATGAACCGAATCGTGCAATCCAATGTCCGGGGGAGTTCAGTTGTATTCCAATTGATTGTAATATGCCTTGGTCAGAGGACAATGCGAGAAAACCTGCAGCTGCAACGATGGAAGGCGTAATGAATGGTAATGTAAACACACTCTTCAAGAAACTCTTGTACCTCCACGAATATCTACTCAACACCCACGCTACTGGTATGCCAACACACATCGCAATCGTTGCCGATACAAATGCTTGAAGAATTGTGAATCGCAATGAAGCCATTAAAAGTGAATGATCTAACATATAGTGCATGAATTCAATGAATGTCAATTCGGAAATCAAAATAAGTTGGGACAAGGCAAGAAGAATTGGAAGGCTTGTGAAGAAAAGTACCGCCGAAAGCAAAACGTAAGGTCCGGCGATGTGTGCCTTTGAATGTTGCACGGTTGCCATCGAATTCAACTCAACATTACTTCACTCCACTTCATCAGAAGTTCATCAATAGTGAGTTCGATTTTTTGTTGGTCAAAAGAAAGTTCAGATTGAGGTGTTGGGCTATTCCATTTGTAACCTGATTCAGCGGGTAAATCGGTATGATTGAGGACAGAATACATGTAATTTGAGGTGGGCATTTTTTGGTTGATTTCAGTGGTTAATAGATATTGGATAAATTTTGTCGCTGCGTCAGAATTTACTTTACCATTGGGGATCGTAGCATATTCGATTTGTTTGAAATGTGTATGTTCATACAAAACAGCAGTTGAAAACGTTGAATTTTCAGAAAAAAAAGCTTCAACACCTGGCGAATGGCAATACGAAACTGTAATGGCTGCATCTCCAATATGGCCCTCAGTCCATACTCCGTATCCTCCACTGTAATGGATTTCATAGGATTCAGTCCAACCGGTCGTTATAATGAGGTCATTTTGTTTCATCGATCTCCACCATTCGAGGGTTCTTTCGACATCATACTCATAATTCATGAGAGTAGAGAAGAAAAATGCTCTTCCTGGTGATGAGGTAAGTGGTGAGGGAATGGACACTTTTCCATACCATTCGATTTTCGTCAAATCATCGATTGTCGTAGGTTCAGTGCGATTGTCATTGAGTTGGGTTGCGTCAAGATTCAAACACACAAACCCGTAATCAAATGGAACACCTATCGAATCGTATGTTGTGCTTAGATGACTTTGGACGTTTTCGGGTTCCATTTTGTGTGGTTTGAGTAAACAGAAATCAATCGCAGTTTGCATGTAGGTGTTGTCAAGTCCAATGGCCAAATCTGCTTGTGGTTTGCCCTTGGTCAGCATCAATTGATTAAGAATTCCACCAGCATCATCAGCGAGAATGAACTCAACAGTGTAACCGTAGGTTTGCTCAAATGATTGAATCATTTCATCATCAAATGCAAGAATATCATAACTTAGAATATACAATGTATCAGAATTTTTGACATCTTCGGCGAAGGTGCAATCTTCTGTTGGTCCATTCATTGATCCGATGCATCCACTTAGTTGGGCGACGCATACAAGCGTAACGACTGCAAAGAGTTGTTTCATAACCTCACTCCGTGTCAAACTCATCGATGATTTGGTGACAACGTTCAACAACTTCAAGAGGGTTGCTACCCAAAATGAATAGCGAAGGTTCCCAACCAAAATCTCCAACGTCCAACAACACATCTATTCGTGATGTTGAGGTGGTTTCCATAAGACCTCGAGGAGCCATTGCTAAAGTCAAATTGAGTTCATCGCACACAAATTCAACTTCTGTGGTATCAACAACACGCTCAAGCATGGGTGGTTTGATATTTGTTATTGCAAGGGCATTCGAATCAAATTTCCTTGCTTGTTGTAAGACTGATGCAAGGTGTTTCGAACCTCCAAAGAGCGGGGCGTTGGCGTGTACGAGTTCACCTTCGAGCAATGTTATGCGACCAGGAAATGCCGCAATGTGTTCTATTTTTGATGCAAGGGGCGTGCATGCTGCGAGGTTCATTCCTACAGTTGGCATATACTTGAGCAATCTTTCAGCATTGAATTTCGATACTGCCCAACTCAATCTTCGAAGTAGGGCTTGCTCTTCTTGACCAGCTTGTATGTTTTTTCCTACAAGTGATTTATCAAATCGAAATGTTTGCTGGTCACCAAATTGAATTTCGAAAATCATTCGCTGCCGAAGAACTCTCATTGGGTCATCGACATTTTCCAAAGCCTCTGCCAATTCATTTGCCCAACTATCGATCGCATCTTCATCCACCGTGGATTCAAGGGGAATCGCAGATTTAGACATCAATCTCGAAATTGTGCTTTGAGTTGAACCTGTAAAATCTGCGATGGCTATCTGAGACCATCCTTTTCTGCGTAATTCCAGTGCTAATTGTTGGTAAAATCGCTCAAGCCATTCTCGACCACGTACTCCAAACATAGTTTGCGATGAACACCCTTGTTATTCAACTTTACTAAGCCTTATTCAATTTGGGTAAAAGAACTCCGAGTCAAAAAATCCTTCTTTGAGTTCACCAAAGGTTCATTGAGTATCGTTGATGGCCAAAGGGTGGAGACCATGACACCTGATGAGTTCTTTCAGGCTGTCTTTGAACAAATTTCTCAGTATGTTGGTAGTCAATTTGACGATGTGCCGATTTCCTCAAAAATTCCACCATCCTCGCTTAAGAAAATTTCAGACCTAAAATTACCGTTGGAGGGCATGGGTCTACACAATGCTCTTTCTGACCTCGCAACATTCTTTGAACACAGCATTCGAACGCATGCACCTGGATTCATGAATCCTTTGTGGGGTGGGATGTCTTTGACTGGGGTGGCTGGGGACATGGTCGCAAGCGTTACGAATAATTCCATGTACACGAGGGAACTTTCTCCTTTTGCATCGTTGATTGAAATAGAAATTCTTCAACGGGCATGCGAACTCATAGGCTATGCTCATGGATTTGGTAGTTTCACCAGTGGTGGCTCAAGCGGAAACCTCATGGGTTTACTATGTGCGAGGCAACATTTGAGACAGGATTCTGGACTCAATGGATTTGATGGTTCAAAGCATGTCATTTTTGTTTCCGAAGAAGCTCATTTTTCAGTCATGATGGCTGCAAATGTTACAGGTATTGGGCGTCAAAATGTCATGAAAATCCGATGTCTTGAGGATGGCTCTATGGATGTCAATCACTTGGAAGAAGAAATTCTCTTTACAAAACGAGAAGGATTTGTTCCTTTATGTGTTATTGCAACTGCGGGAACAACAGTTCTAGGTTCATTCGACCCTATACGCGACATTGTTCGTGTTGCAAAATCACATAACATTTGGTGCCATGTTGATGCTGCTTGGGGTGGGATGGCTTTATTTTCAAGTTCAACTCGAAAATTGCTCGATGGTATCGAGCAGTCGGATAGTGTGTGTTGGGATGCTCACAAAATGATGGGACTTCCACTCATGAGTAGCATGTTTCTTGTGAACGATGTGCTACTACTAAGGAAGGTTTGTTCACACACGACCGATGCAGATTACCTTTACTACGAGGAGGATAATGAATATGATCTCGGCCACTATTCTTTGCAGTGTGCACGTCGAAATGATGTTCTCAAATTGTGGCTAGCATGGCGTGAAATTGGTGATGCCGGTTGGGCCAAAATGGTGGAACAGTATCTTGATTTTGCGAATTATCTTGAACAAAAAGTAACTGAAAACGAGCAATTGGAAATGATGGCTCCGCGAATGTGGAGCAATGTTTGTTTTCGGTATCATCCTTCAGGAACTGATGTTGACCTTGATTCAGTCAATGCTGAAATACGCGAACGACTCAAAAATGAAGGGAAATTCATGGTCTCCAGGGCAAAAGTTCGTGGTTTCATTGTACTACGGGCTGTAATTGCAAACAATGCTGTATCGAAGGAATCGATTGATGCATTCGTTGGAAATGTTATTCGGATAGGTAATGATGTACTCAAAGGATTGCCACCAAAATATTGAGCCTCGTTGGCAACATAGAGAATTTCAATGGAATATTCGTCGGAGAGTATCATGGCGTTCTGTCGTGTCAAGTTGCGTCTCTATGGGAACCGAATGGTTTGAGCAGTTCATCGGACAACTTGCATGTTGACTGATTTGCTCCACATAGGCTTCGAAGATTCGAAATGCTTTCGATGGTTGGCCATCGTGAAATGTATTTGCTAGTTGTCAAATAATCGTAACACTATAGGCTTGTTGAGGAAAACCAGAATTTTTTGTTTGGCTATTTGTAGTTTGGATGAAGATTTTACAACATCTTGAACAGATTGTTCTTTCATGAGAGGTACTATTGTATTTATTTCTGGAAGAAATCGCATTCAAATCCTCAGCATAAGTTGTTTAACTATATCATAAAGGGACACACATGAACCCACCTGTACGTACTGCCCTCTATGATGAACATGTTCGTTTAGATGCTCATTTAGTTGATTTTCATGGGTTTGAGTTACCTATCTGGTACACCTCAATCACCGAAGAACATCTCGCAACAAGGGCAACAGCGGGGTTATTTGATGTATCTCACATGGGATCTTTTCGCTTTATTGGTAAAAATGTTCGTGAATGGCTAGAAAGTATCGCTTCTCAAAGAGTGACACATATCGAACCTACGCGTTGTGCATATACTCATTTTCTTGACCACGATGGTTATGTTATTGACGACATGATTTTTGCAGTTGTATCCGATGAAGAAATCCTCGGTGTGCCCAATGCCTCAATGATTTCAACAATGTGGGATTGGTTTCATGCATTACTTCCATCCGACCAGCGTATTCAAATTGAAAATCTATCCGACCAAACTTCGATTATTGCATTGCAAGGACCTTCTGCAAAATCAATACTTGAACCAGTTTTAGGAGGTCAAAATCACATTGGACGATTTCGTTGGAAACAAATTGAAACCAATGATTTGGGTGTTACTGGATGGATTCAAGGGACCGGGTACACTGGTGAATCCGGTTACGAGATTTTCATTCCAAACGATGACGCTCCACGACTTTGGCGAGCACTTATTGAAGCGGGGGCAACACCCGTTGGCCTCGGTGCAAGAGATACCCTACGTTTAGAAAAAGGGTACCTCCTCTCTGGTGTAGATTTTTGTTGGCATCACTTATCCGATTGTCAAGAATCATTTTTACATCGTGATTCATGGGAAACCAATGTTCCATTTGGTGTTGATTTTGAACATGATTTCGTTGGCAAACACCGTTGCGTTTCTCATCAAGAATCCGACGCCCGATTATGGGGTATCAAGTATGTGGAAAAAGGGCCATTGCCTCGACCTGGAAAAGAAGTTCAGAAGGATGGTCGTCAAATAGGCTTCCTTACATCAGGAGCACCATCACCAAGCCTTGACAATATTGGCATTGGAATGGGGTACTTGACTGGTGTCAACGAGGGCGATTTCATTGAAATTGTTGCAAGCCCAAGAAAATCGGTTCAAGCGCAGGTTTTTCGACCACCTTTTGTGTGAATTTTTTTTCAAAAAAATGAACACCCGTGCTTTGTTTTCATCTGCCTAAAAGCAATTGATTATGAGCATCCTCGCTTCACCAAGAAATAACACGGTTTACGTGAGGTATTGTTATGGTCGACCAACTTCCAAACCTTGGACGAGAAAAAGAGATGCTTGCTGCCATGGGCATGGAAAGTATGGAAGACTTGTTTATCGATATTCCTAATTCGGTTCGAGTTCAAGGACAACTACCACTTCCTGACCCGCAAACCGAAGAAGAAATTCTTGCTGATGCTCGTCGATTGCTCGGAGCAAACACAAACCACGCCTCGCGTCCTTCATTCTTAGGAGCTGGTCTGTATCGAAATTATGTACCCGCGTCTGTATTCCAATTGGTCACAAGAGGTGAATTTCTTACCGCTTATACCCCCTACCAACCTGAAGTCAGTCAAGGGATGCTTCAATCCATGTGGGAGTTTCAAACCTTAATATCTGAATTGGTAGGATTGCCTATCGCAAATTTGTCGTTGTACGATGGCTCAACAGCTGCTGCTGAAGCATTGACTTGTGCGGTTCGTGTTCACGGCAGAAAAGCAACGCAAGAAAATACCGTCTATGTTTCTGAATTAACGCCTCCTGATCGCTTGTCGGTCATGCACAATTATTGTCAAGGTGCTGATATTCAAATTAAAATGCTCAAGCATGGACCCGATGGTAAAGTTGCACTCACCTCATTTGAAGAAGCTAAGGGTTCATGTGGCGTATATGTTGAACAACCGAATCCATATGGCATTCTTGATGAGGGACTCACAACAGCAAAAGAAATCATTGGAGAAGATACAGCCCTCATTGTTGGTATCCAACCTGTATCCCTCGGGATGGTCGAGGCTCCTGGTGCTTACGGAGCCGACATGGTGGTCGGTGAAGGGCAACCGCTTGGTAGTCCAATGACATGTGGAGGTCCACTTTACGGAATTTTTGCTTGCCACAAGCCATATCTCCGACTCATGCCGGGACGAATTGTTGGCCGTTCGGTCGATGTCGACGGGAACGAAGCATACTGTCTAACGCTTTCAACAAGAGAGCAACACATACGTCGCCACCGTGCAACATCAAACATTTGCACCAACGAAACCCTAATTGCATTAATGGGGGCCATGCACATGGCTTTGCTTGGCCCAGAAGGTTTGCAAGAACTTGCTCTTCGAAACATGAGTGCCAGTCAAAAACTCAAGGAAGAATTATCCAATATTGCGGGATTGAATTTACCTCACGAAGGACCGCATTTCAATGAATTTGTTCTTGAAGTACCTGGGAGCGCCAATTCATGTTTAGAGTATCTTGATTCACAAGGCATCTTTGGGGGTTTTAACCTTCAAGAATGGAATCCAAACATTACAAATCAAATCCTTGTGACAACAACTGACCAAACATCGCTGTCTGATATTCAGATGTTGTCTGCCCAATTGCGCAATTGGGTGAACCATAAGGGGGTGAAAGCATGAGCCATTTGTTTGGACACAATGGAGCAATAGGAAAAGGATATGCCCAGCCACAACCGATGGCGACCATTACCCCTGTTTCTCTTCCATCCACACTTATGCGAAAGCAAGCACCAAAATGGCCACGATTATCGGAACCAGAAATGGTTCGACATTACACTTGGTTATCAAAACGTAATTTTGGTATTGATACCGGATTTTATCCTCTTGGTTCTTGCACGATGAAACACAATCCAAGAATTAACGAAGTCATTGCACAATTGCCCGGTATTGCTGATATTCACCCTCACCAAGGTGAAAAGCATCTTCAAGGACTTCTGTCGATATACTACGAAATGCAAGAAATGCTTGCAGTATGTTCTGGCATGGATGAAGTGACGTTACAACCTGTTGCAGGAGCACAAGGCGAATTTACCGCAGTCCGATGCATTCAGGAATATTTCCGTCAACGCGGTGAAGACCAAAGGACAAAAGTGATTGTTCCTGACTCTGCCCATGGAACAAACCCAGCGAGTGCTGCCATGGCTGGGTATGAAATTGTAGAAATTCCGTCTCGAGCAGATGGTCGAATCGACTTAGATGCTCTTCGTGCTGTTGCCGACGAAACCACGGCCGCCATGATGATCACCAATCCAAACACCCTCGGATTATTTGAGCAAGACATCGTTGAGGCATCAACAATCGTTCATGATGCAGGCGGCCAAATGTATTACGACGGAGCCAACTTCAACGCAATTCTTGGCCTTACATCTCCGGGGCTCATGGGCTTTGACGCCGTACATTTCAATTTACACAAGACCTACTCACAACCCCATGGTGGCGGTGGTCCAGGTTCAGGTCCAATTGGAGTGAAGTCTCAACTCGCCCCATTCTTGCCAAGCCCAATTGCTGGAAAGCGAGATGCCACCGCCGAAGAATTGTTGCACTCTGTCGATGGTTCGTGGTATTACTGGCTGACACCTGAACATACCATCGGTAAAGTCCAACAATGGCATGGAAACGCTGGTGCAGTGGTTCGATGCTGGGCATATTATCGCCGTTACGGTAACGGCCTGCGAACCATGTCCGAACACGCCGTTTTGAATGCAAATTATTTGCGTCATGCTATTCATAGAGAGGCTGAAGCAGCAGGTGTATCCCACATGTTCCGTGATGGAGCTGAAACCATTGTGGCAAAGCACGAATTTACACTCTCGATGGAACCTGCAAAACAAGCCGTAGGTATCTCAGCCATGGATGTAGCAAAAGGTCTGCTCGACCGAGGTTACATGGCTCCAACGGTGTACTTCCCGTTGGTTGTTCCTGAGTGTATGATGATCGAACCTACAGAAACAGAATCCAAAGACACACTCGACACTTTTGCAAAGCATTTTGTTGAGGTGTTGCAACAATCACCAGAATCTCTTCACGAAGCACCCACAACAACGCCAGTTCGACGAGTTGATGAGGTATATGCGGCAAGAAATCTTTGTCTGCGGCACCCATTTGAAACCAATGAACTCAATTAAGGTGGAGTATGTAGGCCGTATGTGGAAGACGTCGTTTGGACAGAACATTTTGAGCCCATTCATCTTGGGCCACAAAAATTTGGTATTGTCCTGCTCTTGTTTTCATGGTCACTGCTTCCTTTTGGATTTGCAATGTTGACGTTTTTGTTTCAAGATTTCATGGAGTTCCAGAACTATCTGGTGTTCCTCGGTTTAGCCCTCAATATCGTTGCCCTTTTTCTCGCATCCGAAAAAACACCACATCGAACACTTTCACTCAGCAAGCAATGGAGGTTTGCACTCTTTTTTAGTTCCATTTCGATTCTTTTTACCCTTGTTTTTCAATCGGTTTGGCCGTCAACCCCAAATGAAACAGGAGCATATTGGTGGCTACCTCTCACATTTGGTACAGCCTCATTGTTCCCCACCTTTGTAGCCTTGAGGACAGGCTCAACCTCATCCCGTTTCGTCTATGACTTGCCGTGCTCTTACGAATCGAAACTTGATTTCTCTAACGAGTTGAATTGGATCGTTGAGTCTGCAGTTTTCCGCCATGGTATCATTGCTTATCTCAAACCAGATTGGGAAACGGTTTTTGCTGTTGTGGGATACAGTTCTAGGCAGAATCCACCCTCAGCGTTTATTCGGTGTATTCTGGTTTCCTCCAACCCGTTTGATGAGGCACGTGCTGCTCTTGGTACCATCCATTTTTCAATGACAGATGTTGGTCATTCTTTGCATAGCGGGTATGAAGAATCATAATCTTCAACAGTCATCCTAATGAACCCACCGCGTTGGGTTTATTCCATGGATGTTACAATATTGTTAGGGTCATCTTCTGACCTACCCATCGCCAAGAAATGCACAGCAATTTTAGAGCAATTCGGTGTTCCCCACCAATTACGAGTTGCTTCAGCCCATCGTTCACCTAAATTTGTTGAAGAAATTGTTCAAGATGCTGAAGAAGCAGGCTGTATGGTCTTTGTAGCCATGGCTGGATTAGCAGCAGCACTCCCAGGTGCCGTTGCCTCGATGACCACAAAACCAGTCATTGGTGTGCCGTGTGGTGGCAAAGTTCCTTTTGACTCATTGCTCTCTATTGCACAGTTGCCTCCTGGTGTTCCGGCAGCAACTGTAGGCGTTGACCGAGGTGATAATGCAGGATACCTTGCTGTGCAAATGCTTGCACTCCAAAACGAATCCTATGCTGCTGCATTAAAACAAAACAAACTCGACCAAATTGAAAAGGTCAAGGCACAAGATAGAGAAATCAATAGTGGTGAATAAGCATGTTTGATGCGGCTGATTTCATAGAGGAATCAGTTCAACAAATGCAAACAAGCATCGACGACATCGCTATCATTGCATGCTCTGGAGGCGTAGATTCCACCGTTGCGGCCGTTCTTGCCCACCAAGCCGTCGGGAATTTATTGCATTGTGTCTATGTCGATACAGGGTTTATGCGAAAAAATGAAACTGAAGAAATTGAAGCCATGCTCTCTGATTTGGGCATCCAACTCATCACGATCAAAGCTGCAGATAGGTATTTTTCTGCACTAAAAGACATCACTGAGCCCGAACAGAAAAGAAAAATTATCGGAGAACTGTTCATTCGAATTTTTGAAGAGGAACAAGTCAAGTGTGGTGCTAAATATCTCATTCAGGGAACGATTGCTCCCGATTGGATTGAATCTGGTGGTGGGGTTAGAGACACCATCAAATCACATCACAATGTAGGTGGCCTTCCAGAAGATATGAGCCTTGAAGTTGTTGAGCCACTACGAGAATTATACAAAGATGAAGTGAGAGAACTTGCACGTGCTCTTCACATCAAAGTCTCAGAGCGTCAACCCTTCCCCGGTCCTGGCCTCGCTGTCCGAACGTTGGGCGAACTCACACCTGAACGAGTTGAGGTTGTTCGAGAAGCATGTGCAATTGTCGAGGAAGAATTTGAAAATGCATCATCACAAGGTTTGATGGAATTGCCATGGCAATATTACGCTGCTCTTTTGCCAGTCCGTTCAGTCGGTGTTCATGGAGATGTACGTGCGTATGGTGAAACCATTGTGGTACGAGCAGTTCGTAGTATGGATGGTATGTCGGCAAGATATTCTGAAATTCCACACAGCATTCTTCAAAAGGTTTCAACCCGAATCACAAATACATGCAAAGGTGCGGTCAATCGCGTGGTGTACGACATAACGCACAAACCTCCTGGCACAATTGAATGGGAATAGTACCCTATCTTGGAAGGATAGAGTATCGATTTTGCGCCGATTGTGGGGCTCGAACCCACGACCTTGGGATTAACAGTCCCACGCTCCACCAGCTAAGCTAAATCGGCAAGTTCACCGAAAAAGCCCCCCTTTATCATGACTTCGTTTCAATCAATTCCTTAGGACACCGTCGAGTGCAATCGAGGTGTTGCACGAAGGGGTTGATTTTGAATTGAGTAACACATGGAGAAGAAATTCTGTTCTTCTTCAGAAAGAGCAACTGAATGATGAATTGTAAGAACGACATCACCTTTTTTCACCTCATCACCGACGTGGCGATGTATGATAAGACCAACAGCATGATCGATGTCATCACTTAATTGGACGCGGCCAGCACCCATACTTCGTAGTCGTTGAGCGATTTTCATCGTATCAAAAGTTGTTACATATCCTGTTATTTCGGAACGTATTAGCGTTTCAAATTTTGATGAGGGAAGCACATCTTCAGGATGAGATACGAGTTGTTCTGCTGTATCTATTGGCACTCCTTGTGCTATGCACATGGCTTTGAATACATTTTTGGCTTGACCATTTTCAAGAACATGGCGAATCATCTCTTGTCCTTCTTGTTCATTTTCTGCCTTCCCTGAAAGGTGCAATAATGTTCCACCTTGAAGAACAACAAGTTGTTTTGTATCTTCATGACCTTGACCATTCAACACATGAATTGATTCAAGCACTTCAAGGGCATTTCCGATGTGACTTCCTATGGGTTCATCCATCCGAGTGAGTTGAGCTACCGTTTTGATTCCACAACCATTTCCAACATCAACCATTGACCGAGCCAGTGCCCTGGCCTCTTCGAGTGTTTTCATGAAAGCAGCAGAACCGTACTTTACGTCTAAAACCAGAGCGTCTAAGCCCTCTGCAGATTTCTTCGAAAGGATTGACGCTGTGATGAGTTGAACATTGTCAATAGTATTTGTCACATCTCTCAAGGCATACAAGCGGCCATCTGCAGGAGCAATGCTTGTATTTTGGGCTACAATACAACAACCAACCTCTTCGACAATGGTTTTCATCTCCTCAGGAGTTTTGATGCATGAAAAATTCGGAATCGATTCTAATTTGTCGATGGTACCACCCGTATGGCCCAAACTTCTGCCAGCGAGCATAGGTACTCGAACGCCACAAGCCGCAAGAGCAGGTGCAAGCATGATGGACATCTTGTCCCCGACACCACCCGTGCTATGTTTGTCGACGATGGGCTTGTCGCTTTGCCATGTTAATGTTGCACCCGATTCCCTCATCGCCGTCGTAAGATGAATCACATCAAGATTTGTGCAGCCATGTTGATGCATTGTTTTCAACCACTCAACGACATATTCTTGTGAAATTGAGTCATTTTTGACATGGGAGATAAACTCAAAGATGGACTCTTTACCTTGTTCTTCACCGTTCAAAATGGAAGAAATCATGGATGATATTTTGCCTTCATCCATGCGCTCAACTCAAGATGCCAATCCAATTTCTTTGAGTCGTTGATACAAGAATTCGCCTGCAGTAATGCTAGGGTATTGAACCACTCCACCCGTCAATCCGATGAACTCAGGCAGGGGGGTTAAATCAATCTCATTTCTTGGATGAACGAACATCGGCATTGAATACCGCCTTGTCGATGAATCTTGTGGGTTAACAACTCGATGTGTTGTCGAACGGAAGAACCCATTCGTCATGTTTTGAATCATATCGCCAGTATCGACAATGATATATTCTTCATTTCCTTGAACTTGAATCCAGGAACCATCATGGTCCATGACTTCTAATCCATCAGCCGTTGCAGTCACAAGGAGCGTTATGAAATTGATATCCTCGTGAGCAGCAGACCTTACAGCACCTTGAGGCACATCATGACCGAGCGGTGGATAATGGATGAGTCGCATAATTGTATTTCCCATATGGGTCATGTTTGGCAACCAATGCTCATCCTTGCCGAGGGCAAGAGAACATGCTTTGAGTAATTCGACGGAGAGATGTAACATTTGGCCATACAAGTCATCGATGACGTGTTTGAATTCTGGAACAACATCATCTGGCCAAATATTCGATGGGAATGTAGACTCGACGCCATCAGTTGTGGGCAGTCCTGTTTGCCAAAATTCCTTCAAGTCAGGAGCAATTTGGTCTTTGGCGTGTTCAGTTCCAAAGGGAGTATATCCTCTTTGGTGGTGAATGGAAGGTTGTGAAAAAGGCAATTTTTGAGACGCTGGGAGGTCGAAAAATAAGTCGCATTGGTTGTAAGCATCACGAATGAGTTGGACCGGGATGCCATGGTTTTTGAGTGCAAAGAATCCGATATGGGAGAGAGCATCTTTGAGTCCATCGACAAAGAACTGCTTGGTCTTCTCATCTCCATGAGCAAAGTCATTGAAGTCGAGTTCGGGGATTGCCTCCATGGCCTTTCCAATTGGCCGAAGGTATGTGAATTTGTTGATTTTTTAACCTCAATCACTACGTAATTTCACGATGAGTCGAACCATTTCAATGTAAATCCAAATCAGTGTGATGAGGAGGCCAAAAGCAGCATACCACTCAAATTTCTTGGGCGCTCCATAACTAACAGACGACTCGATGAATCCAAAGTCACTGATGAGCATAAAACCTCCAACAGCAAGAACAAGAATCGAGAATCCAATACCAATTGGGCCTTTGTCATGGAGGAAAGGCATTTGAGCACCAAAGAGTTGCATGATGAACGAAATCAAGTACAACAACACAATGGTGAGTACCAAACTGTACACAATTTTGTTGAACGTTGGTGTTGGTCGAATGACTTTGCTTGCATAAAGTCCGTACATCACAGCACACAGGATTGCCGTCCCAAACACTGCTTGGAGAATCAATCCAGGAAAGAAAATTTCGAGGACACTTGAAAGTCCACCGATAAACATGCCTTCAACCACTGCATAAATGGTCATCAAGGTTTGAGGATTTTCTGGTTGAGTGAAATAAATCACAAGCACAAGAACAAACCCAACAATCGCCCCCATAGACGTCAGTCCGTAGACCAGAGCAAGATTTTCGAGGGAAGAAAGTGCGATCGCACTCGTAATGATTGCACTCAATAGAAGAATTCCCGTGAGGTAACCGATTTTATTCATCGTTCCCTCAAACGTCATTCTGTTGGAATCTTGCATATTTGACCAAAAATTGGTGTTCATCACCGGATTGCTGTTAGAATAGACCATGTGCCTCAACCTATGATTCAAGGAGTTCTCCTTTAATGTTATGATGCTCAAGTGTTCTTTTCCAATTGTTGTTGGTAATATTCGATGAGTTGGTCAACGGTCCATCCTTGGTCAAGATACTCATGTATCATATCTTCACCCCATCCGTGTAATTGCTGCTTTTGTGTTTCACTCAAACGAAGTCTATCAGCTTCTTCAACTTTGGACGCAAGCGAGCCATCAAGAACAGGTTGAACCCATTGTTTTTGTTCAAATTGAATCTGAGAAGAAAAGTCGACCTCGTTCTCTTCATTGAATTCTGCTTCTATGTATTCGACGGTACCCAAATTGTTTTTCTTTCTTGATTGGAACGAAATGAAGGCACCAACGACGAACACCAAGGATAAGATGAGGACATAAAGCATGAAACGACTTTCATCAGTCGAACCTTGACCAGCATCAATACTCAGTTCATTTTCTTGGTCAGCAGTACACCCTCGTGTATTCACAAGTTCATCTGTTGGTGAAAGAGGGCATGCATCTCTATTATTTGGCACACCATCACCATCTTCATCGAACTCATTGTTTTCATCTGTTTGGTTAAGTTCTATATCGGCGCCTTCCAAAGTGCATCCCAATTCTTCTCCATCATCAACACCATTTTCATTAGCATCCGTTGAAGTGAGGGCAACATGTGGATCGAGTGATGGTGTTGATGTGTCCCGCGTGACTGCTTGTGCCCATTGAAGTTCTAGCCCATCGAGAATACAATCCCCATCGGTATCGGATGAAAGTGGGTTGCTTCGGTATTGATATTCTGCAAGATTTGGCAAACCATCGCCATCTGGGTCTGCTGCTGATTCAATAAAACTCTCGCCAATCACCGTTCGACGTGTCCGGTGGAGGCCATTTTCCTGCTCCCATTTGTCGTTCATTCCATCTAAATCCGAATCGATATCTTCTGACAGTCGATTCCAATCGGACCACCAAGAATCGCGGTACACTTGAGCGACTTCTTCACTTGAGAGGACAATGCCCATTTCTCGATTTCGAATTAGTGCTGAATCTCCCCAATTGATGGAAGAAACCAACACCTTCTCTCCGTCGATTATCGCACCTTTGTTGTGCAGTTTCGTGATGAGTTCGTCGGGGGCCATGATGATGGCTGCTGTATCATAGCCCAATGTTGCGTTCCATTCTTCATTCATCAAATCGATGGTGGTTTGGATCTCGCCATCTAAAAATGCGCCATTGAGGATAAGACGAATCGAAACACCACGTTCTGCTGCCTGTTGAAGGGATGAAATAATTGGGTTATCGCCCCATCCATATGACCAATCAAGGTCAAGATATTGCAAAGACAACAAGATTTCTTCATTCGCATCAGCAATGAGCGTGCTCAAACCTTCAATGCACACATCTGGACATACGATAAGTTCAGCGGTTGCTTCTATGCTCATGGATTCAGTGGTTTGGCCAACCAAACTGATGCCTTGGTCGAGTGTCCACCCATCTGGCATGTCGGAAACTGATACATCCGTGAGGTAAATTCGGTCCTCTTCTTCGTCGACTAGGAGATGCTCAAGAACCAACTGTGCAAAGTCTTGGTTTTCAAGAATCATACCCCACTCTCGATTACCGGCTTCACCCATCACAGGAAGGGAAGACTGTTTCCAATTTCCGGAACCAATCCAAACACTCGAGCCATCGCGTACTGCAATTTTGCTATGAAGGTAAGCGTATGGACCATCGTAGGATTCACCAAACCATCGTACATCGATACCTGCTTGAAGAAGGGATACGGCTATGCCCTTATTTTGGTCAAGCTCGTAATCTGTCCACCAAGTGTCGCCAGCATCCAATGTCACAGTGACTTCAATCCCCCGTTGATGGGCGGCGATGAGTGCTTCTGCAAGAACATCGGAGTGAAATTGATAGATGTGAAGATGTATTGATTGCTCGGCATCATTGATCCATGCCAATACATCATGAATGCCTGATTCAGGACCGATGAGTGGAGTAATCGTGAACTCTCCAGTATGCATCCTATTTCCACAGGATGAAGTTCCTCCAAGCAATTGCCACCTCTTTTGCCAATCAATTGCTTGGTCGGTGTCAACGATCGCATCGCAACCATCACCGCGGACATAGATGAGATTCTCCATGCCACTGAATGGGGCTACCAAACTAACGCCATTCCAACCAAGTGAGCCAACTGGTCCATTCTCGTACACAACAGTGTCAGCAATGTTGCCAAGGGGGTCCTCAAGTTGTATTGCAGCCCCAGAATTGGAAAGATACATCGAACGATTGAGGACTCCCGCCATCTCACGGATGATTCCGTCCTCGTACACCGAAAGAGTGGTAGCATCTGAGGCTAAAATGACAGAACTCATCGGTGAAATCATGAGTGAACCAATTGTGGTGTTAAATGGTACAGAGGTTGTCGAAATATGTCGTAAAGTCCATCCTTGAAGCGAAGCAAACGACCCACCGATATTGGTGATCTCAATGAATTCCATTTCTGAATCGATATCCGTAGATGCATCAGGCATGATTCGAGTAAATTTGATGTCTTGATAGGATGCTAGATTTGAGAGGTCAGGTTCTTCTTCGCCGGGAGTGGTCCAAGGCATTTTACTCCATTTTCCGTTGACTTGAGCCATCGATTGGCATTCAGTAACAATTTCCCACTCGATGGTGGTAACGAGTTCGTGGTCGGGTGTTCGGAGGCTAAATGAATCACCCAAGCCTGAAATAAACCACGGATGAAGTTGAATGACAATTCGTTGTTGTGGTTCAACAACCGTTGAATTTATTGAATCGTTCGACCAAATGTGGTCAGAGGTGACGAAGGTATAGTCTCCGTCTGCATCCATAAACTGCCACCGAGAAAGATTGATGGCCTCCACATCATTGTTCATCACTTCAATCCAATCCTCCGCAGGAAGCTGACTTTCATCTTGGCAATAGGGGAAAATTTCAGTGATGGTAACATCCGTACTTCCTGAATACAGTGGCCAATTTGGATTGAGTTGATTTGGAGTTGCCCAAGGATTCTTTACAAAATCTGTGCTCGGAACACTGCTTGGAATCATTGAAGCAAGTCCAGCGTGAGACGAATTTGCTCGAACTAGAGTTTTTCCTTCTTCCGTTACACTCCAAGAAGCAGTATCGACAATTGAACCACTTGGTTCCACCAGCACAATCGAGTCTTGACTGGTGTGCTTCAAGTAAAATGAACTTGTTCCATTGAGGGCGATGAGTGCTACACTACCCGCTCGAACCAATGCATCGTTTTGATGCGGGAAATTGAACTCATGAAGCGTAAAACTTCGACCCGATGCTTGTAGTTTCCAATCGGTCACATCAACATCGGTCGGTCCAAAATTTTCGAGTTCAATCCATTCGCCAAGGGGGTAATTTTGAGAGTCGCTCCCGACAGCATCCGGTAGGATTTCTGAGAAACGAACGGTTGAACTTGAAGGGGTTGAGCCAGGTGCAGGCACGCCAGGGGTTTTCCATGGTGCAGGTACCCAAGGGTCAGCAGCATTGCTATCTCTTTGCAAGGCAATATCTTGACCGTAATCAGTTGCATACCACGCCATATCCACTGGCATTGAAAGAGGGTCTCGCAGAATGATGTGATTGTAATCGTCCCAGAGCCTCGTGTTTGATGAGAATTGAACAAGTCGATATTCTCCTGCATCGATAACGGTCGCCCCTTGACTCAAATTGAACACGAGGGTTCCGGGGTCAAGGAAGGTGACATTGCCTATACCGTCAATGATGCTCCAACCCATGAGGTCGACACTCGTTGAGCCCTGGTTGTGTAACTCTATCCATTCACCATCTGGAAAGACATCGGGTTCGCTCGTAGCATTTGGCAAAATTTCACTGATGACAATATCGTTATTTGGATTGGCAATGGACGATAAGGACGGTGCGTTACTTCCGTTCGGTGTTGGGTATGCGGATATGGTGGACCAAAACGTAGAGGAGGGGGAGCCGAAAATCGAAAAACCACCTACGGAAGTAGACCATTCAACGAGTTGCGAATTTGACCCATTTGGCCATTTGAGTGTAATCGCCTCAACACCGTTGTTGAGCACACCATACGAGCCCGTGCTGTTGACTGCAAGAAGTCGGTGTTCGCCTCCACGAATCATAAAAGAGGATGGAGTACCATCAGCACCAACGAGATGGTCAAGGTCAAAATCGATGATGTTTCCAGCAGCATCGACGATGGACCACCCTGTGAGGTCCATGGTAGCAGAGCCAGTATTGAACACTTCAATCCATTCTCCTCCGGGATACGAGGCATTGTCATCACTCGGCCATGGGTTTGCCATGACCTCGGAAATGACCAAATCAGATGGAATGTATGTGACTGGCCCACCTGCACTGTTTTGTTGACCGGGGGTAGGTTGGGCTGTTGGAATCCAGTGCGAAGTTGGGCTTGTTGAATCTTCTTCGTAACTAACTCCAGATTGGGCGGAAGAACCCCAAGAGGCTTCATGCACTTTGGTTGATGATGCATCCAAAAGGGAGATCGTGTCAGCGGTATTGGTCAAATAGAAATTTGAGTCTCCATTACGAGCGATGACCACATATTCCCCAGGACTGATTTCCCAAGTTTGATTATTTGAACTTGAATATCCGACAATGCTCGCAGCATTGAATGTGAGCACCTTTCCAGCACTGTTGGTTACGCTCCAACCTGTCAAATCAACATCGGTTGAACCGTCATTGTACAATTCCAACCATTCTCCATTTGGATACACATCATCATCGTATCCGTTGGGGTTTGGAATAATTTCATTGATGCAGATATCGGAGATACATGCCATCCCGCGGCCCGATGCTTGCTGTACTGGTTGAGCATTCAGATGTGCGACGGTGTTTGAAAAAATGGAGAGAAGAAAGAGCATGATAAGCATGAAACTCATCGTTTTTAGGCTTGTTACATTTCTCACATTCTTCCCTCTCTATACATCTTCAATAAACTATTTCACAAAAATCCAAAGGAGTCAAAACGCTGAGCGAACGTGTAAATCATAATTGGAACCAAGATGATGCCCATGCCGTGAGACCTTCGGATACCTATTCTCGGGGGTAAGAGTCCTATGAGCGTTCCAATGATGAGCACGCCAATACCAACAAAGCCCGTGGTTAACCAAACAAGGGCTACGACAAAGAGGATGACGCCCATCACCATTTGCTGCAGAGGAATAGCAGCATGCAATCGCAGCATGCCCTTGCCAACATATCGCATCATCGGCATAGCCAACAGACCTGAGGCAAGTGTAAGGGCGAGTAATCGGATGAAATCCGATGTTGGTTCAAGAGACGACCACGTTTCGATAGGATACATCATTTTGAGCGCAAGCGTAGCACCTGACCTCGATCTGCCGATTATGTAGAGGAAACCAAGGACCATGACGGTCACAGCAGTATTGACGGCTGATAAGATGGCGATGACTTCAAGGTCTTGTTTGGTTTGAGGTCCTTCATAACCTCCTTCAGCTTCGGCCTTTGCAATTTCGAGCAACTCCTCATCGGTCATTTCCGTTAATTTTCGGGTTTCCCAGTCCATGCCGAATCCTTCTTTTCCTTGGATTTTTGCTGCTACATTTCTTCCGCCCATCACAAGAACGGTGGCTTGAGATGCGGTCATTCCGGGCAAGACACCCATCGAAGCACCTGCCACACCCGACCAGAAACATGGCACGATAAGTGGTCGGATAGGCGGCAAACTCCAATCCTCTTTTTGAGGAGGTAGATGAGATGTTGTTGCATAAATGTCAAGCAGATTTGCGATGCCAAAGAGACCAGCAAGACTCGGCAAAAGAAGACTCGCATCTGGCATACCGACGGGAGATTGTGCTGGGAGGGTAAAAACGCCCCAACCGTAAAAGCCTGCGAGAAGGAAAAATCCAGTCGCAGACAAAAAACCTGCAAAACGTGAGTCTTTGCCAAGCCGTTTGCCACTCAATTTCTGAATCCATCTTGGCCAATCAAGTCGTGTCGTTTCGGTTGCAAGCAAGAGCAGGCTTATCCCAAGCAAAAGGAATGGTAGGATGTCTCGAAGTTGGTCGTACCAACCCAGTTCGGGTCCAAATGCAATTCTTGCTACGACGATGAGTGGGAGGGAAAGAAACAGTCCGAGTTGAGAACCTCGGGCTGACCATGCAACACCACGTGCCGCATTGCCAGCAAGCAACATCCGATGTCCAGGCAGCAGTGATAAGGCTGTGTCGCCATCCGGTGCACCTATGAGTGCTGAAGGTATGTAATTCAGGAACGTATGTACTGTTCCCGTCGCTACGATAATGCCCGCCACGGCAAAGAGGGGAATGCCAATATCAAGCAATGCAGGAGAAATGGCGAGGAGAATGAGGGCAACGTTGTTCACGTGAAATCCTGGAATCAACCCTGTGAGTGAACCCATCATCACACCAATAAATAGTGCGATGAACAGCCATCCAAGGTCGATAAAATAGGCTTCCATCCATCACACCTGCTGCTCATATTCCGTTCGGTCGTCGACGCCATCATCATCAGAATCTTCTGAAAATGGAGAAGTGCCGAATGCTTCCTCAATCGTATCAGCAAGTCCATCACCATCCGAATCAAGAGGATCTGCATCAACGAGTCTAAAACCCATGGACACTTCATCAACTTCATACTCAACGAGCCGTCCTTCCCATGTCATGGATTGATTTCGATGAACATCGTCCATTCCTATTCCATTGCTTATTGACGAAAGTCGAATTTTGAGGTCGGAACCTTCTCTTGTAAGGTATAATTGACCGTCATCTTCAGCGGCTTTACCATCTAGATATACGCGTTGATTGAGGGCGTATCCCCATTGAATTGCTCCATCATCCCAAAGCAAAGTTCTCGGTAGAGGAGATGAGCCAAGGGTGTATTCGTGGATGATGAAACGAATCCTCATGTCTTGGTCATCCCAAAGAATTGAGATGTTCGCTACGATGGATTGACCAGCTTCTATCCACGATGTTCTTGGTCCCGGAAATGTTGCTGCAACGGTTGTCCAACCAGGGGTGTAGGCTGCTGCATCGACAACAAATCCGCGTTTATCATCAACTGATGGTTCGATTGCATATTTCACAAACGCTGAGACTGTATAGCGTTGATTTTCATCCCCAATGAGTGAAAGTGGGTCGGCGGAAAGGAGTCCTAAAATGGATGGTGCTGATTGAGGAATGACCATGTCTTGTGCCTCTCCATTTGTTGCGTCAATACACCATTGAGAACTACTTGTTGACCACGTCAATCGTCCTCTAAAGGTAATGAGTGTGTTATGCTGTGCTTCAAGCGACGAGGTATCACTTGACAAAGGAATGACGCAAATACGCGCATTGTTTGGCCCCACGAGTGACCAAACCTCGCTATTGGTATCGAGCAAACCAGACATATCGACAAGTTGACCGGATTGATAACTCCAAGTGGCCTCATCGACCCAATCGAGTTGAGTGATGAGAATGTTGTGCGAGGAGTCAACGATAATTTCTGACCCTTGAACCATTAGACTCCAGCGGATATCTCTCTGCTGATATTGAAGCGTCCCTCGAACTTGGATTTTTGAAGAAGCCTCAATCCATTCATGTGTCGCCGAGCGAACGATGATGTGCATTTGATGGTCTGAGTTTCCATAATTCGGGTGATCACCCAAATATGCAGAGGTAAATGTTGCATCTGGAGTAATTGTTTCCCCAATGAAACCAGTCAATTCAACAGTAGTGTTCTCATACAACCAAGGTTCTTTTGCAACATCGGCAATAGCGAGTTTTGTCACCGTTGGTAAATCTCTTGCCGACCATTCAAATGCTCCTGCACCGAGCGATTGAATCCACATTCTACCCTCGTATTCGATGACATCCCCCATGACCGTTACCTTGGTTCCTATTGGAGGCATTTGCCCTGGACGGAACCATCGTGCCTCGACAACCCCCGTATCATCTTCGATGATTGCATCGATTCTATCATCTCCGCTTCCGTAAGGGTCTTCGACCCAGGAGATGAGCGTGCCTTGCACTTTGACAACCTCATTTTTGTATTCAACGAGTTCATCGACTTCAACAATGTCAGGTTCTCGAATATATGCATACCAGTTCATACCAGCGACAAGAAAAAGCGACAGGGCAAACATTACCCAGAGTTGTTGGCCACGAACTTCGGGGTCGTCGCTCGTGATTTTATTCATCATGCCCTTGAGTGCATCTGCCATAGACTGCCACGAAGAAATCTCATGTAAATTGGTTTTCATTGGATTTTATTGATACTACCATCCCCTTTAAAAAACAAAAAGTAGGCCCGTAACCATGAGTCAGAGGGATAGGGTCATCAGGGATGAAATCCATCGAGACATCCTTGTTCCTCAAACTCATGCTGCGATTATCGACACACCTGAGTTCCAACGTTTGCGTTCGATTCAACAACTCTCTACGTGCGAATATGTATTTCCTGCTGCAACCCATAATCGATTTTCACATTCGCTTGGTGCTTATCATCTGGCTGGAAAATTCATCCATCACCTCGATGAAGTGAATCCAGGTCTTCTTTCGGAGAGCGACAAGGAACTGGTCCAACTCGCAGCATTATTGCACGATGTTGGCCACCCACCGTACTCACATCTTCTTGAAACACCCGATGTCTTTGCAACATTTCACTCCCACGAACATTGGGGCAAACTCATCCTTTCGAGCAAAGAAACTCAGATTGGACAAGTTCTACTCAATCATTTAGGTTTTGAAAAGCGAAAACGTCTGTTTTCGATTATGGACGGAGCAGATGTTGATGAACAGGGTGTGAACATCCCCAAATTCTTGAAAGAAATCGTCAGTAGCCAAGTCGATGTCGATAGGATGGACTACATGATACGTGACCAAGCAAATACTGGTGCCCAAATAGGGGGATTTGATAGTGCAAGAGTAATTCGTGCTTTGAGAGTGAATGCAAAAGGACAATTCGTGGTTAAATCATGGGGGCTTCCTGCCATTGAAGCTTACCTAGTCACTCGATATCACATGTACCATCAGGTGTATTTTCACAAGGTCAACATGCTCACACAATCTTACCTTGTGACATTGCTCGCACGTGCTAAGGAATTGGCACATGACGGAGTATTGACCCTGAGCGAAGAATTGAATGATATGCTTCTCAACTCCTCATTGACTGCCGAAAAGTATGCCCGACTCAATGACGCACATGTGAAGGTCGCACTTCCTCATTGGGCAAATCACGACGATGCCATCTTATCTGGATTGGCCAATCGACTCATTTCACGAAAGGGATTCCACAAATCACTTCGAATCGATAGTCTCACCGTTGAAATGAAAGACCTTGTCATGCCCAAAATAAAAGAAGCAATCAAAGCAAATGGATACGAACCTGAGTTTGATGTTATCGCAGCCACGATTCGGAAACGTGGATACTTACCGTATTCTCAAGGAATTATGCTCGAAGATGGCCGGGATGCATCAGAACATTCTCCCCTCATACGTTCACTTATTCAACCAAAGGAAAGAGTCCTCATCTTTGTACCCGAGGAAATGAGAAATCAACTTGAAACTTCGGTGCGGGAATGGATTTTACCAAGCCAATCCTCCTTGGCACATTTTTGATACCTACGTGGGATAAGTTTCATGATGCGAAGATACTCGACGAAGAACAAGGGCCTGTAGCTTAGTTGGTTAGAGCACCCGGCTCATAACCGGGCGGCCAGGGGTTCAAATCCCCTCGGGCCCACATTTTGACTCATTTAGAAAACATATTTTTAACCAATGAATCCCACAATCGTTATGAGGGACATACTTTTGGACAAGGTGTAGGGTGAGGTTATGACATCTTTCAAGCGGCCAATCTTTCTCATAGCATTGTATTTTTGTTCACTCATGATCGTCGCCGTTCCACCAGCCTCAGCACAACTTTCAGGTGCTGCTGTTTCAATGACATGTGCTCCAGGTCAAATCAACGTAGAAGTTAAACCTGGTGCTACGCTTACGGGGTACACAACCTGCACTGTTTCAAATCCAACTGCATACGTTGAGAAAGTTGCAATTCAAGTGACAAGTGACGGCCTTGCTACTGCCGCCCCAGGTGACATGTATGTCGGAGCAGGAGCTGATGTCGACTTCCAAGTTGTTGTTCGAGCAAACCCCTACATGCAAATGCAATCTCGACAACTCACGGTCTCTGCCTCAGTTCAAGAATTAAACAACTTGCCACCACCCAACACTGCAAGTTCTCAAGTCAATGCGCTCATCAACATCATGCAATTCAGCATCGTTCAAGTTGAGGCAGTCGAACCATTCGTTCAATTGATGCCAAAGACTGACAAGAATTTCGAATTCAAAGTGTACAATTATGGAAACCAAATCGACCGTATGAAGATTGGTGTGACCGATTCAACAAGAGAGCAACTTGAAGAAAGTGGATTTACAATCAACCTTCCAATCAACGTTGTCCAAATTGAACCAAACACCGCTCCTGAAAAAGCACGTGTCCTCGTTCGAACACCGAAGAACCAAGGTTGGACAGATGCATACCATGTTCTCGACTTTTACGCTGAGTCTGATTTCGCTTGTAAGAACGGCGGCTGTAACAGAGAATCTCAAATGATCACCATCTATGTTCGTGGTGTCTATCTCCCAGGTTTTGAGGTCGTTCCAGGTCTTTCCATGATTGCATTAGCAGCAGCAGTTGCTGGTCGTCGATTCATTTCTCAAGATGATGAAGAAGCAGAAGATGATTGGAAAGAATCCGCCCCGGGTCTGTAACATCACCGAAATATTGAACCTTGATGGTTCAAATAAGGGTTTGATTCATAACCATGTTCCTGTTTCACTTGGTGTAGAGGGATTGGAATGGGTGGTCTACTCGAGAAAGCGACAACAACAAAAACCGAACAAAGTGAAGGTCAAACGTTTGAACCAGCAGCAGTCACAGTAGCAACATCGACTCCAAATCCTACACCTTCCGCATCTGCTCCAGCAGGTGGTTCAAGTCCAAGTGGGTCGCCAAATACGGCACAGAAAATCGGCCTTGCCGGTTGGGTTGTCATCATCGTTGGGGCTATTTTATCCCTTCAAGGAGGGTCTTGGGGATTGATTGTTGTTGCAACCGTTGTGATTCTCGGGGTGGCTGCAATCGTTCAGGCAGACCGAATGCGAGGTGGCGTAAGTAAGCCAAAACTCTATGCCACTCTCATTATAGCGATGTTAGTTGCAGTTGGGCCTTATGCCCTTGTCGTCGTCTTTCCTTCCAACGCAAATATCGCAGTCACCGACATTAGCATTGACGAAGAAAATGATGAATTGGATTTTGCCGTCCGTGGAAGTTTCGATTCTGTTGATATCGAAATTATCTCTGATGGTGAGATTCTTTGGAGTGGCTCTGCAGAAATGGGAGAAAACATCAAAAGATTTAACATACCAATTGCCGAATTTTTTGATGGCAACTCACAGGATTACGAAGGTAAGGTCTTGAAAATTTATACAATCAAAGCAATTTCATCAAATGGAAACACAGTAGAAATGGATGTTAATTCGAAATACCTTACACGCCAAGCAATGGACGCTGGGGTTCAGTTTACCCCATATGTATCAACAAACACTGCCGATGGAACATCCGAGCACGAAGGCATTCGTGTTCAGGTTTTCGTTGGTCTTTTCTCAAGTGGAGAAAAACCAATGGACGAGGGTAAGCATAGTTATGCATCAGCGAACCAACGCCAATTTACCGGTCAGCTCACATATTCGCTTGAAATCTCTAGGCGAGGTTCATCTGAAGGTTACACTCATCCAACTGTAACAATCGACGGAGATGTTGCGAAATGGATTTCCGATTTTTCTGGTTCAAAGAGTTCATCAACTGCTGTTGCTTTTGTCCCACTTTCTGGTACAGCGATCGACAATGATGGATTTGAATACATCGAAGCCGACAAATTTTTTAGGGGAAATGATTGTTATGACTTTACAATAACTGTTACGAATGTTAACCTCGGTTCAGAACATTCAACAAACTTCACCGTTGTTAACTCGTGGGAAATCAACTGGGAAGGTGACGATCCAAACCAATATCCCACCTGCGACTAATTTGTTCAAATTACACTTGATTTTGAAATCGAGTTACATACTCACTGGCAGACATTTCGTAAATGTCTTCTTCGCCATCAATTTCATCCATTTGAACGCCCACATGTTTGAATCCTAATGATTTGATGATATGTTGAGATGGAAGATTCGATGGCTGGGTTGAATATCGAAATGTGTTGATACCTTCGTAGTCAGAAACCCATGTCCACATGCTATGAAGCATTTCTTTACCGTATCCAAGGTTGCGTTTTTCTTCGACCACAGTAAAACCAATTTCAACCATCCCCCATGGGTCAGGAGGCAGATGAAACCCAATACTTCCTATCAGGTATCTTGTCTCAGATTCGATCGCATAACGAAGCAGGAGGGGAGCCAAATTTGGATGTTGCTCAACTTGTGAAGCCCGATAAGGAATGGCACCCTGCGATTCCTCAAAGTGGTGAAATGGATTGCTCCAACCCTTTTCGTTCCAGAATGAATGGTCTATGGTTTGACTCATGAAGCGAATATAGTCCTCCGGTGAGACAGGATGCAATTCGAGATGTGGCGTATAGAGAACGCCTTCATCATAGTCCATAACCGTTCAAACCTTATTCATGGTAAAGTTCCTGGTCCATACTGAATTCTTTTTCTTCAGGTGAGGCTTTCTTCCTCGAAAGAAACAAACCACCGATAACGAATGCTGCAAGGACAACAAGGTAGATGAGCAATGGTGTCTCTTGACTTTCTTCAGCATAAGTCCAAGAAACCTCGTCAGAGGTTGCCCCATTTTCATCAACGACGAGGTCAGATATAGGTTCAAGGACCGATGGAAGGAAAGGTTTGCAATTCAATTCTTGTGCACCATCTGAATTTGCCCACCATGAAATTGGCACCTTTACTGATTCATCTTGGGGAATTGAAACCGTGATGGTCGAGGGTGCTGTATCGGCATCTTCGCCATCGACGTAGCATCGGAAATTAGCCGTGACTGCAACATCACCAGAATTTGAGACCGTCATCATCAGGCCAATGCTTTCGTTAACTGTCCCCGTCACATCGGATGCCTCAACCGAATCAACGGTGATGTATGGCAAAGACAAATTGAGGTAACCAACTGGAGTCCTAGGTGCATCAATGGTGGTTGAAAATGTACCCCAGTTGCTTGAAATGCTCAATGTGATTGATGCATCTTCTTGATGAACATTACCTTCTCCATCCATCCATTCAATCATTCTTCGATGTTCATTTCCACCTTCCTCGACGAGCATGAGAACGCCTTGATCATCGGTGAGGTCGTTCCAATTTGATGCCCCATAGCCTAAGGCAAAAATATCAACACTACCGTTTGGTATGTTGGTGTAGATGGTTCTTGATGAGAGAAGTCGTACCCATGCATCTGTAAATCCTCCCGTACCTTGCGAATTGAGATACGTGATTTCAGCATCATCGTGTAGTATGATGTCTTCATCTGCTCTTGAACCAAAAATGGTTGAGTCCGACACAGACAATGAACCCGTCCTCGGTACGTCGATTGGGGCACTACCAATGAGCGTAGTGCCATCGATGATGCAGGTGCCGAAACAGGTGATGTTCGCTCCGCGAAGGGTTGAGCCGACCACAGAAAGTTCTCCATGCACAACAATGTCAAAACCGGCATTGTACCACCATAAGTTTGAATTTGTAGCTTCGATTTCCTCAGCGTTCAATCTCATTTGTTCTCCACCGTTGTAAATCGCAATCGCTTTTGAGACCTTGACATCAGAGAATGTGAAAATTGAAAAATTGACATCGAGTGTTGTTCCATCAAGAGGCACGTCATTAAACTCAATGATTTGTGAGTTGATTTGCGCAACATCGACCGTTGTGTCGAGTAACGTTGCATTGAATTGAGATGTTGTGGGTACAATGGCGTCAAGATGAATCTGAAGATGTCCGGTCTCTGCTATATCACCAAAATTGAGGTGAAGTTGAGAGCCAAGAGTGAGAAATCTTCCTGCGGAAACTTCGTTGCTTTCCAAACTTGCTCCGTTCGAAATCTGAAGAGTTGCTCCCTCTTCGACAACAATCGAACTACTTGTTTCTACGCTGTAGGTGGCTGTGACATCGACCGATGAACCACTTTCGATAATGACCATCCCATCAAGGACGCCTCCTTCAGACCATGTTTGTTGTTCTGATATCGTGACATTCTCTCCATCAGACGGAGGTTCAGCGTGAATGGTTGGAGACGCAAAGGCTACAAGAAACAAGATGAGCAGTACAACATGAGTTCGCATAAACAAAAGTGAATGCTCATTTTTCAAGAAGCCTTCGTTGAAATCGTCAGTATGGGACATCTTTCCATCCTATTGCGTAACCAATCAGATTGAAACTTCGGTGCAAAATTGGTGTGGCAATAATCAGGGCAATCATGGAGGGAATCAATGCTGTTGAAGACAGAAACGCGCTTCCGAGCAAGAGTTGGCCGAGAATAAACAGCAGAATAGCAAATGGTAGGGTATCGAGCAGTGGTGCTTTTGAAGAAACATTCCCTTCCCGTTTCAACCCCCTTCGTCGCTTGATAAAAGAACCAGTCATGTCACCAAGAAGACAAAACATCCCGAGCATTGTACCCAATAAAAAGGCACTACCTGCAACTGAACCAAGATTCCACCACGTGTCTTCGTAACCGGTGAGGGGATGAACGAATATTGTTGTATTAATGTTGGCGTATGGCTCTGGCGTACCCATCGAGATTGAGATGAGCATGCACATCAATCCGCTCGTCATAGAACCCCCAATCAATCCGTTCCAGGTTTTTCCGTCTCCAAGGAGTCGCTCACCGTCTTTCCACACTTTACCCCCATCGATTGGCCACGGCCCGTACCCTGTTTTGGGCAACCATTTTCCCCACATCATGGCAAAGGTATTGGCTAAGAAGCCCGAAAGGTAAAGCCACAGGGTCATGACAACAACTGCAAAAAAAGAAGATTCTTCAACAAAGGTAGTCGCATCTGTTGCAAATCCTACGACCGATGTCATTGATATCGTGTTCTCCGTGGTCGATGAAGTGTTTGATGTTTCCTCTCTAACCATACATCGATTCGAAGGGTTATGTTCATGAGACGGATTCAATTCAAAGCAAACATGAGTCAATATCGAGTCCTCGTCGTTGGTGGTGGTGGACGAGAACATGCACTGTGTAAAGCGATTGCAAGGTCTGAAAACTTACTTGAATTGTATTGCACACCCGGAAATGCTGGTACAGCAAAGTTCGCAACAAACCACGATGTTCAGGCCTCTGATATTGCTGGTCTTGTTAATTTAGCCGTTTCGCTGTCATGTGACTTGGTGATTGCTGGACCAGAAGCACCATTGTGCAATGGACTTGCGGATAGCCTTGCCAAACAAAATATTCCTTGCTTTGGACCGGTAGCTGCCCTTGCTCATCTCGAAGGTTCGAAGAAATTTGCTAAGGAAATGATGCAAAGGGCAGGCGTTCCAACCGCTGGTTACGACATTCTTGATGCAACATCGAACATTGAACAAGCCTTGAAGGCAAAGTCGAACGCACCCTTCGTTATCAAACGCGATGTCCTTGCCGGTGGCAAAGGTGTTGTTGTTACCTCAGACATGAATGAAGCCACTGATTTCATTCTTCAATCTATAAAAACCGACGGTTATGTTTTGCTTGAGGAATTTCTTCCAGGACAAGAGGCGAGTATGCTTGTTGTCATGGACAATAACTCGTTTCTTCCACTGCCTTGCAGCCAAGACCACAAAAGGGCGTTTGATGATGATGAAGGGCCGAACACGGGTGGTATGGGAGCATATTGCCCAGCCCCAATCGTCACCGAAGAGGTGCACCTCAAGGTCATCGAACGAATTGTGAGTCCAATGCATCAACATCTCTCCTCGTTGGACCAGCCTTATCGTGGCGTTCTATATGTCGGATTGATGATCGATGAAAAGAACGACCCATATGTCGTTGAGTTTAACGTTCGTTTTGGTGACCCTGAATGTCAAGTGACACTTCCACTCATCAAAAGTGATGTACTTGAAATGTTATACTCTGCTGCAACTGACAAACTAAAACATTACCTTGCAGAGTACAATAAGCGATACGCTTTGACCATCGTCCTTGCGTCAGAAGGCTATCCTGCCAGTGCTAAGACAGGAAGAATCATCGAAGGATTGGCAGCATTTGAGAAAGAACGCGAAACCGACTCGCTCTGGGTTGACCATGCAGCCACAACCTTGAACGAAATGGGAGAGTTTGTTTCTTCGGGTGGTCGAGTTCTGTCGGTGACCTCCATGGAAAACACGCTTGAAGAAAGTTATTCCAAGGCCTACGAAGCAATGAATTTCATACAATTGGAAGGGGCACACTTCAGAAACGATATTGGGAGAAAAGCGTTCTAATCCAAATAGGATATTCGTTCTGTGTTCTATTTTACATCTCATCTGTCTGCGTCATCTTGAAAAGGGGTTCTTAGGTGGGTAGGGTCGCTCCAGCCTTGCTTTTGGAGTGAATTGAGGGATAAAAATGGAAAACGAAAACAATAGCGTGCAACATCGCCCAAGTTCGTTCCTTGGTTGGATTATTCCAGCCTTGGCAATTGTTCTGGCGATTGCAACAATGAAAGTCGGAGGCATTGACTTCGACTTAACCACAGAGAACTTGACGCCCCTCTTCGTGATGGGTGTCGCAGCCATTCTTGCCACCGTGCCAAGAATGATTCTCCGCTCCGGTCGTTCCAATGAAACACAACTTTCCCTCATAGTGTTGGTCGTTGGATTAGTCCTTGCTGATATCGTCTTCATGTACATCGACGCTGTTGCAGGATTACTCTTTTTCATCGTCTTCGTCATAGGTAACAGACTGAATTTGAAATCAAAGCATGAATGGCAATCGATGTTGACCTTCTTTTCAGTAGGTTACTGGATGGCTCTGCATATAGCACAATCAGCGAATTTGCCATCAACATTCGAACTTGATAACGGACAAATGGTCGCAACACTCAATCTTTCAAGAGAAACAATCGGTTATCTCTTCTTTACCAATCTCACGATGTTTACAATGCTTGGACTTGCTGTTGGCGTGACCTCGCGTGGACTTCTTAATGAGGCAGGGACTGAAGGATGGTTTGGTTACATTACACCATCCGGCGGGTTCCAGCGAAATGCTGTGCCACTCATGGTTGCGTTGTATGTTTGGGTTCTTGCATATGCTGGTTCCTTATGGCACTATGATTCTGTGAGTCTTGGCAACAAACTCGGTGTAACAACCGTAGAAGGATACACTGGATATGTAGGATTTTGGACTGCTACCTTGACGGGTATTGTCGCTCTCATTATAGCAGGTATGTTCTCTGAACGTTGGTTTACTCGTTCGATGTTCATCGGCTCGATGTGGGGCCTTTACCTCGTATCTTCGTGGTATGAAAAGGACATCTGGACATCGACCCAACTTGAAGGAAACTGGGCAGCGTTAATTTGGCTTGCTTTAACATTCTTCATCGGTGTTGCAATCTATTACATTGGAAGCCACGAAAAATACGGTGGATGGTCCAATCTTGAACTGCATGAATGCACTGGTGCACGAAAGTTTTGGAGCCAACATTGGAGCTCAACATTGATTTGGCTCGCCTTTATCATCGGTTTGGCTATTCGAGTACAATGGTATGTAGTACCATCCATGAACGCATTTGGAACTGGTGGATGGGACATGACCGGTGGTTCCGACCCTTGGTACATGAAGCGTGTTGTGGATTACATTTTGGCCCAAAATGCACACCTTATCATCGATGCAGATCGATACTACCCAATTGGCGGTATTAATCCACGTCCGCCATTGTTCTCTTGGTCAATGGCCGTCGGTGCTATGCTCATCGAACCATTCCTCGGAAGTCAAGCAGAAAATGCAGTTTGGTGGAGCATGCTTGCTCTACCTGCAATCTATGGAGCCTTGACCATTCTTCCAATTTCAGTTATTGCTCGAGACCAATTTGGTAAGGGTGCTGGTGTCATCGCTGCTTGGTTGATTGCTTTCATGCCTGCACACGTCACCCACTCTACTTGGGCACTTGCTGACCACGACGCATTCGTCATGCTGTTCATCAGCATGGGTTTCATGTATTGGATGAAAGCAGTACGCTACGCAGGCTCAGCCCGATTGTCAAAGTCAACGAGTCCAAAACTCAGTAGTTTTATTTCTGCATTCAAAGATGTTGTTAAGAACCGTAGGGCATCAGTAGCGTATGCTGCTCTTGCAGGTGCCTCATTTGGTGTTGCTTCGCTTGGATGGAAAGGTTTCGTAGTTGGTCCATCGATTCTGTTCTTGGCTTACGCATTTCAAATTGCACTCAACATGTTTAGGCGACGAGATTCAACCATCCTTAGCAGTCTTTTCCTCGTCATGCTCGTTGTGAATTTGCTCATGGCTTTTCCCTTCTATGCACATCCACAAATGAATCTGGTCCTCGATGCCACTGGATTGCAACCGTTCCTCTTCGTGTTAGGATTTACAGTTGCATTGACATTCATAACTACCGGATTTAGAGATAAGCCGTGGTTGCTCGTTCTGGGAACCTTAACAGTATCGGGTGTTGTATTCTTTGGGTTGTTGTACATACTTCAGCAACTTGAAATTTCCAATGCATGGGATGTCCTACTTACTGGTAGTGGATACTTTGCCAAAACCAAGATTTTCGGAACCGTTGCGGAAGCAAATGCTCCGAACAGGGCTCAACTCTTCGCCTCCTTTGGACCGATCACCTTTGTCCTTGCCTTGGTCATGGGTGTCTTGCTCCTTACCGATGGAATTCGCCATAGAAAACAAACTCACCTTGTTTTCGGCGTATGGGTTTTCGCTGCAACTTTCATGGCGTGGAACGCTGCTCGTTTCATGTTCAATGCTTCACCAGTGATGGCCGTTATGGGAGCAGCAGGTGTGGTGTCACTGTGGAGTAAAGCTGATTGGAAAGGTCTGAAGTTGAAATGGCAGAAGTTTGGCATTCGAACCCCTGCAGACCGTATCACAGGTGCACGTAAGGCCGTCTGGAAAACACCTTCTTTCTCCGCAATCATGATTGTCATGCTTCTCATTTTTAGTCAACAAGCAACCTACGGACTTGACTCAGCCATACCTGGTTCATCGACATCCGAGAGAGAAATTGATGAAGATCTTTACAATATTATGCCAGATATTTTCCGATTTGAAATTCTTGGTTTCTCGTTGCTTGATAGCTCGCTTTACACAGGAAATTGGTATCTTGGTTCGTTTGGGTCATCATTCAATGACAACGGATGGAATCTTGCATACCAATGGTTAGCAAATCAAGATACTGAAGTTGCATATTCCGATAGACCTGCGTTCGTTTCGTGGTGGGACTATGGTTTCCAAGCCTTGAACACCGGAGAACACCCATCTGTTTCGGATAACTTCCAGTCTGGTATTCCTGCAACCGGTAATATGTTGCTTGCTCGCAATCAAGACGACCTTACTGCTATGTTCATTTGGCAACTCGCAGAGGGTGACAGAAAGTATATGGAATCCAACTTTGACAAAGTTGAACTCAGTCATGGATTTACCAATAATATTGACAAATATCTCTCTGATGACCAACTCAAAGAATTTTTGACACTTGAAACTCAATTCGATGAAGAAATGGTCGACTTTGTGACTAAGCGTTCTTTCTCCGTCATGAAAACCAACAGAGATGTGGTGATGGCAGAGGGTTATTCGCATACTGCTGGTGTATTTGATGATTCAAGTGAACACATTTTCAGAATATGGAAAGACGGAGAACGTCTGTTGTGCGAAGACACATCTGGAACATTGTGTTTGAATGGAGATTGGCTCGATGAAGGTCAAGCAAATATTACATTCACTAACAATATTCGAAGCGGACAAGACACCGTGGTAGAAACCACCCACTATATTATCGGGGACTACTGGTACACCTCGGATTTAATTGACGAGTTTTTGTCTGTATCAACCAATATTCATCGTCAAAATGCACGTTTGGCTCTTACAGTCCAACTCTTTGATGCTGTGTTCGATGCACATCCAACAGCAACAATCCATGATATGTACCACGATATTATCAACATGGAAGATTATTACATAGTACAAGACTACAACGGTGCCCCTGGAGAAACCATCGAGCGAGACCACGAGATTCGATATTTTGCTGTAGACAATAGATTGTATCCTCGTGCTGGACGTTACACTTCAGATGCTCAATACAACTCAGGTCAACCAATGGGTATCTTTGGCGCTCCAACCATCTTGTCAGGACAAGACATTCAAACATTCATGTCCGAAACATACGAAACCATTCGCGGTGAATTCAAAGATGAAATGACTGCAGCGGAATACGAAGAAGCAATCAAGAAAGATTTCCTCAACAATCAAGCAGGTGCAGATATCGATTTAATCTCCCTCGAAGATGTGCGAATCGACCATCAGCCCGCGTTCTTTGAAACCATGGTTGCTCGAACATATGTAGGATATGGTGCATCATCCCTTGGGTTAGATACCGACTCTTCAAATCCACAACCATCTCAACACTTTGGTCAATCCGGTTCTCCGGGAAGTATCCTTCAACAAGCAGTTCCACTGCCTGGTGCTATGATGAATCACTTTGTACTTGCGAATTGGTACAGTGAAGAAGCCGATTCAAGTTTGGCAAATGCGAATACACTTGTGAAGATTTTGAAGTATTATCCGGGTGGGGAACTGAGTGGACAAGTTATGACCGAAGATGACGAAATTGGCATTCCACATGCTCGTGTTCTTATCGAAAGAGATGCATTTTCCGGTGAAGGGGTTGAAGATGTTGATGGGGATACCTACTGGATTCCAATTGGATATGTGGACGCCGATGAAGAAGGCCGTTATTCCTTTGATGTTCCAGCAGGAAGAATCCGCGTTTCAGCATTTGCAGGAACATACAATCCAGTATATGACCGAGATAACATTCGAGACGGTTCGTATGTGAGTAAAATTCAAGATCTGCTCCAAATTTCAAACACAAATAGAACCGTCAACGAATTGACTGCCATCTTGGGTCATGTATCGAACATGACTTGGCTTGGTGAGTCCGAAGTAAATATCACTGGTGACCAAGCAAACCGAGTCGTAGCAATTACCGACTCACTGGACATTCGAATAGGCTCTAGCGGTGTTTCTGGAACAATCCAGTGGACCGGGCATGAGAGCTTTGAGGGTGAACCAGTTGAAGAGACAACATTCATTTTGAGAAATATTTGGTCGATGACCGACAACTACACGGTCACAACGACCAGCGGTACCTTCACAACAGATGAGACACGTGTATTGCAGGGAACTGGCGAAGTCGAATTCATTTACAATGGAACTTTCGAAAGCGAGGGCGTTGCGTATGTAAAGGAATTCGTAGGAACATACACCCGTGAGATTACAGACAAAGTCATGTTCTTTGGAAATGGAACATGGAATGGCCAAGGTACTTTCAAGGCTTCATGGCTTGAAAACACGACAGATTTGGGCCAATGCGAAATGATTGAAAACACAACCGAATTTGCTATGCCAGAAAACCAAACCATCTGTGAGATGGGTGAAAGTACCAACGAATACATGTTTGATGGTGAATTTGTTGGAAAAGGTATGCTCACATCGGATGGTGTGACCACATTTATACAAGAATATGAGGATGGCGTCACATTCGAAGGCATTGGAAACTTCTACGGAAAAGGTATCTTCAACGGTACCGGTCTGTTCATTGGCAATGGTACTTTTTCAGGGCCAATGGTTGAACCAGGTTCGTTCTACAAAACTGGATTACTTCCGGGAACGTATAACATGATCGCTCAATTGGAAAATGGAAAGGAAGTCCTTCTTCCAAGTCCGGTGGTCATAGGAATTACGCCGTCGTATGATGTTGGAATGACCATCCCAGCCTCTTACTTTAGTGACACATTGATTGACATCGATAATAATCCATTGTCGAACATGACCATTGAATTCATTGATGTTGTTCTCGGTGAAGCATCGAAAGTCGATATTATCACAGATGAAAATGGTTCGTTTGGATATGGCCCAGTGACCTTTGGTGAATATATCTACAGGGTTGATGTCGACGGTGATGGCTGGTATGACATGAATCAAACATTATTCGTTGGCGATGAACCTCAAGATTTGAAACTTGCATTCAATGTGCCGCCTACTGGCGACCTCACCATACAACTTGTATCACCATTGGACGAGGATACAAACGAACCACTCATTGATGTAGCAAACAGAACCTTGACCTTTGACGATGGCTTAGGATTCATGAAACCTGTCGAAGCAACTTCAGACGAGAACGGAATTGTGTATGTTGAACTTCTTGCAGGAGAATACACGATTAGCGACGATATTGACGATTCAGTCGTACTTTATGAGAAGATAACGATTGAAAATGGAGATGATATTGATGCAGAATTTAGTTACTCCGTGTCTGTTGTTCTCAATGGTTCCATTCGTTCATACAACGGCGCTATCAATGATTATCATCAATGGTTTGGAGAGGCTCAAACAAACCCTGAACTCCTCACGATTGGAACTGAACCAGCTCGAAGTTTAGGCATCAAATTGGTTGCAGGCGAACTTGAATTCACTACCATCACTACATCAGACACAGGTAACTTCTCAATCCGTGTACCAAGCGGTCTTGACTATCATTTCACCACCTCATCGATAACCAACGCGATGGCTTATGGCGAACTCATATCTGTGAGCGGTGATGAAAATATTGACTTGGGAACATTGTATCTCAAACCAACTGCAACCATTGAAGGATTTGTCTATTTGTACGAAAACACCACATTTTGGGATTCAACAGTCCCGGGATGGGAATCTGAAACACTCTATGTGACCGATAGTGATGGATTGATTTGGAACACAACAGTATCCGAACAAGGACGATTCTTTATCCAAGTTCCAGATGGAACATATGATTTCATGTTTGAAAATGATTTGCTTAACGCAACGACAGAATCAGGCGTTATTGTCGACACCACAACAACTTTGCAAAATTCAATGCTTGAATTTTATGTTCATCCCAGCGCAATCCAAGTAACATTGAATGTGTACATGGCAAGTAACTCTGATGTCAACTTTTCAGATGGTACAAAGGTTTCACCGAGTTTCATCTTGCAACCCATGGGCATTGGAACTCAAGTCAACATTACTGAAGATGATTATCAATCAAATGGCGAACTTGTTGTTTCACTGACACCTGGAAGTTATCAACTCGTACTCAACCGAACGGATGCTTCGGATGAGAATGCTACAGATTACGACATGGTCGCTTTATCATTCTTCGATATGATCGATATTGGACTCAAGGGCCCAGAAGAAGTGATTGAATTTGTGTTCAAAGAATCTTATCGAGTCAATGGTACATTATCGAACGCTTCCGGAGAAGGGATTCAAAACGATTTCCTTCTTTACAACGAACAAAAGGATGATTGGTTCAATATTGCCTCCGATGAAAATGGTTCATTTGCAGCCTATATTCCAGCCGGCGATTGGTTGTTCATCGTTGCACCATACGCATCAGGTGAAATTACTGAAGTTTTGAGACAACCTCTGAGCATTGATTCTGACGCTGAGAATAGAACAGGCCTCGAATTACAAACCCTACAAGGTGTTAACGTAAGTTTCCAACTTATTGAAGCCTCAACCGAAACGAATCTTTCCGATATGAGAGTGAAGGCAATAAGTCATGATGGCTTAGGAAATATCACTTTTGAAAAGACGAATGAATCAGGTTTTGTGTCTGAATTATTGATGCCTGGGCAATGGAGTTTACTCCTCAATTATTCAACCTCAACAAAGCATTGGATGCTCGATACATCATCATCTCCATTCAATACGGATATCCATGATGGAGAATTTAACCTCGACTTGGGTGTGCTTGAAGCGGATTTAGAAGTACAAATTGGCGGTATGGTCTATTGGCAAATTAGTTCTGAGGTCAAGCAAGGAATTGAAGGCATGAATGTCACTATCGTAAGTTCGGATCAAGTCACTGTGAATCAAACTGTTCAAACTGATGACGGTGGAATTTGGCGTTTATTCGTTCCAATTCAGGACCAGTACAATGTAACTGTTGAAAAAGATGGATATGGAACAGTATACTATGAAACAACCAATGATTCGCGAGGATTTGTCGTGAACAACAATTCTGAATCGGTTGATGTTGAAGTTGAAGCAATCACCGTTTCTGTAAGTGGAACCGTCATTGATTCTGTTGGTAATGACCACGAAAATGCCCTAATCATTCTTTATCCACATTCCAAGTTTGACCGAGACCCTATTGAAGTCATTGGTGTGATGAATGGCACCACATTAGAGTGGAATGCAGTAGTACAGCCTGGTGAATGGATTGTGTATGTGCAATCTCAGAATCTTGATGAGAATGGTGGCGATGTCGCTGTTGGATTGCTCGATGCAACAGTATCAACTGGAGGGTCAATAGACCTTGAAATGAGAAACGGCGGTTATATCATTCTCAGTACCTCATGGACGGACATTCAAGGTGAAGCCCATCATATCGGAAGTGATGATGAAGGAACCGAGTTGATCACTGAAGATGTCGAAGTTGAATTTGATTTCGGCGAAGGTATGGAAATGATTCAAATTGCACCAGCAAACGGTACATTCTTTTTCCTCGCTCCAGCCGGTGCAATTAGTTTCGATTCAGAATTTACGACCATTCAACATGACTTCGAATTAGAAATGGAATACACAGGAGGGGCTGCAGGAACAGTTCCTACCAGTGGTTCACAACCGTTGACGTTGGAATACAATCGTAGAATCAATTCTGACACGACTATGGAAATTGTCGAATCAAGTATTGTTGGAGCAACCTATGATGGGACCTCAACTCCACGAATGGATGCGATAACTTCAGGAACTGAATACGAACAAATCATATTTAATATTGACTTGAACTACAATGGAACCGAAGTCAATGACCTCTTTACGCTTACTGGTTCGGTCAACGCTGCACCAGACTCCACTGATTGGATTGTTGAATTCTTCAACGGCACAGCGTTTGTTGATGAATTACAAATTCAACTCGGAATTGGTGAAAATGCTTTAGATACAAGTGCGACTCAGTCAAGCACAGTTCAAGTAAGAATCACCCTGCCAGCACAAAACACAACATGGCATCTTGATCAAGGTCACAGAGTGATTCTCAACATGAGGACACAATTAGCTGAAACAAGTGAAGTAGCCATTGACGTCTTCGTTCCTCAAATTTATGACTTCCATATCCACGATGAAACTGAAGAAGTTGGCATTTCACCATCGATTTCCAGATCTATGTCGTTTACAATTGAGAATCATGGAAATGGAGATGACACCTTCCGACTTGAAGTTGTTGATAACATCCCTGAGGGATGGTCAGTGACTCCAATGACGACGACTGTAACGATTTCCAAGGGTGATTCTCGTGAGATGTCGTTCACTATTTTCGCAGGAGAAAACTTTACAGAAGGAACCAAGGAGTTGTCGGTCATAGTTTCCAGTGAAGGCGAAGAAGTCGATTCCGAGACTATTGACGTCATTGTTTCCGCAGCCAGAATTAGTCTGCGGGTAGACCAAAATAGCATTGACAAGACTGCAGAGGCTGAAGTAGAAACTCTTCTCAGCATACCAGTTGAGAACTACGGTAAACTTGATGCAAGCAGTGTTATCGTATACTTGACGAATTCAGATGGAGAAACATTACAGACGACAATATCAATTCCAGCAGGAAGCATTGTGAACGCAGATTTCACGCTCAACGCCACCCAATCTGGAAATCAAAGATACGATGTTCGAGTCGACGTGATTGGTGAAGACGCAAACTTTGTCGACAACCAAGTCGAAGATTTCGACTTCTCCGTTGACTATTATGCGACCAGTACAGGTGAAGGAGATTCGATTTGGGTGACACTAACGATATTTGTCTTGACCTGTCTTGTCATATACGCAGGATTCAAGGCTGTTCGTAGCGGCAAATCAGGTTCTCGATTCTAAGTACATCGGGGTCGAAGTTCATGGATGAACTTCGAAATGTCGAGTATTTGCCTGAGCCACATGAACCAACAGTTGTTTCTGCGGTTGACCCTTCGATTGCTGGATACCAAGATGAATGGCGTTCAGGAGTGACGGGATGGCTTCCGACCATCGTACGACCAATTGGAAGAACTTATCGTCCCATCGCAATTTTTTCACGAGCCTTTGCCTTAGCACTCTTCGCCGCAATACTGCTACTCATCTGGAGATTTGAGTGGTTGATCATTGAATTGCCACCACCGAAATCAGAGTGGGCTTATGAGGATACTGGGATACGAGAATTACAAGAGATGGGCCTCGATGGCAGCGGGGTAAACGTTTGCATGGTCGATACGGGGATTGATTTTTCCCATTCAGCATTTGAAGGCTTGACCATTGTATTCAAGGACTTCGTCGGTGGCAGTTCTTCCCCAATTGAGTATGGTGCAATCGCTCACGGAACATTGATGTCTGGCATTTTACTTTCACAAAACCATCAACTTGGAGCAGCACCTTCGGTGAATTTCGCCATGGTCGCCGCTTTGAAAGAAGATGCAAATGGAATGAATACTGGTGAAGAAACAATCGTTGCTGATGCAATTCGTTGGTGCGATGAGGTTTTTGATGCTGATATCATTTCGCTATCTCTTGGAGGTATGCATCAAATTGATGAGGAGGTCGAAAGTCGCTCCGTTTCTGCAACGCGCCAAGTCACTGATAAGGGAATATTCGTCGTAGCAGCAGCAGGAAACGATGGAGGGGCGGAGGATGATGGTGACGTGTCATCACCAGGAAATGTTCCAAGAGTCATTACTGTTGGAGCACATGACCGATTAGGGAATGTGTGGGTAAATTCATCTCTTGGAAATCAAAGTTTGAGCGGGGGGTCGAATCGTGAACATCCTCATCTCAAACCCGAGATTACTGCACCAGGCGTGCAAATCGTCAGCACTGGAGAGCAAAATGCATGGTATTCAAGTAGTGGTACCTCAGATTCTACCGTATTTGTAACTGGCGTTCTTGCTTTGATCCTCCAAGACCATCCCCAATTCAGGCATTCAAGTACTTCGACAGGCGAATGCTTAGATGCTGTGAAAATGGCATTGATGAGGTCAACGGCATCAGATGACGAACAACCACAACATGATTCGAGAAGTGGGTATGGTACTCTCAATGCAGCGAAGTGGCTTGAAGAAGTGGGAAAAATCAGTTCATGTTAATGTATGAATTCTGCAAAAATGAAATATTTTCTTCTTAAATACGGAAATGGGAAA
>JAUREO010000069.1 GCA_030827365.1 Candidatus Poseidonia sp. | reverse complement strand
TTCCCTCGCAGTTCTTGTGTACCTTCTGTTTCGTCCAAGGCCGGAACAACATCAGGCCACCATGGGTCATGCAATGCATGTGCTGTTTGCATTACCGTTTGGGATATTAGCAACCCTTTTTCTTATCAATGACACAACTATTCTGCATGTGGCTTTGTACGGAGGTGAGCAACTACCATTACGTTACCGATTTGCAGCGACTTGGGCTGCCAGAGAAGGTCCACTGCTGTTGTGGTTTGGCTGGATGGGTCTTTTGGCCTTCTTGTATCGACGTCGGTTATCGGGTGAGACCGAAGAGATTCATGCCCTGCGACTTCGTTTCCATTATGGAATCATGCTTATCCTCTTGCTCATTTCCATTTCGTTAAAGCCTTTTGAAACCGTGGATGGCCTAATTCGTTCTCAAAGCCTTAACCCTTTACTTCAAACCGACCTCATGGTGATTCATCCACCACTGATTTTCTTAGCCTACTCCTATTGTTTGGTCTTGGCAACCGTTGGCCTCAGTACGATGTTTTCCATGGACGAAACGAACATTGCATCACGGCTCATACCACTCCTTCGACCAGCGTTTTTCATCACAACATTAGGCATTGGTCTCGGAGGACTTTGGGCCTATCTTATTCTGGATTGGGGCGGCTATTGGGCATGGGACCCTGTTGAAACAGGCTCATTTCTGCCATGGATTGTCCTTGCCATGATGGTTCACTTGCGAACGAAGCCGGGTAAAACATCCGAGTCGTTGTGGATTGGAGCATCATTTGTTGCAGCGTTCATGGCCATTTTTGCAACGCTTGTCACAAGGGCGGGCGGTGTATGGGCCACTTCCGTTCACACATTCGTTCAGGATGATGCGGCTCTTCGTTCAAGCGACGTCTTCTTTCGATTCATGGCTTTACGCGAAGGTAAAGTCGGTTTGGAAATAATGTCATATATGTTAATGTGTTTTATGCTCGTTGGTGCATGGCTTGCCCTTATTCGCACCAAAAGAGACTTCAAAGGTCGTGAAAAACAAGTTCAACTTACGTTTTTTGCACCGGCCTTTCTTGCCCTTATCGCCTTGCTTGTTGGTCCAGAAATCTACCAACTCCTACCACCTATTGCCTATCTGTTGATTGGTTGTTCACCTCTTCTCATGACATATCTCATCAACCGCAGATTGTCAAGACCAGAAATCATTACCCTTTTCCTTGTTGTTGTGAGTATCTTCATCGTTCAAGATGTCATGCTTATCACAGGATTCTTGTGTTTCCTTTTTGCCTTACAACACGCCGATGAGCAACATAAGTGGGGTTGGGCAACCGCAGCCATAGCCCTTGCAATTTCGGCTGCATGGAGTAACATGTTGAGCATCTATCAGGCTGGGTTGATGCTTTTGATGTTCATGCATCCATGGCTTCTCAATTCTTCTCAAGAACAATACCAATCAAAGATAGGCTACTTACTAAAGCCGAAGTTTGCGTTATGGGGCAGCGTCGTCATTGCAGGTGTGTATCTCATTTTGACATGGGTCATCCTTCTTTCGAGTATTGATTCTGTAAGTTTTGAAACTCATGAATTGTACGGCTCTCCATTCCTGTTCGCCCTCGGATGCTCATTTTACATCTACATGGGTCGCCATCTCGATAAGAAGCCTCAGATTATTGGTTTAGTAGCAGTGGTTCTTTTTTCGATTGTTGGGCTTCTTTTCGCCCCACATTCTTGGGGTTTCGATGCAAACCACTCCATTTCCGAAGTCGTCGATCGAGGACATTTGGCATGGATTGTCCTCCCTATGATGCTTGTTTCAGGCCCATTTGTGGTTCATGAGATTGTGCTCGAAGCCAAAAAGAGGCGTGCTCATGGCCTGCGATTAAATTCGATTTCATTTAAGGCTCATATGGTTCACCTCGGTCTTGTTTTGCTCATCGTAGGCCACATTTTCACCACGACTCTCGTCGACCGAGGTGATGCTTCTCACCGGGTCACCTTGGTTCGAGATGAAGTAGTTATTCACGATGGTTATGGCTACATGTTTACTGGTGTAGAATTAACATCAGAAAACTTGGAGGTGGGTGATGGCCTCATCACGCTGAGTATCGATGTGTATGAGGTCAGTGATGGTGAGATAGGCGATAAATTGACCACCGTTGAGCCAGGAGTTTTACGCTTTGATTCAACATTATTTCCTCGCTCAGAGGTGGATACATACACACGACTCACAGGTGATACAATCATAATTTTCGATGGGACACAGGCCGCCTCCTTGATGCAAAATGTCCAACAGGATGGTACAGAATCAGTCGAACTTGTGCGTGTCACTTTGTACACGCTTCGAGGTTCTCATCTGGTTTGGATAGGATGGTCCATTATGCTCCTTGGCATGCTCTCCTTGGCTGTTCCTACCTTCGCTCGCAGCCACTTGGAAGAAGAATGAAATCATCCAATTAAGTTATGAAGGAGAGGTAGGTCGCCAATTCACCTAAGGTGATAAAATGGATGAAGGAACCATTGTGCATGTCGATTACGAACTCTATAACGGTGAAGATGGGAAGTTGATTGAAACGACCCGAGAAGAAGTTGCAAAAGAACATGATATTCATCAAGAAGGCCGAAATTATACGCCGATGGTATGTGTTGTTGGTGCTGGCCAACTCATCCCAGGTTTTGAGGCGGCATTAGCCGATGCAAAGCCAAAAAAGGAAATTGAAGTTGTTATTCCACCTGCAGAAGGCTACGGGGAAAAAGACGCTGAACTTATGGAAACCATTAGTTTCCAAAAATTAGCAAGTTCAGTACAAGATCCGCGTTCGCTGTATATTGGAGCACCCGTGACCATCGGAGGTCGCCAAGGTATTGTTACCTATGTCGCTGCAGGCCGTGCACGTATCGATTACAATCACCCAATGGCCGGAAAGACCCTCAAGTACTCCTTCCAAATCGTTGAAGTCGTCGACGGCGAAGTTGAAAGAATTCACGCCTTACTCGAATCAACCACAGGACAAACAGGTTTTGAAATCGAGCTCAACGGCAAGGATATCACGATTACCTTGCCTCAAACTATGTTGTTCGACACCAACGCTACGATGACAAAATTCAGAGTGGTTACCATGCTTCGAGAATCAATTGATTGTGGTACTGTTCGATTTGTTGAAGTCCACGAAGACAGATCACTTTCGGACCATGACCACGACCACGACCACGACCACGACCACGACCACCATGAAGATTTGAGCAAACTTTCTGTTGCTGAGTTGAAGGAACGCTGCAAGGCTCGCGGTCTACCCGTCGGTGGAAAGAAAGACGACCTTATTGCCCGACTCAGCCAAGAAGAAGAATGATTGAAACTCTTCAATTATGGTGTACCGTGACGGTGCATCAAAATACTACCACAATTGGCATTGAAGCAGGGATATAGATGGAAGATGAAAATATCAACAAACCATCCGTTGTCTTGGGCTACCACGAATATTCGTTGGTTGAAAAGTGTGTTATGTGGGTTGCCTTGTTGATCGTATGTGGCGTTATGGCAGGCTTCGTTCTTGCTTTTGACACATTTTGGATTGAATGGCTCAAACCCCTGACATGGGATCCCATTGTCAAAGATGCAGGAACATCAGGAGATGCAGGGTATTCTCCTCAAAACACAGCAATTTACACTTCGACTTTGCTTTTTTGCGTCGTATTGTTTCAAGCACTATTCCGAAAATGGAATATTCCTTACGGACGAAATATGACCTTGGCTTTAATTGCATGGGTCTGCCTTGCTCCAGTCTTGCGGGTGCTCGAGGATGCAGATTTCTTTCGTCCTTCCGTTGATGTTTTTCTCATCTCTCCAATTATCCACATTGCACTTGCAGTCCAGTTGATTGTTGTTGCCGTATCATCTCATTTTTTTGCTGGCAATCTTGACGGTCGGTCAAATGATGCAGCCGAACACACACAACGAACAACCCTGTTTGTACTTGTGTCTGGCTTGCTTACCCTCCACTGGATGATTTTCTATTCCTCATCATACAGTTATCATGAAGAAATTGGAATGCTCTTTGTCAACCTTGGTATCCTCGCCAGTCTTGCATTGGTATGGGTTATGCTTGTGCAAACACGAGGGTGGAAAGCTATGACACGAGGTATGTTGACCTTCGCCACATCAGCTACCGTTCTTGGATTGTTTCATTGGTTCCAATTCTTATCAACACCCTGGCCTCAAGAATCAGGAAAAGTGTCCGATGGTGCAGTCCTATGGCCTGCTTTCATCGTTCTTGGTCTACCAGCACTCGTATGTTATTTCTTGTATCGAATCGGTCGGGAAGATGCTTACCAACTTGAATTGACTGGATTTGAACCTGGAATTGTCCCAGATGGGCACAGGGTCGATGATTGGGAAAAAAACACTGAACAATACAAAGAACACCCCGTTGAACTCTTGTCGAATAAAGCCCTGCTTGCAAACCCAATGGTGCTCGGCATGGTCTTTGGCCAACTTTGCGATGGTTTTGCCACGATGATGGGTATAGATTACTTCGGTTATGGAGAAAAACATCCTGTGAGTAATGGCGTTATAGGATTGGGTGGCCAAATCAATGATGCGATTGGGATTTCGTTTGGAGAAGGAGCGTGGTTTTTCGCTTTGGTCAAGGCAAGTCTTGTGGCTGCAATTGTGTATTTGTTTTCACACATGCGAATCGAAAGACGACAAGCACATCTACGTCTGCTCATTGTACTTGCAGTGATGATTGTGGGTCTTGCACCAGGACTCAGAGACATCGGTCGCCTTACACTTGGCGTGTAATCGCTAAAGTTTGTTGAATGATATTAAAGAACAACAACGCCTGCGTTCATCTACGGGGTCATTATGGATCGTTTACCATCTCATGCGTTGGTGAACAGTGAGGAGTTTCTTGAGCGCAAAAAGCACAATGAGGCGCTCATATCGACCCTTCAACGCCATCTTGAACGCTCCTATCAAGGCGGGGGAGAAAAATACGTTGAACGACACAGAGCCAGAGCTAAGCGACTACCAAGAGAGCGAATCGACCATATTATTGACCCTGGAACAGCCTTTCTTGAATTATCGCCGCTCGCTGCTCATCAATTGTACGATGGTAAAGCATTCTCTGCTGGAATCGTGACGGGAATCGGGTCTGTTCATGGTCGACAGTGCATGTTTGTGGCCAACGATGCAACGGTCAAAGGTGGGTCATACTATCCGATGACGGTCAAAAAACACATCCGAGCCCAAACCATAGCCCATGAAAATCATCTCCCGTGCATTTACCTTGTTGATTCAGGCGGTGCGTTTCTTCCAATGCAAGATGAAGTCTTTCCAGACATAGGGCACTTTGGCCGAATCTTCAGAAATCAAGCTCGCATGTCGGGCGATGGCATCTACCAAATCGCAGCCGTCCTTGGCTCATGCACTGCTGGGGGTGCGTATGTACCCGCAATGTCCGATGAATCGATTATCGTCAAAGGCAATGGAACTATTTTCCTTGCAGGCCCTCCTCTTGTGAAGGCTGCAACAGGGGAGGAAGTCAGTGCAGAAGACCTTGGTGGTGCTGATGTTCACACAGCTAAATCTGGCGTCGCCGATCATTTTGCTGCCGACGAAGATGAAGCCCTTCGCATGGTGAGAAACATTGTCGAAAATCTCGGAGTTTCAAAGAAAACCGAGTACCAAACTTCACCAGTGGAAGACCCGTTTTACAATGCTGAAGAATTACTTGGTCTTATTCCAGAAGATAACCGAACACCTGTTGATGTGCGTGAACTTATTGCTCGAATCGTCGATGGTTCACGGTTTCACGAATTTAAAGCACGATATGGCACAACCTTAGTTTGCGGTTTTGCAAATATTCATGGCTACAAAGTTGGCATTGTTGCAAACAACGGCATTCTATTTTCAGAATCCTCACTCAAGGGCGCACACTTTGTTGAATTGTGTGGTCAAAGGGGCATACCACTCATCTTTTTACAAAATATCACAGGATTCATGGTCGGTCAGGCCTACGAAGCGGGTGGTATTGCCAAGGATGGTGCTAAACTGGTCACCGCAGTTTCATGTGTAAACGTTCCCAAATTTACCGTCATTGTTGGAGGCTCACACGGTGCTGGAAATTACGGAATGTGTGGTCGAGCCTACGACCCACGTTTTCTGTTCATGTGGCCAAACGCAAGAATTTCTGTGATGGGTGGCCCCCAAGCCGCTGATGTCCTAACGACTGTCAAACAAGACCAACTCGTACGAGAAGGCAAGCCACCGATGAGCGGAGCGGCATTGGAGAGTTTCCGTGCACCGATTTTAGAAAAATACGAAGTTGAAGGAAGTCCCTATTATTCGACGGCGAGATTATGGGATGATGGGATTATTGACCCACGAGATACCAGAGATGTCCTTGGCCTCTGTTTGGCCTCATCACGCAACGCTCCAATGCCCGACCATAAGTACGGGATATTTAGGATGTGAAATTTCAATTGAAAATTTAAAAAATAAATTGGAGAATTAGATATGAATTCCATACAGAATCCACCTGAATACGAGAATATTCAACTGTCCATCGACGGTTCAGTTGCTTCGATAACGCTGATGCGTGAACAGAAATACAATGCGATGAATATTCCACTCATTCAAGACCTCGTTAAAGCCATTGAGTGGACCGCAATGATGAGTGTTGGCCAACAAGGCAAACTCAACGATGAACATGGGCATGCCTACTTGCGAATTGTGGTTTTTCGCGGTGCAGGCAAACACTTCTGTGCTGGTGCAGACATCGAAATGATGCGTGACGCAGGAGCAAAAACACAAGAAGAAAACCGGGCGGACTCGGAGCGACTTGACAAATTGTTCAATTCACTTTGGGCTCACCCGTGTTTCACCATTCTTGTGGCCCATGGCGTAGCACTTGGTGGAGGAGCAGGTTTGGTGTCGTGCAGTGATTACGCAATCGCAACAGAATCCTCGAAAATTGCTCTGTCCGAAGGAAAACTTGGGATTTTGCCAGCGGTCATTGGACCATATGTGTATCGAAGAGTCGGCTCAGCGGCATTTCGTCGACTTGCCATGCAGGCCAACCGAATAACCTCAGACGAAGCCCTTCGAATCGGCCTTGTCGATGCGGTTGCAAACGATGCAGAGGCAGCAGAATCTCTTGTATCCGCTATGGTCGACGAGGTCCTTTCAACAGGGCCCCAGGCGGTGACTCAAGCCAAACTTTTGACCTTAGGATTCGACCGATGGAACGGAGATGATGATTCTCTTCGAACGTGGACACTTGACTATACCAGTAAAATGCGAGGCTCAGAAGAAGGGCAAGAAGGCATGTCTTCCTTCCTTGAAAAGAGACCACCCAATTGGAAAACAGACTAAAGGCGATGTGAATGTTTTCAAAAGTGCTTGTTGCGAACAGGGGAGAGATCGCCTGTCGAATCCTCAGGGCATGCAAAGAAGCAGGAATGGCCA
>JAUREO010000068.1 GCA_030827365.1 Candidatus Poseidonia sp. | reverse complement strand
TAATCGAACCATCGCCACCATCTTGGGAGTTTGGTTCATCTAGATAGAGTTCATATTCTTGCTCGCCTGAGGCCTTGAACACAATTGGTTCAGATGTAAGGGATTGAACATCGAATTCATTGTCCTGTGCACCACTGATAAAAAGCGGTGAAAGGACGGTTAGAAGCATCAAAACCATGAGTGTGAAACTGATTCGATGTTGATGCATCACTTCAATCACCATGCTCTTCGCTGGTTTGTCCTAATCCATCCATAGTTAAACGGTTTTGCTTCAATTGAGTCGTAATGGTGTAAATCAACATCATTTGCGCCAGCGTGAAAGCAGGTATGAAACCAAGAGGAAAAATAACAGGGCAAACTCTGGTCCAATGACAAGTGAATGACCACTTACTTGAGTGACTTCGAGGAGTTGCCCACCCGGTGGAGGGCCACCTCCACCACCTTCACACCCTGGCGGTGGAGGCCCAATTCCTGGCCCCCATGTCTCTCCAAAGCCTGAACAATCGACGCCCTCGTCGCCTTGTATCTCCGCTATGCCGTGATAACAGAGAAGAAAGTATGGAAAGCCCATTTCTCCAGCACCATTGACCATTGTCGAGTGATAATGATATATGCCATCTGGAAATTCTGGCGTAGGTCCAAAATGACCGTTGCAGACATCGAGATGTCCCAAACCTTGCACGTACTCGTAATCATCAATACCATTGTAACCAGTTTGGCCATCTTTCAATTTGTATGAACTTTTCATTTCAACGATGTTCATCGATTCATCATAACCCCAAAAACCGTACACAGGATAGCCATCGAAGCCCACTCCAATCACTGCAGAATGTGAGGAATTATTCGTGTTTTGAGCTACGACATCGGGCGTGCTCATGTCGTAGTCGTACATTGTGCCACCCTCTTCTGCATGCCAGTGAAGGCAATTTGCGTCAGCGTGGTAGTGGTAAGTGCCACCCATCCCTGCGTGAGCATGACATACGCCAAGTTCGATATCCTGCCTATCCTCGACATACATGCCGTGGTGACTTGCAACAGCATCACCACCGGGGCCGTCTTCAGGGCCATAAAACGGGACACCATTGAGTGCAATAGCCACTTCTCCCAGAGCGGGTGCACACTCATAGACTCCTTCAGCTTCTGGACAATTGGTTGCGTCATGTCCACCGTTTGTATCGTTGGTTGGATGACGTGGTATAACCCACTCGTAGTTTTGACTTGCAGTACAATCATTGGCTTGGGAACATGCAAGTGTTGATTCAAAATCGTGATCTGGGATGCCATTTGCTGTGATCGTTATGTGGGTCTCATTCATGGTTAAACTGACCGAGCACTCCATCGCCTCCAACGCACTGGTTGTCAAATCATCGACGGGAATGATGGCCTCACTTGTTTGACATCGGAATACATCAAGCCAAAATTGTCCCAAGTCTGATGGGTCATAGGTTGGTTGATTTGGCTCTGTTGGGTCATCAATGCCGTTGCCCGTTTCGTTTCCGGCGTTGTTCCCTGTTTGATTTCCATTATCCCCACCAGAGTTGTTAGTGTTGTTTGAGGTTGAATTCTGAGTGTTGTTCGATTGATTGTTAAATTGATTATCGTCGACATCATCACAAACATCACCAATGCCGTCCCCGTCTGAATCCGTCTGGACCGGATTCGAGTCGTTCACACAGTTGTCCTCTTCGTCTGGAACACCATCATTATCGACATCAGCCACCACAGATTGTCGCACAATTTCGATGTTCAATACCTCTGAGCTTGTGTTTTCAAGAGGATAAAAAGCTCTCACATCAATCAATATCGTTTGTTGCTCGGAAATTTTTATCGATGCATTCCATGAACCGTTCGACGAAGGTAAAACAATAATGGTTTCATAACCCGAGATTTGGATATCAATCAGTATCTCTATATCCTCAAGGTGCATATGGGTGACATTTCCCTTCAAATTCACGACTTGTTGAGCATCTGTAATTGATTGAACGGTTACATGTGGTGCCGAATGAAAGTGGGAAATATCATGGGAGGTGGTTGGATTGTTGTCGTTGTTATCTTCGACTGAGGTCTTAGATTCATTCTTTTCATCTTCATTGTCTTCTGACTGAAAGAAAACAATTGAAATCGATGCCCCAACAAAAATTGCAAGCACAAAAAATGCAAGGAATCCATTCTTATCCATCTCGACACCAAAATACTACCCTTTCCTGTTTCCAATTACTTTTCAAACTACCTTGAAAGTGCTCATGGAAATGGCAAACCAATTTGAAGTTGTGAAAAACGATGCAGGGAGTGGGATTTGAACCCACGAAGCCATGAGCACAGGATCTTAAGCCCTGCTCCTTTGACCAAACTCGGATATCCCTGCGTGTCCCGTCCTTTGAACTTCAATATTTCAAATGAATTATTGATTCATATTCAAATCCCAACCACCGTCGATTGGAAGAAAGATACCGTTGAGATGATTGGTTTCAAGGAAATGAAGAACGGCATTTGCGATATCATTCGGGTTGCCTGGTCGCCCCATTGGCACATTTCCGAGCACATGTTGAAAATGCTCTTCTTCCCAATCAGCAGCGAGAATTGCACCGGGCCCGATGGAGTTCACCCTGACGTGAGGAGCATATTCACCCGCAAGATTCGTCAGCATTTGACGCAAGCCGGCCTTTGTTGCAGTATAATGTGTCAAACCTTTCCAGTGTCGTTTCCAAGAGGTATCAATGATGCCAACAATAGACCCTTGACCTCTGCTTAGTGATTCAAACAAACCATTGCTCAATGTGAGTGGGCTTCTCATGTGCAGATGATACAAATCATCCATATCTTCACCCGTTAATTCACCTATTGGAACTGGAGCGTAATTTGAGGCGTTGTGAATCAGTCCGAAAAGGCCATGTTCTCGAATTAATTCACTACCATTCAACCACTCAAGCATAGAATCCACATCACTTTGATGAGATAAATCCCCTTGAAGAACTGATCCACAAACACGGCCAAACTTCTTGTTTGCTCCAGCAAGGAGTTCCTCGGCTTCTGCTACACTTCGGCGAACATGAATGAGGACAAAGCAACCCTTTTCGATGAGCAAATTGGTGACGGCAGCACCCAGACGTTTTGCTCCACCTGTGATGAGAACAATACGCTCTGCCATGGTTCAGGGGGAGATTTTCAGATTGATGAAGGCTCGTATTTCGTTGGCCAAGGTGTACACATCTTTTTCAAACGGTGTACTGTGGCTGAATTTGGCGGGGTTCATATGGAGGGCAAATCTCTTCCAATCGTAGACCAAAAAAAACCTCGCTTGCCGGAATGGTTTCGAACTAAACTTCCTTCGGGAGAACAGCAACAAATTTTCAATCAAACTAAGGCCGCTGTGAAAGACAATAAATTGCATACCGTATGCGAAGAAGCCCGTTGCCCCAACATTCACGATTGTTGGTCGACAGGTGATGCAACTTTTATGGTCGCTGGAAAGGAATGTACAAGAGGATGTCGATTTTGTGCCGTTGGCACCATCAAAACACCTCCGCCGCTTGATGTTGAAGAACCACAACAATTGGCAGATGCAGTCGAATCAATGAACTTGCGTCATCTTGTGATTACCGTCGTCAATCGAGATGACCTACATGATAGTGGTGCATCGCATTACCGTGCCTGCATTGATGCAGTCCATAAGCGATGCCCGAACATCACCATCGAATTACTGTGCTCTGATTTAGCAGGTGACATCGACGCACTTTCGTCATTACTTGAGGGGGCTCCTCTCGAAATTTTTGCTCACAATGTTGAATGCGTGCCGCGTTTGGATTCGACCGTTCGGGACGCTAGAGCATCGTTTGAGCAGTCATTGAAGATTCTCAAACATGCAAAATTGCTTCGCCCCGATATCCTCACCAAGTCTTCGATTATGGTCGGCGTTGGTGAAACTGATGAGGAAATCTCCCAAACCATGCAATTGCTACGGGATGTTGAGGTTGACTTTTTGACCATTGGCCAGTACCTTGCACCATCTTCACGACACCTTGCTATCGACCGTTTTCCTGCTCCGGAGATGTATGATTTTTGGGCCAAACAAGCTATTGAGATGGGTTTTGCAGGGATTGCAAGTGGACCACTGGTCCGTTCATCCTTCAAGGCAGGATTGCTCCTTCGCAAAACCATCGATATCAACAACACAGAGGAACTACCTGGAGCATATGTTTACACGAGGCAAAGGCAAGATTCCGAACCGACACCACTTAAGGCATTCACAGATTGAGGTGTCATCATGGAAAGGACAATTGCAACGACAACACCCTACACCATCGGTGCAGCACCCTTCCGACCCGGTGACGAACCGGATTTTGGTGGGGCTTTTGTCCACCAACCTGGCGACTTTTATCGGCCTGACCCTCTCACATGTACGACCTCAGATACCAAAGAATTGGCTGCGGGACTTGTCCGAGTCTTGAATGATGGTGGCGAGGCTATTGGCGAGTGGAATCCAAACTTAGATGATGAAACCCTCATTCAAGGCCTCGAATTCATGATGCGACTCAGAATTTTTGACGACCGAATGATGAAAATGCAGCGAACTGGAAAATTGTCATTTTACATGCGTTCATTTGGTGAAGAAGCCATCGCCATTGCCCAGACAATGGCGCTTCAAGAGCAAGACTGGTTGTTCCCCTCATACCGTCAACCAGGTGCACAATTCGTGCGAGGCAGAGATATGGTCAGCATGATTTGCCATTGCATTGGAAACACAGAGGACAATGTGCGAGGAAGACAAATGCCGGTGCACTATACTTGGCGAGAAGGACGCTTCATCTCCATCTCTTCTCCCGTCGGAACACAATTTTCTCAAGCCGTCGGAGTAGCCATGGCAAGTGCATACAAAGGCGATGATGAGGTCTGTATTTCGTGGCTTGGAGATGGTACATCAGCCCAAGGTGATTATCACTATGCACTTAATTTCGCTTCAACATTTAAACCACCGGTCATTCTTAATGTTGTCAACAATCAATGGGCGATTTCAACACACGCTTCATTGGCTACCGGTGGCCACACATTCGCAGAGCGTGGACTTGCTTATGACATCCCCTCGATTCGAGTTGATGGGAACGATTTCCTCGCCCTCTACAGCGTTACAAAATGGGCAAGAGAACGAGCAAGTGCAGGCCTTGGTGCAACCCATATCGAAGTCTACACCTACAGGGCGGGTGCCCACTCCTCCTCCGATGACCCATCCGCATACCGTCCAAATGATGAATTCAAATGTTGGCCAGGTGGCGACCCTGTTGAGCGACTACGACAACACCTCGTGACAAGGGGTGTTTGGAACGATGAGAAAAATCATGATCTTGAGAAGAAAATCGATGATGAGGTTATGACGGCTTACAAGAAAGCATGTGAATTTGGCGACCTTGCTTCTGGACCTTTTCCCCCAGCCTCGACAATATTTACTGAAGTCTACGAAACAGTTCCATGGCATGTTCAAGAACAACGTGAGGAGTTAGGGAAGTGATTGTATGGTCAAAATGAATATGATCGCTGCGTTGAACTCGGCCCTTGATTTGCAACTTGAACGAGACCCAAATGTTGTCATCTTTGGGGAAGATGTAGGATATTTCGGTGGTGTGTTTAGAGTCACTGCAGGACTTCAAAACAAGTACGGCCCTCACCGAGTGTTCGATTCTCCTCTTGCCGAAGGAGGTATCGCAGCCATTGCGATGGGCATGGGGCTAAATGGACTTCGACCCGTTGCTGAAATTCAATTTGCAGATTATATCTTCCCTGCCTACGACCAAATCGTCAATGAAATTGCAAAACTCCGTCACAGGTCAGGTGGAGAATTTTGGACACCAGTAACAATTCGAACACCTGCGGGTGGAGGTATCAAAGGTGGACACCACCACTCACAGTCACCAGAAGCACAATTTACTCATACACCTGGAATCAAAGTCGTGTATTGTTCAAACCCAAGAAATGCCAAAGGTTTGCTTACGAGTGCTATTGAATGCAATGACCCTGTCATCTTTTTTGAACCAAAGCGATGTTATCGTGGGCCGTTTTACGGCGACCCCCACAACGTTCCTACTTGGAACGACCATCCAGATGGGGAGGTGCCGGAGGAGTACTACTCAATACCACTTGAGCAAGCGGAAATCGTCCGAGAAGGTTCGGATTGTACGGTTATTGCCTGGGGAACAATGGTCCATGTTGCGACAAAAGCCATCGAAGATTCTGGTGTCGATTGTGAACTCATCGACCTTCAAACACTCGTACCGTGGGACAGAGATACCGTGGTGAATTCCGTGAAGAAAACTGGCCGTTGCGTCATCGTTCACGAAGCACCAAAGACAAGTGGTTTTGGTGCTGAAATGAGTGCCTCGATTCAAGAAAGGTGCTTTTACCATCTCGAGCGCCCCATTGAGCGTGTTACTGGTTGGGACACACCCTTCCCTCACTCGACTGAATGGGACTATATACCAAGTCCATCACGAATTGCTGAAGCAATTCATCGAACACAGGAGGAATAAACATGGGAATCTATGAATTTAAACTACCAGACATAGGAGAAGGCGTTGTTGAAGGTGAAATTGTCGAATGGATGGTCGCCGTAGGCGACTTGGTCAAGGAAGACGACCCCATATTGTCGGTCATGACCGATAAAGCGACCGTTGAAATTCCTTCGCCATGCGACGGAACAGTCACGAAGATCGTTGGCGATGCTGGTGACATTATTCCAGTCGGTGGAGTTTGCATTGTGTTTGAAATCGACGGAGATGGCAATGCTAGTGCTGCTCCTGAACCCACACCTGCAGTCGAACAATCACCTGTTGTCGAAAAGACTCCTGCAGTAGTAGAGTCCGTAGCACCAAAACCTGTTGCTCAAGCAGCACCCCCTGCACCTGCACCTGCAACTATCCCAAGAGTGGAAGGAGCGAAAGCACTCGCTTCTCCAGCCGTGCGAAAGCGGGCACGGGAAGCCAATGTACAGCTCGACCTCGTCTCAGGAAGCGGCCCCGCAGGACGAATTACACACGCCGACCTCGACCGACACATTGCAGGAGGAGCCGCCTCAGCTACAACCTTTGCACCTATTGGAGCAAGTTCGAAAGTTGCCCGAACTGGCACGGAAGAGATCAAGGTCATTGGTCTACGAAGAAAGATTGCCGACGGCATGATGTCCTCCTACAGCACGATCCCTCACTTCTCTTACTTTGAGGAAGTTGATGTGACTCACCTTGAGGAACTTCGGCAGCACCTCAATGCAACTAGGCCCGAAGGAGCCCCAAAACTAACCTATTTGCCATTCATTATGCAAGCACTTGTCAAGGCACTCGGCAAGCGACCAGAATGCAATGCACTGTATGACGATGAAGCAGGTGTTGTCACCCGACATCAAGCCATTCATCTCGGAATTGCCACTCAAACCGACCGTGGTCTGTATGTTCCAGTTGTAAAGCATGTTGAAGCCATGGACATTTGGCAGAGTGCGGCTGAAATGAGCCGCGTTACTCAAGCAACAAGAGATGGAAAGGCAGGCGTCGAGGACTTGACTGGTTCAACATTTACCATCACAAGTCTTGGTCGACTTGGTGGTCTTGGTGCTACTCCAATCATCAACAAACCCGAAGTTGGAATTCTCGGTGTTCATAACGCCATAGAACGTGCCGTTGTCCGAGATGGACACATTGTGGTTCGAAGAATTATGAACCTCTCATCATCATGGGACCACCGAGTTGTCGATGGTCATGACGGTGCAAGTTTGGTTCAATTGTTGAAAACATATCTTGAGCATCCTGCAACCATATTCATGTGATGTGATCGTATGCAAACAAAGCAATGCCAAGTTCTCGTCGTCGGTGCTGGACCTGGTGGCTATGTGGCTGCCATTCGTGCAGCACAACTCGGTCTCAAAACCATCATTGTCGAAGGTGAAAGGGCTGGAGGAACCTGTCTTATCCGAGGATGCATTCCCTCAAAGGCACTCATTCATGCTGCCCATACATTTCACAAATTGGCAGAACATGCCACCGATAAAGGCCACATGGGTATCACAATCCCAGGTCCTGCAGAACTCAAGATGGCTGGCCTTATCGAATGGAAAGAAGAGATTGTCAATCGCCTCAACAAAGGTGTCGAAGCACTACTCAAGAATGCTGGTGCCGAACTCGTTCACGGCTGGGCAGAATTTCAAGATGCCAAAACCGTCAAAATTGGTAGTGGGAAAGATGCCACC
>JAUREO010000067.1 GCA_030827365.1 Candidatus Poseidonia sp. | reverse complement strand
TTTTGTCATAATTTTTTACTAAATCAAAATCTAAGTCAGTAGAAAATCTATCTAAATTATGAAAGAAATAACAAGCTGTTCAACCTTTAAAAGCTAAATATTTTCATAATTCACTATTAAAAAATAAAGACTTGTGACGAAGAGAGCCATATTGAGCAATTCAATCCAATCACTTCTTGCTCTTCTACTCCATTTTGGTTCTTCTGGTGCCATATCATATTCTTTCGCCATACACTATCTTAGTATTCATAGAAATTAAAGTTATTTCATTGAAATATTGTTCAACAACTAATACTCGACAGGCTCAGGGTCGATGGTTCGCCATAAATACCATGAAGCAGCAGTCCTGTACGGTTTCCATCGTTCGGAAATAGCAAGAATTTCTTCTTTTGAAGAAACCTCAGGAACTAATTTTTCAACAGCCCTCACAAGACCAATATCGCCAATACTGAATACATCTTGTCGAAGGAAGTGAAACATGAGCATCATTTCAGCAGTCCATGGTCCTATGCCTCGAAACGAAATAAGGTGCTTTTTGATTTCTTCATCGCTCATGTGGTCATACGGCTGTTCAATCAAATGGCTTGCTTGTTCAGCCAGACCGTAGATGTAACTTGCTTTAGGTCGTGTCACGCCACAAGTCGCTATGGTTTCTTGAGTTCTTAGGAGTACATTTTCTGGTGTCATTTCGCCAATATGCTCTGATAGTCTTTTCCAAATCGAATCAGCAGCAGCGACACTAATCTGTTGTCCAACTATTGATTTTATCAATGTTTGAAACAAATTATCCCTTGATGATATAGAATATGTTCCATATTTTTCGACAGCATTTTTGAGTAATTCATCTTGTTGAAGAAATGAGACTGCATCGGGCCACCAATCTGGACCTCGTGTTTCCATAAATTGACGTGACGGTAGTCTTTATTGAGTGTTCGTTTTGGCTTTGTCCATGAAAGAGAATGTACTCGAATGGATGAAATTAAAGCATCTATCACGGCAGGGCTGGATTCGTCACGGCATATCTCATCCTGAATCTGTTGCAAGTCATTCTTGGTCGATGGGTGTTCTTGCAATTACATTATGCCCAGAACATCTTGATCTTGAAAAAATAATGAAAATGTGCCTTCTTCACGATCTCGCCGAAGTCGTCATTGGGGACATTACGCCTGAGGAACACATTCCAAATAAAAAAGAACTTGAACATCAAGCCTTTCAAAAAATTGCCCAAATGCACCTTGCTTATTTCGAAGAATATGAAACAGGTCAAACCGAAGAAGCACAATTCGTGAAGTGCATGGATAAACTTGACATGGCTCTACAATCTTTGCTGTACGAACAAGAATTTGGACTTTCGCTAGATCAATTTCGAGAGAGTGCGAGCATCGTGCTCAAGGGCACTCCATTCGAAGCGTTGTATCTTTAATTTTTAGGGCTACCTAAAACTTATATTTCACGTGTTTTAGGGTAACCTAAATCAGTGGTGGATCTATGCCGGCATTACGAGTTGTCTTCGTTTTCTTAATGCTTCATTTTTCATTGCTCAGTGGATGTTTGAGTGACGACGATGAAACTGTGATTAAAATTGCATTTTCAGTAAGGGATGATTATACTGATTTCGATGAAAATCCACAAAAACTTGCAGATTATCTAACAGAAACCATCGGAGTCAAGGTTGAAATCTATCCTATAACTTCCGGTGCCCTCGCCCTTGAGGCCTTACGATTTGGCAGTGCTGATATGGCATTTCTTGACGGTGGTTCGGGTTGGATGGGATGGAAGCAATACGGCCTAGAAGTAATGGCTGCAGACAAAAACAGCGACGGGCGAACATTTTACAACGCACAAGCATGGGTTCTCAACGACAGTGCTGCAGCACAAGCGATGTTTGATGATGACCCCAATACCGATCCATTTTCTGAATTGGCGGGTTTAAATTCCTGCCACACTGGATGGTTAAAATCAGCAGGAATGCTCATTCCAATGGGATATTTGATTGCAAATAATTACACTGAAGTGGTGGGTGACCCAAATGACATCGAATCGATAAGAAATACCATTTTCCACTATTTTTCTGAAGACGCCATCATTCCCGATTCGGGTACACCTTACTACAATTATGGAGGTGCACTACGTTGCTTATCTGAAGGTGCTGGGGAAGTTGCTTTTGTGAAAGACTCTTCAGTTGAAACGTATTGTGGTTCTTCAAATGTGGAAGAAAATGAAGATTGGTGTCTCGACATGGCAAGATATGTTGCATTACCTGCTTTTGGCCAAGCACCAAGTCATCCTTTGATGTACAATCCATCCACCGTAGATGAATCAATTCGCAACGCTGTAGTATCTGCTCTTGTGGATTTGGAAAATTCCGAAGATGGTCAATCTATACTCGTTGAAATTCTCAATACGCCAGGCATCGTTGAAACAACAACAGAAGAGCATTTGGGCTCTTACAGTAGCCTCATTGAACATGTCCCAGGGATCTCGGAATATTTGACTGCTCAATACACATCCTGAGGTTACAACATGAATGAGGAACTCGCTCACCTTCATGAAGTGAGCATTGGATATGTTGAGCCACTTGTGCAAGACATTACAATCGAGATAGCCGCAGGGGATGTTATCGCCATTCTCGGTCCTTCAGGCATAGGAAAAACGACATTGCTGCGCACAATTGCAGGCCTTGTTCGCCCTTTATCCGGTGATGTCGAATTAGGCGTAGAACCACGTGGTGGCCTTGGTTACATACCACAACGTCTTGGCCTTGTGGGGAATTTGTCGGTTCGTGCCAATGTTGAGATGGGTGCGAGGGTGAGGCTATCAAAATGGCATTTACCCTTCCTTCCACTTCCGAAAGATCTCAATGAAGAAGTGACAAATTGTTTAGAATCACTGGGGATTGATCATTTGGCCGAACAACCTGTTCGAATTTTATCGGGTGGCCAGCAAAGAAGAGTTGCAACAGCACGTTCGATTGCTCAAGCTCCTAAACTTCTTCTTGCAGATGAATTTCTTGGAGAACTTGATGATGATAATGTTGAAATTGTCATGAGTGCAGTTCAACATGTGATTGACAAACAAAATTCTGCTTTAGTCATGGTTGAGCATCATGAAGAGTTAGCAAGGCAAGTTGCGAATCGGATTTGGAAAATTCACGATGGAAGACTGATTGAGGAGGATTAAAGATGCAAAAAAGATTCTTCTTGATTGTTTCTTGCATTTTCTTACTCTCCATTTTTTTGTTTTTCGACTTGGTTGGCGAGTGGGGTCGTCTAACTGGAGGTTGGGGCAACTTGGTCATCTTTTTTGAAGAAAGTTTATGGCCACCGAATTGGAAAGTTTTGGAGGCACAATCATATCCAATTTGTGACTCAAAACTTGACATTTTTTGTTCTGTAGCATGGCTTGGCATTGTTGAAACCTTGAAGATTGCTTTCATTGCAACGGTTTTTGGATTCCTCATTTCGTTACCTTTGTCCGTATTAGCCGCAAGTAATCTGAGCCCAATTTACCTTGCTTTACCGTCCCGCATTCTCCTTGCAGGCATGAGAAGTTTACCAGCAATCATTTGGGCTGTTTTGTTCATGATTATCTTTGATGTAGGTGCTCTTGCTGGAATTTTTGCTATGACATTTTACACTGTTGGCTATCTTGGGAAATTGCAATTTGAGTCGATGGAAGGCATCAAAAATGCTCCTCTTGAAGCAGCCAAAGCCACGGGGATGAATCGTTTTGAAACTGCTTGGCTTGTTGCCATCCCAGAATCTGCAAACAATCTACTTAGTCATGTGCTTTTCATGTTTGAATACAATGTGCGGCACGGTAGCGTTGTTGGGCTCGTGGGTGCTGGAGGGATTGGACTGTATCTCAACACCTACCTCAAACTTGCCCAATACGACAAAGTTGTTGCATTGTTGATCATCATTTTCATTGTTGTTGTCATTATTGATTTCATCTCCATGACACTACGTTCGGCAGTCAATGAAGGTGGTGATGTGGAACGTCCAACATGGTCTTCATTGTTCCTTCCTGCGGCATTTACTTCAAGCAATCATCCTACTCCAATGAAGAAAGAAACTATCGAAGAATCCGAGTAAAACATACGATTCTTTATGGCTTTAAAGCCGACAAACCAAAAAAGACATTGCGATTCGCACGGACTACACAGCCCGATAGTGTAGGGGTCCATCATAGCGGGTTTTGGTCCCGCTGACCTCGGTTCGAATCCGAGTCGGGCTACCAATTTCCTCATCTCGGTTCATCATTTTTCAACCGCAACTTATTGAACATGATAGTAGAGCATCTTTTGGGTGAAGGCATGAATATCAAGACAATTGCAGTTATCGGAGCAGGACAAATGGGAAATGGAATTGCACAGGTTGCATCCTCTGCAGGGTTCCAAGTTGTTCTCATCGACATGAACGACGCACTCCTCGAAAAAGCAATGGCTACCATTCAATTTTCTCTTGGGAAACTTGTAAGTAAGGAAAAAATATCTCAATCCGAAGCAGACGATTCCATAGCTCGAATATCAACAGGCACCGATCGCTCTTTATGCCAAAATGCTGATTTGGTGGTCGAAGCCATTCCTGAAGTTCTTGAATGGAAATTAGATTTGTTCAAGGAACTTGATTCGATATGTCCCGACCACACCATCCTTGCAACGAACACATCAAGCATTTCCATAACCAAAATTGCAGGTGCAACTCGTAGGCCAGACCGTGTCATTGGAATGCATTTTATGAACCCTGTTCCCCTCATGAAACTCGTCGAAATTATCAACGGTGAGGAAACGAGTGCAGAAACAAATGCAACCATTGTTCAAGCAGCAGAGTCAATGGGTAAGGTACCACTTACATCAGAAGATTTCCCCGGGTTCATCTCAAATCGGATTTTATGCCCGATGCTCAATGAAGCAATTTTTTGTTTGCAAGAAGGAGTAGCAACCCGAGAAGCAATTGATGGAATCATGAAACTTGGAATGAATCATCCAATGGGTCCACTCGCTCTTGCTGATTATATCGGCCTTGATACTGTTCTTCACATCATGGATGTGTTGTACGATGGATTTGGAGATTCAAAGTATCGTGCAGCACCTCTTTTACGAAGAATGGTCGATGCTGGCTTACTCGGAAAAAAGACAGGACGTGGATTTTACACCTATAATTGAGGCTTCTCAATGACAGGCTTCTGGGTAGTGACTGGTGCATCAAAGGGCATAGGCAGAGCGCTCGTAAACGAATTACTTGACCGAGATTTCAACGTCATTGCAACTTCAAGAGAGAGTCAAGAATTGGATGCGCTTCGAAAAATCGACCATGTAACGGTTATACCTGCAGATTTGACACTTCGTTCTGATGTTGAATCACTTTGCTCAAGCATCCTCGACCTTGGCAAACCAATACGAGGAATGATCCATAATGCTGGTCGAATTTCGCCTATTGATTTCATGCATCAGATTTCTATAGATGAGTGGTCTGAAAACATAGAACTGAATCTCATATCAGTCCAACACATGACCCAATTGCTTTGGCCAAGACTTCAAGAGGCTAAGCGTTCGAGAATCGTCACCATATCGAGTGGTGCATCTATTCGTGCATTGCATTCATGGAGCGCGTATTGTGTTTCAAAGGCAGGATTGGATATGTGGGCAAAAGCGGTTGCTGTCGAAGGGCAATTGGACGGGATAAGTGCAATTTCAATCGCACCTGGGATTGTGGACACAGCTATGCAAGAAACTATTCGTGATGCACCTGAAGAAAAATTTCCTTTGCGGCATACATTTCAAAATTATTTCGACAGCGGAGATTTAAGTTCACCGCAAGAAGTTGCTCAAAAGTTGATTGATTTGATAATAAATCATACCATGGAGCAAACCGGAATGCGTTTTGACATTCGAGACTTATAGTGATTAAATACAACTCTTGTTGAAAATCAAGGGATATTGTCATAAATCCCATTGTGGACGAGGCTTTGAGGGAACACAATGCCTGGCACAGACAGAGTAGAAATTCGAACGCTAAAAGAAGGTAGATTTTGCGTCGTAGAAGAAGAAGCATACAAAATTTTGAGCATTTCAAAGTCCAAACCAGGCAAACACGGTTCAGCAAAAGCACGTCTAGAGTTGCAATCAATTTTTACCGACAAGAAAATTTCTCATGTTGGAACAGTTACAGATACCATCAACGTGCCAATGATCGAAAAAGGCACTGCAATGGTGACGCACATCGATGGAAATGAAGTCCATGCCATGAACATGCGTGACCATTCGATGATGATTTTGCCGATGGAATCTGAAATGAACATTGAAGCAGGCAAAGAAATTATGTGGATGGAAGCACTTGGACGATACAAAATCATCCGAGACCACTGATTTTTTCTTTCGTGTAGGCTAACAGTTCATATACTAACTAAACATCTTAACCTCATGAACAATGCAGAAGTCATCAACAGTAAAGATCACCGAGTGCGAGGGTACTGCGCATTCGATTGGGGTAAAAGTGCATTTGAAACTTCAGTGACAACAGCAGTTTTCCCTGCATGGTTTGCTTACCTATTTGCGAGTGCGAATGGGATATCAACAAAAATTCTAGGTTCGGAATGGACTGCGGATGCAATGTTTTCGGCAGCCGTGATGATAGGAGCATTAGTTGTTGCCGTATGTGCACCTTCGTTGGGAGTGATAGCGGACAAAAGGATGATCAAAATTTGGTGGCTACGGATTCTTACATTCGTAGGTTCATTATCATGTGTGTTGTTAGCATTTTCACCTTATCTGGGCTTATCTTTCCAATGGGTTTGGGCTCTCATATTCTTCATGCTCGCTAACGTTGGACTGAATGGTGCAGGCGTGTTTTACAACGCATTGCTACCTCACATAGGTGATGAGTCTGAAATGGATTCGATTTCAAATAAGGCATTTGCATCAGGATATCTTGGTGGCGGACTTCTATTGGTTGTCCACCTTGCTATGATTACGCTTATTGAAGGTTCTTGGGTCATTCCATTTGTTATGGCATCATCCGGTCTATGGTGGCTCGGATTTGCTCAAATGACATTCAAAATGGTTCCAGAACCACACATTGAAAATGAAATGGAACCAATGGGCCTTGTAGATTCGACAAAAATGGCATTGCGACAAGTGAAAGCCACCCTCATGGACATCCAGAGTTTCAAGACATTATTCTTTTACATGCTCGCATATTTCTGTTTTATCGATGGTATCAATTCGGTGACGGCTCTTGCAGGAGTGTTTGGCGTGGTTGTGCTTGGCATCACAACGACTGGCCTTATTGTTACTATTCTCATCATTCAATTCGTAGCAGCACCAGCTGCTATCGGATTTACAAAACTTGCCGAGAAGTGGGGCACAAAAAATGCATTACAATTTTCATTGGTCTGCTGGTGTGTTGTCATTGTTGCGGCCCTTGGTTTTGCACCCCTTGAACTCGAATCCCCAGATGAGTACGATATACATTACACATGGGATGAAAACGAAACTTCTTACTTTGCTGAAGCAAGAGAGGGAGTGAATAGTATTGCAGCACTTCCTGATGATGATGAACAAATTTGGGCATTGGAATACAGGGAAATTCTACCCGTACAACAGAACACAGACGTAAAACGTCAAGGTATTGCGGTTGAATGGGCGTTTAATGGCGATGGTGAAGCGATTCCAATCCGTGTTGATTTGACAACTGAAACCCTCTCTGGCTTGCAAGTCTCTATGGGTGAATCACGATTTTCATACAGTGTCACAGGTGGGGAATTTGATGGCCAAACCGGTTTGGGCATAGACCATCCAACCAATTTGGGTGATGGAATCTTGGACTTCATACCAGAAAATGCAAGGAAGTATGTTTGGGCTCCACTCGGATTGACAGTTTTTTACCAATTTTTGCTCCTCGGTGTGTTTGCTGGTGCCCTACTAGGTGGCTCTCAAGGTCTTGCACGTTCGATGTTTGGGCAAATGGTTCCTGAAACACGATCTGCAGAATTTTTTGGTTTCTTTGGATTCTTCGGCAAGGTAGCCGCTTTGCTTGGGCCTCTAATTTATTCAGTCATGACGGTGATGTTTGACTCACGAGTTGGAATTTTTGCAATTTCACTCTTGATTGTAGCAGGTGCCATTTTACTTCGACGTGTCGATGTTGAAGATGGAATTGCCGTTGCAAAAGCAGAAGATGCCAAGAATCGAAACTCAGCATAATTGCACCAAATTATGCCGCAACGGTCATGAAGTGTCTTGACTTCCAAGGTATGAGCGTGGAGTGTCCACTGGCATTTGGGGGATAAAAAATGTCGAATGAAGGAAAGGGTAAGACAGTTTCC
>JAUREO010000066.1 GCA_030827365.1 Candidatus Poseidonia sp. | reverse complement strand
AGAATTTGAAAACACAGTTGTTGCGATACGTGAACAACCTGAGGATAAAGCAATTCTTCGCCAACTCGGGGGGGTAATGGTTGAGGTTCATGACCGTAAAAAACTCATTGAAGACCTTGAACACACAATTAAATTAGTCTCAACATCTCTTGAAAGAATCATGGAGAGAGAACAGCAGTTGATTGAAAAATACGATGAACTAAAAGCCGCATTGAAAGAGGAAAAAGAATGAATTCAATTCAAAGTTCATCCATTTTTGATGAATTAAATGATTGGATTCATTCCTATGCAAATCAAGGTGCTATCGCAGTTGTATGCGGAAAAAATGGAGATATGGACACAATTGGTTCAGCCATCGCACTGTCGTCTATACATCCAAACATGATGGCTTGTGGACTACATATGAATCGTCTCGCCAAACGTCTTGCAATTGACTTAGATGCTCCATTTCGAACGCTGTCTGAGCATAATACGACTTGGCCCAATTCAATCTCTGCCGTGATTGTTGTTGATGCTGCAGCAGAAAATCAAACCGGGCTTTCGCTCCCAAATGTTCCTAAATGCATTATTGACCATCACGCTACGAATAATTGGGAGATACAGCAGGGTGATTTGTTGTGTCAACTTGATGCAAGGTCAACCACACAAATCGTCTTTGAATTTCTTGAACAGTACCATCATCAATCATTATCAATTCCGGTATGTAAATTACTCATCGCTGGACTCGTCACCGATACAGGTCGATTCAAGTTTGCTGACCATGGAGCATTTTCTGCCATGGATCGAATTTTGAAACATGCCAACATCGATGTCCAAGAATTTTTTGAATATATTGAGCAAGAAGACCTGACGGTGAGCGAGCAAGGTGTTCTGCTTCGAGGATTAAACCGCACAAAAATTGAACAAGCAGGCCAATGGAGTCTTGCGATGACAAGAGCAAGTACTCAAGAATCGAAAATAGCTACGATGTTGCGTGGATTGCAAACGGATGTGGTGTTAATCACCCGTCATCGAAATGGCGAAACACGACTCACTGGTCGTGCTCAACGAAATGCAGTTCTCGACGGGGTCAAACTCGGCTCAATCATGGAAGAAGTTGCTGGAAGATTAGGTGGCGAAGGGGGAGGGCATGACGGTGCAGCTGGTTGGACTGGCCCTTGTGACACAATCGCCGCTGAAACTGCTTTTTTAGACCTTTTAGCTAGAGTCCAAAGGAGATGAAATGATGAATTCAAATCCGATTGAATTCATAGAGCAATGGAATAATGGGGCCTTTGAAACATTCGATCAGTTTCATGATACTATTCGTGACACCCCTCAATTCAATCTGCTCTCTATTGCAGAGGCAGCATTACATTTAGAAGAATACGTTCTGTATAATCTGTGCTATCCACACCTCGTCCAATCGGAACGTGCAGTTCTTGATGTCGTGAAATCAAGAATTGCCGGAGATGGCAGTCTCAAGAATTCTATCGAACAAGCGATTCAAATTTGTACTTCCAAAGAACATCGAGATGTGCATTTAGAAGGTCGATTGAGGATGGAACGAGGCCTGCTTCGATTCGAGGAAGGTGATTTTGAAGGAGCTGAATCCGACCTAACCTGGGCTGAAACCCGTTTGAAATCTGTGAGTAAGGCCAGTAAAGATCATGATTTATCATTGCTCAACAAAGCTGCATTTCACTTAGCAAGAGGTGAACAACTCATGGCGTTACAGGTGTATGGTGATATATCTCGTTATGGTGGACATGCCCATGAAACCATTGCAATCTCAAGACTTGGTGCAAGTAGAATTCATTATGGGCTTGGACATTTATTTGACGCTGCACGTCATGCTTGGAATGCACATTGTCACAGTATAATCGCTCATCAAACGTTGATGGCCATTGAAGCTGGAACTCTGTTTATTGAAATAAGTTTAGCACATCAAAATGAAAACGCACAAAAAATGAACATTCAATCTGACCAAAGCGTACCAAGAGACCTCAAATCTTCACTTCCAGAATTATCGGTTCATCCGAGTGATATTCAAGAAGTATTTATTTGGTGCGTGCAACATGTAGATAGGGTACTTAGCGGAGTTCATCGCCCAGATTTACAAGCCCTCGTTCGGATTGCACTCCATCTCGATGAAATTGATTCGATTCAATTTCTTCTTGGCCACCCAAACAATGTGGAAGACCCAATCCTTGCGGCTCTATGTCTAACTGTCGCCACCGATTCTGATTTGATATCAAAGTGGAATAATCGTTTATCGAAATTATCTCAAGTTTGATTGACAACTCTTAAAATGGGCATGTAGATCTTGGAATTCTTTTACTGTCCATTGTTTGACTGGCGGTATTTCTGTCCACCACTGTATAGAAGATACAGATGTGTCAACCACTTGCCATGGCTCTTGAGTCACTTTATCATCAACGATAATATGAGCAACCCATCCATCGGGGTAATAGGTCTTGTTCCAACAATGAATACGACCATGTAATCCAGTTTCTTCCAGCAACTCTCTGTGTACGGCTTGTTCAGGCGTCTCATTTTCTTCTATATGCCCTCCTGGAATTTCCCAGCCTCTTGTTGGATGTTCAACAAAAACCGTAGGGGTTAGGAAGCCTTGACTCGATGATGATGTTAAGGAGGGTGTAACCCAAGCGAGGACGAACACGGGTTTCATTTTCGGATCACCCTAACTTCGATTGAATGTCTGAAAGATATTCAGATGCCCAATCTTCTCCTTGAGATACAAGTCGGCGAGCGTAGAAAAATGCCTCCTCATAATTGCTGTTTGTCATGAGTTCCATCAATCTCTGCTTATCGTTTGAAACCGTGGATTCCTCATCTTGTTGAGTCTCTTGAGGCTGAGAGAATGGTTTTCTCAAACGACTCGTAAGTTTTTCCATTTTTTGCAAAAATGCCTCTCGGTCTTCAACCGTAGGTGCAGTCCATGATTTCTTGCCCAACCCATCCATTTCTGAAGTCAACCGCATAAGAAATTCATCTCTTACTCCTATGTGTGGACGCAGTTGTTGAACATGGTCGTAGCACAACCACGCTTGATCGAATTCCTTTCTTCGTTCATGAGACCTACCGATTTGCAACCACAATTCATGATTTTGTGGTCGATGTGCTAAGAGATGATGGGCAACGTTCAGGAATTCCTCTTCAAATCCTTGATGACTTAATATATCGAGGCGTCGTGAAAAGATGATATTAGCTCGTTGATCACGGAAATCCAAGCGTTGACATCGAGAAACAAAGTCAGATACTGCGTCTTTCGGTTTCAGTGACACCACCAAATCCCACCATTCTTGTGGTTCAAGTGGGTCTTTGAGTAGTGCGGCATTTACCAATTCTTTTCCGTGAGATAAGAAATTAATTCGGTCAAGTTGAGAGATCTGTTCAGGGTCTCTTCCAAGAACTGAAAACAAATCTTTGATGACGGCATGCAACCCACTTTCATCATTTAATTTTAATTTTAAATCAACAAGGCATAGCCAATTTCGTGAATCTGTGTAATCATGAAGGAGGGCTTGTCGAGCATTTTGCTCTGACCAATTCATATTTTCTACAAAATGAGATTCATCGGATTCAGCAAGCCTCAAAAATTTCAATGCATTACTTCGATAACGATTTCCAAGATTTCGTCGAGGATGAAGTGAGGTCTCCTGATTGGACATAAAATCACGCTCAGAATTGGACCGACATGAATCCCGTCTTGTCTTTATCTGCATCAATTGTTGCATCATATCCAATTTTTGAGGTATTACCGTCATCATAACGTGATGGGTCGAGTGAACTTCCTTTTTGTTGTGATAAAATAATGGTATCCTTATCTGGTTGCCATCGCGTCATCATTGCCCATTCAACACGGACTGGATTTGTAATATCAATATCCTCATCAACGACGGTTACGACCTTCATACTTTTATGACCATCAAATGCTGCTTGGATTGCCTTGATCCCGTCATCGGGATGTAATTTACGTATCTTAATCACGGCTGCAAGCCACCCACAACCACCTTCAGTCATATGAACGTCAAGACACTCGACAACTTGATTGACTGCTGATTTAATTGTTGGCGAACGGGGTAGACCCATCAAAGTCTTGTGTTCAGCTTCCCCTGGAATGAGTGCGTGAAAAATTGGGTTATTCCTATGAGATATCCCATCAACGCGTATGACTGGTTCATTTCGAACATCATCGACGGTGCCGGTAATGTCGACATAAGGGCCTTCTGCATCGTCATCTAAGGTTATCTCACCCCATAGGACATATTCCGAGTCTGCTGGAACGGTAATCCCGTTGGGTGTTTTTGTGACTTCCAACTCTTTTCCGTATAATTTTTTGTGCAATGCCGCAGCTACGGTTAACTCGTCAAGATTTTCATGAAATGACATCGCAGCAGCGAGGAGAACAACGGGGTCAGGAGCATTTACAATCGCAATAGATACAGGCCTTCCCTCTTTTCTTGCATTCATGACCATCGTCCTCAAATGCCTTGGAACAAGCCTAACGACAAAATGAGATTTATCTCGAAGAAATTGTCGATGGAAGGAGACATTTCGAATTCCATTATCTTCAGCAATGATGATACTTGCTGAAGAATATCTCCCTCTGTCTTCTTTCCAGTGATGAGGAATCGGTAAACACGAAAGGTCAATTTCTTGCATCATGTTTTCAAAGCATAATGCATTGTTTGAATCAATGTGTAGTGGCTTGATTGGGTTATTCATAGCCCACCCAAGCGTGTCAATATAATCCGAAGGAGAGATACCAATTGCTTCACAGAGACGCTCCCTTGTTAACAAATTGATGATAGCTCGATGGCCTGGAGCTTCATTGATTTGGTCGAATATTACCATCTCATGAGCCATGTTTTCCGATACATCTCGCATCTCATGAATTACGCTCACGGGGTGCGAATAAGTTTGAGCAGCACCGAGATGGTCACGAAACGCCATGATGACTCGTATTGAGGGAGATGCTTGAATGTTATTCACATTTAGGTTTCAAACCTCCAAAGAGAAAGGGATTTGGTTATATAGGGGCTCTAAGTGGACGCAGATGCACGAATGAGGTTCACACATGGGACGAGGATTATTTGCTGGTGCCAAGATGGCAAAAGACCGCCAAAAATTTCGATGGTCAGATCGCCGTTACAAGAAAAGAATGCTCAAGAGTCGTGAAAAGCACGATCCTCTCGCTGGTTCAACTCAAGCAAAGGGTATCGTTGTCGAAAAAGTCGGTATTGAAGCTAAACAACCTAACTCTGGTATACGAAAAGCAGTTAAAATTTCACTTATCAAAAATGGTAATAAATTGACAGCATTCGCTCCTGGCGACGGTGCAATCAACTTCATTGATGAGCACGATGAAGTGATGGTCGAAGGTATCGGAGGACGCATGGGGCGTTCTTACGGTGACATTCCCGGAGTGCGATACAAGGTCATTCAAGTCAACGGCGTTTCACTAGATGAAATGGTTCGTGGACGAAAAGAAAAGCCAGTTCGATGAGGTGATTGAATGAGCGAACAAGAAGCAGACACACGACCAATTGCTGGAATTGGAACAAATGTATTTGGAAAGTGGGATGCAAGTGAAGTGACTTGCAGCGACCCAGGTCTAGCACCTTACGTTAATCTGACAACTGTTGGCGTCCCTCACACAGGTGGTCGTCACGCAAACTCGTGGTTTGGAAAATCCAAATTGTCTGTTGTGGAGCGATACATCAACAAACTCATGCGAACCGGTGCTTACACTGGAAAGAAACAAAGTGCAATGAAAGCCTTTGAACAAGCGCTTGATAAAATTGCTGAACAAACTGGTCTGAATCCACTTCAAACCTTCGTTGATGCAATTATTCATGCATCTCCTCGAGAGGAAATTACCTACATCAAATTTGGTGCAGTTGCACAACCTAAGGCTGTGGACTCATCTCCGTCAAGAAGACTTGATGTTGCACTCGGCAATCTCGCAAAAGGTGCACAACACGGAACACACAAATCAAAGAGAACACTCACTTCATGTATCATCAATGAACTTACAAAAGCCTCCAAGGGCGATGTAACATCGTATGCTGTGAACAAGAAAGAAGAGATGGAGCGAGTCGCAGCCTCCGCTCGATGATAGCATCTTAGCGTCGCTGTTTTGCGTTTGACTTAAGAACCCTATTCAGGTCGGGCAGTATAATCAGGTTGGGTGAAAACCATGGGAAGAAAAGAAGACAATATCAAAAAAGCAACAGAAGTCATGCACGATTTACCAAATATCAGGAACTTGTGTATTGCAGCTCACATTGATCACGGTAAAACGACGCTATCGGATAACCTCATTGCAGGGGCCGGTATGATGTCAAATGAGCTTGCTGGAGCTGCTCGTGTTCTCGACTTCGATGAACAAGAGTCAGCAAGAGGGATTACCATCAACGCTGCATCAGCATCAATGGTACACTCTGTGGGTGGAAAGGATTATCTCATCAACCTCATTGATACACCAGGCCACGTCGATTTTGGTGGAGACGTCACTCGTGCAATGCGTGCTGTAGATGGATGTTTCATTCTCGCTTGTGCTGTAGAAGGCCCCATGCCCCAAACAGAAACAGTTGTTAGGCAAGCACTCAAAGAAAAAGTGAAGCCGGTATTATTCATTAACAAGGTTGACAGATTGATCAATGAATTGCAAGTCACTCCAGAAGATATGATGGAGCGATTCAAGGGTACAATCCAAAAAGTAAACAAACTCATTAAGCAATTCGCCCCAGGCGAATTTAAGAAAGATTGGCAAGTAGATGTCGCTTCTGGAACTGTTGCCTTTGGTTCAGCATACCACAATTGGGGCATCACTGTCCCGTACATGCAGAAATCCGGAATTTCATTTAAAGATATTTTTGAATATTGTAAAAATGAAAATCAAAAAGAATTGGCTCAGAAGGCTCCAGTTCATGAGGTTCTGCTCGACATGGCGGTTAGCAAATTGCCAAGCCCAATCAATGCTCAACCTTACAGAATTCCCAACATATGGACTGGAGACATCCAATCATCAATTGGACAAGCGATGGTCAATTGCGACCCAGATGCCGAACTTGCAATGATGGTAACCAAAATTTGGATGGACCCGCATGCTGGCGAGGTTGCCGTAGGACGTGTGTATTCAGGCTCGATTAACCAAGGTGAGCAGATATTCGCTATCGGTGCAGCAAAGGCTGAGCGTGTTCAACAGGTCTCAATGATGGTCGGAGCAGACAGAATTGCCGTACCAAAAATTGTTGCAGGAAACATCGCTGCAATTACAGGTATTCGTTCAGCAGCCGCTGGTGTAACACTCTCAAGAGACAAAGACTTCACACCGTTTGAAGCAATTCGACACTATTCTGACCCGGTTGTAACAGTCGCTGTTGAACCAAAGAGCATGAAAGACCTTCCAAAATTCATTGATGCACTTCGCTCATTAGCAAAAGCTGATGCTTCACTCCAAGTGACCACTAACCAAGAGACAGGTGAAGCTTTGCTCGCTGGAATGGGTGAATTGCACCTTGAAATTACAGTCTACAGAATTGAGGAAGAACAAAACATCAAAGTCAAAGTGAGTCCACCTATTGTCGTCTACAGAGAAGGTATACAATCAAACAACCATGGCAATCCTTTCGAAGGAAAATCTCCAAACCGACACAACAGATTTTACTTTGAGGTTGAGGCCTTATCTGAAGAAGTTGTTCAAGGTCTACGAAGTGGTGTCTTGGGAGATGGACCGGTTCGAACATCTGATGCAAAAGAAGTTGGTTCAAAATTCGGAGAATTTGGAATGGACAAGGATTTGATGCGAAAGATCTATGCAATCAACGGCACCAATGTTCTCGTCAATGATACAAAAGGTATCCAGAATTTGCATGAAACTCGTGAACTCATTATAGAAGCATTCAACGAAGTTTGTTCTAAAGGACCGATTGCAGATGAGCCTGTTCAAGGGATGTTTGTTCGACTCGTCGATGCAAAACTTCACGAAGATGCTATTCACAGAGGTCCTGCACAAACCATTCCTGCCGTTCGAAACGGTATCAAGGGTGCAATGATGCGAGCACGAACGATAATTCTCGAACCAATGCAAAAGGCGTTCGTATCCGTTCCAAATGATTGGCTTGGACAAGTCACTCGCGAAGTTACAACACGACGGGGTATCATTGAAGATATGCCTTCGGAAGGTGCAGTTACAACCGTAGTCGCTACCCTTCCTATCGCAGAAACGTTCGGATTTTCGAACGATATTCGAGCTGCATCTCAAGGCAGAGCTGTATGGAATACAGAAAATCTTGGGTTTGAAATGTTACCTCCACAATTGTTCGATAAAGTAGTAGGAGAAATTAATGACCAATTTAGGTGAAAGCATTGAGGAAGTTATCAAAAGAACAGTTAACGATGTTTTAGATAATGCTAAAGACTTTGGTATGCCAGATTCTAATTATATCGCAACTGACAATCTAGG
>JAUREO010000065.1 GCA_030827365.1 Candidatus Poseidonia sp. | reverse complement strand
CACCGGGATGGCCAGGAAAAGCTGTCAGTTTCGGCATTGATGAAAAAATCCTTCTCGTGTGGAACGAATCTGAGAATCGCCACACGTCGAATTACATCGATGATGAGCATTGGATGTCAAAAATCACGAGTGCTGGCATCCAATCGTTGAATCAATTTGCTGAACAAGATTGGTCTCCTGAAAAATGGGATGAAATTCTATTGCAATCAAAGCATTTTGGGGAGGCATCGGGGTTGGAATCCGAACCAATACGACGTGAACTCCTCAACACAATACAATCGTGTATCAAGGAAAATGAGCTCTCCGAATTGGTGGAATCACGATTATGTATGCTTGGAAATTCAGTAGCAATTGTTCCTAAAACCTTGAAATCAAAAAATGATGATTGGCACGATGTTCTTCAAGAATCAGTTCATCAACAGGGTTTGAATACGATGGTAGCACATATCACTCCTCTTTTGTGATGCCTAATTCAGTAGAATCGAGCATCAACACTCCCGGAAGGTAGATGTTGGCACTGAAGCCATGACTAAACATAATTGCTCCACTACCCCACTCATCACAATAACGCTTCATTTGCTTCTCGGTTTTTCTCATTTGAAATTTGACATCTGCGCCGTAGAAGTGCTTTGCATCAATCCATGCGACAGGCACACCATTGATGATGACATGGTCAAGGAAGAGAAGATCAGGGGTATTAATCGATCTTCCATGCTCTTGAACTTGTTCTCTCATGAGTTCAGGCTGCCTTCGAAGTCGAACACCTTTTGATTCAAACCACTCAGCAATCTTGTCTTCAAATTTATCCGCTTCTTGGTGACGTTCAGTTTGGTCAACATTGGCTACATTGTCAACCCGTTCTGCTTCTTCAAACTCCTTCCGCTCCCTTTCTTTGAATTTGGAAGGTTCTCGAAGTGTATCACGAATTCTAGATTTACTCCATCCCTTCTTTTCAAGAATAGTTCGAAAAATATTCATTGGTGGAAAATCAAATTTCTTTGATAACTCGACCACTGAAACACCTTTTTTGTATTCCGCATACATTTTTCCGCCCATACTCTGCATGATTCGATGAGAAAAAACAGATTTTTCCTGAAGAATCGCCTTTCGAAGAGAGAGTGCTTGGTCAAGTGTCATTGAAGAGTTGGAAACAAATTCTCGGACCTCTTCGTAGCGCTCTCCATCAATCCATCCCCATTCTCCTTTGACAACAACGAACGATGCAACACGTCCTTCTTCCGAGAGTGAAACGGGATTTGTCTGAATTGAGAGTTCATGTGTTTTGATGGCCCCAAGGTCATCTGGAAGCCCAGTAAGGGAGGGTTCTATGTCAAATCGTTGCATTGCTCTTTGTTGATATTCAAATTCAATTGACTTGTGCCTCTCTTGGAGTATGGCTTTTGAAGTTGTACCGTACCTTTTTTTCATTTTTTGCCGGCTATTCGCAGAGCGACTTGAAGAACGATGATTCGGCCGTCGCTTCGACTCATCCATATGTTCTTCTCATGGCCGACCGTCTTTGAACTCTCGGGATGCATGTAAAGAACGCCACGACCATGATTTCATATTTGATAAAGACGACCGTCGTCTATGACACGACGATTTGCATCGATTTTGGTCATTTCCTTGTATTTGTTTTCTTTTAGTGCAATTCTACATTCACAAACTGAAATTGAACCTTCTGAAGTTCTTAAACAATCTTCGAATTCTTTGTCTTCGCACAACAGCACAACAAGAGGTTGGTTAGCATCTGCAAGTGGGGATGCCGATATTGTGTTCAATGACATTTTGACGGTGTCCTCAGATTTACTTCTTGCAGGAGGGCACTTCCAACAAACATTCTTCTTTAACGGAGAAATTTCAGGCCACACATCGAACGACTCACAAGGTTCACCACAAGATATGTTGCTTGCATATTTACATTCCAATGGCACATGGAACCGTTCGATGAGTTTTCAAAGCGATGGTGTTGACTCCATTGCAAAGATAGGACTTTTTTCTGATGGAGATATCGCCATTGCAGGTCATGTTTGCATAGGAACATTTGGTGTTGATTGCTCCTTTGAGCCAGAACCACTCAACGAAATTGGAAAATTTTCAACCGACGAGGATGGGTTCGGAATTCTCGGTCGAATGTCTCCTGATGGAATATGGCGATGGGTACAACCTTTCTACTCCGAGGTAGAATCCTTTGTGGTCGATATGATCGTTCATTCAGATGACACGATATCGGTTGCATTTCAACATTCAACACCACTCATTGTCCAAAATCAATTCTACATTGTCAACGATGGAAATAGTGTTCTCTATGCCCGACTGAATGAAACGGGCAACGTTTCTCAAACTATTCAGTATTCATCAGGTTCATCAATTTCAGACCGTGGATGTATGGCATCTTCGAATGATGGATTTACCTATCTCGGTTTAACATTCCAATCTCAAATCAGCGCCGATTTCGAGTTGTATAACGCGTCAGGAGGTTCGGACATTCTTATTTCAAAAATTAACAACGAAGGTATCCTGTGGAATGTTCTCGGCGGCGGAGCAGATGATGAAATCATTCAAGATTGCATCCTTACACAAACAAATCTCAGATTTGTTGGAAGTTATTTTGGAGCCCCCACCTTTGGAAGTTATACCCTCTCAAATGCCCAATGGGTGGATATTTTCGATGTATCTTTGAATGAAAACGGCGAATGGCTTTCCGCAAGAAGTTACGGTGGGCCTGGAAAAGACTCTGCTTCAAGAATCGTTGAAACACCACAAGGTGAAACCTATTTTGCAGGAACAACAACTGCCTCAATTACATTCGGTTCAACCACACTCGCCGATTTAAGTCCAGGTGATGATTCAGATGTGTTCCTTGCTTTACAGAAAGTTGATGGTTCATGGGATTGGAGCATCAATGCCGGAGGAAGTGGATACGACAACCCTACCGACCTTATTCTTGGGCCCTCCAAAGACCCGGTACTTGCTCTCACAACCACAAATGATGGCGTGTATGGGCCGAACGATTTCACATATTGGGGAAGTGGTTCTAATGCGATGATGTGGCTCTTTGGTAGCGACAGAGATGAAGATGGAATACTCGATGGTGAAGACAATTGTCCTCTGGTTTCCAATGTTGACCAAGCCAATCATGATATGGATGCATTTGGAAATGCATGTGACGATGATGATGACAACGATGGCGTTCAAGATGATAATGATGATTGCAATCCTGGGAAAATTAACTGGATCAGCAATGCGATGACCGACCATGATTCAGATGGTTGTTACGATAATTCCGAAGATTTTGATGATGATGAAGACGGAATATTTGATGAGTTTGACCTATGTCCAAAAGGCCCTGTGGGGTGGGTGTCAACCACAGAAAACGACATTGAAGGTGATGGTTGTTCAGACATTGACTCTGATGGTGATGGTTTTGTTGACCAAGCTGACAATTGTCCAAACATAGAAAATCCAAATCAAAAGGATTTGGACGGCGACGGAATTGGTAATCTTTGCGACGAAGATGAAGACGGCGATGGTATTTCAATACCTCAAGATTTATGCCCTAAGGACTCAGTATTGTGGTCATCGAATATCATCAATGACTATGACCAAGATGGTTGCCAAGACGACATCAATGATGAAGACGATGACAACGATGAAATTCCTGACGATGAAGACGCCTGTCCGAAAGGAGAAATCGATTGGGATACCGACCCGAATGCAAGCGACCACGATGGTGATGGTTGCACCGATAGCATCGATGATGACGACGATGATGGAGACGGAGTTCACGATTTTGCAGACAACTGTCCTCGTGGCGTCATTGGATTTTTGAGCAGTATCGATGATAAAGATGGAGATGGCTGCCTCGATTCAAGTGAGGATACCGATGATGATAACGATGGCATAGAAGACGCTTTGGATCAGTGTCCGATGACAGGGGAATTTGATGCAATCAATGCAGTTGGTTGTAGTCAATCGCAACTCGATGACGATGGGGATGGAATCAACAACATCCAAGATCTTTGCTTGAGCACAACGCCAGGTGTCCAAGTCGATGATTATGGCTGTGAGGTGGTTCAATCCGAAACAGACACAAATTCATCCGAGGAAGAATCAAACGATTCGATGATGTTTGTTTTGGTGCTGGTGTTGATTGCAGGCGTGATTGGTGTGGTCGTATACAAGGACCAAATTCAACCCAAACAAGCAAAACAATATGCAACCCAGCCTCAACATCCATCTTCTCAAGAATCAGAGGCTGTAATATCGAATGAGGAACAAAGCAGTCCAGAAATCCCATTAGAAGAGGAAGCGACCGACGACGTTGAACAGGCTCATTCGTAAAGAAGCGATGGTTGCAAAGGCATTGCTGCATCTGATTTTGAATCGTCCACTCCCGAATCTGGGGCGACGAGCAATACCTCTTGAAGTCCAAGCTCTTGTGCCATGAAAGAGAGCCGTTGTTCCAATGCAGAATATTCATCAAAACCGTCTTGGATATACAATTTCTCTTCGTCTGTCCACTTGAAAAGTTGAGGGAGCATTTTCTTGGACCAGAATCCCAAGACGGCACCAACATTTGACGCTGTGACGAAGGCTTGTTGTTTGATGTCATCGATGATGTTCTTTACATTCCCACCTTCATCCATGTACTTCAAAGCAAATTTTGCCAATTCGATTTTCCAATGCTGGGGGAAGTGAATGTGAACTCTTTGCGGCTCACCATCAAGATGACGCTCGGCAATTGATTTCACCTTTCTTGCATTTTCAAGAATATCTCTGAGATATTGTTCCTGCCGAAGAATATTCATTTCTGTTGGACCAATCGATGATGCATCGTCCATCGCGGATGTTGAAACAAAGTCACGACCACCAAGGGTCTTCCACCATTCCTCAGCAAGATGAGGGGTGGATACTGCAATGAGTTGAGCCCATCTCTTCAATAAACGATGCCCAACTTCGCGATTATTTCCACCTCGACGTTTATACCAATTGATATCTTTTGGAATATCGTAATGTGAAATTTCGACAGCTCTGCGTAAATCGTAGGTATCCATAGCACGACAAAATTCTTCAATTCTTTGTTCTATTCGAATATCCAACCAATCGTCCATCAACGATTGGTCATGACCCCACTGGTCAATGGCTTCAGGCATTTGACAGAGTTGGAGAATAACTCTGTGATTTGCCTCAAGAGCAGTATCCGACCAATCCATTCCTGCTGTGGGATTGGCAGCGAACAGGATAAACAAACGGACAGTATCAGCTCCGTATTGTTCAATCATATCCTCAGGCGACACAGTGTTGCCAAGCGATTTGCTCATTTTTGCCGAACGTTTTGACAATTCACCTTGGCAATGTGGGCACGGTTGGCCTTCATGGTCAACAGAAAGTGTGAGGTTGCAGTTTTCGCAAAATGGAGCGCTTTTGTTGACCATGCCTTGGCAGAGGAGTTCTTGGAACGGCTCAGCAATCGAATGCAAGCCCAGGTCTCGAACTGCTTTGGTCCAAAAGCGAGCATAGATGAGGTGCATTTGTGCATGTTCGATACCACCACAATAAAAATCAACGTTCATCCATGAATTTGCAATGTTGGCATGAAAAGGAACCTCGTTGTTTTTTGCATCCGTATATCGGAAGAAATACCATGAGGAATCAACAAACGTGTCCATCGTGTCAGTTTCTCTTCTCGCATCTTTTCCGCAAGAAGGACATGAAGTATGAACAAAAGAATGAGAAGTTTCGAGAGGATTGCCTTGTCCAAAAACAACATCGTTGGGCAAGAGAACGGGTAGGTCTTGCTCTGGGACTGGAACAGCCCCGCATGTATCACAATGGATGATAGGAATCGGAGTTCCCCAATACCGTTGACGAGAAATGAGCCATGGGCGAATCTTCCAATTGATTGTTCGATGTCCTCTCCCTTGTTGTTCCAACGCTTGAATGACCGCATCTTTGGCTTCTTGGCCATACAATCCATCAAATTCATCAAGAGGTGAATTGACCATAAATCCGAGCGCCTCATCTGCTTGCTTCATTTCATCCATAGTTGACATTGAAGGTTCAGGGACAAGTACTCTTCGAATCGGGATGTTGTACATTGATGCGAACTCAAAATCCCGTTGATCATGGGCTGGAACGGCCATTACAGCACCGGTCCCGTAACTTGCGATCACAAAATTACCAAACCATATAGGTATTTTTTCAGCCGTTAATGGATGAATGGCATAGTGTCCAGAGAAGAACCCTTCCTTTTTCTTCATGTTTTTAATTCTATCAAATTCTGACATTGTTGAAACTTCATCGTGAAGGGCTTTCCATTGGTCTTCCACATCGGTACCAACGACGAGTTGAGAAGCGAGTGGATGTTCTGGCGCCAAAGTGACAAAGGTGGCACCGAAGAGTGTATCGGGCCGAGTTGTGTAGACTTCGATTTCTCCAAGACCACCTTCAATGTCAAAGGTGATGTTTGCACCTTCGGAGCGCCCCAACCAATCTTGTTGTAGCAATCGGACATTTTCGGGAAAGACAATGTTTTCAAGACCGTCAAGTAATTCTTGGGCGTATGCCGGCAGGTCAAGGAACCATTGACTCATGTCGCGTTGAAGCACTGGGCCATTGCATCGCCAACATCTACCTGCTTTCACCTGTTCATTTGCGAGGACAGTTGTGCAAGATTCACACCAATTTACAGGTGCAAATTTTTGATACGCAAGGCCCTTTTCAAAAAATTTTGTAAAAAACCACTGATTCCATTTGTAGTAATTAGGGTCATGACTTTTGACCATTCGACGCCAATCGTAGGAGAAACCCATGCGTTGAATTTGTTTGATAATGGAATGCATATTACGTTCAGTGATGTCATGAGGGTGTCCACCTTCTTTGATGGCTGCATTTTCAGCGGGCATGCCAAATGAATCGAAACCCATCGGATACAAGACATCAAAACCTTTCATTCGCTTGTATCTAGCTACAGCATCACCAATCGAATAGTTTCGAACGTGACCCATATGCATTTTACCAGAGGGATAAGGATACATTTCAAGGCAGTAAAATTTTGGTCGTCCGCCACTCAATTCAGTTTCAAAAATCCGTGCATCCTTCCATTTTGTTTGCCAAGCAACCTCATCGATTGGGGTTGAAGTTGACATAATATCACCTTGGACAAATGAAGCCACAAAGATTGAGAATTTGAATACAACGCAAACCTATGGTTCAAACGATATCAGTTTATTCATTGAAATTTGGAGTGGTTTCAAGCAAGAATATTGCCTCTCTTGTCAACTTGTATCGATTCTTAATTCCCATTTTTCTAATTTCGACAAGACCGAAATTTTGCAACGTTCGAAGATGATGAGAAATAAGTTGTTGACTCTTTGCTAATCGTTTTGCTAATTCGGCTTGGGTTGGGAAATCACCCAGTTGACCATCTTGGTCAAGCAAATTCAGAATCTTGCCTTGTAAAGAATTTGGGTCTGGTGAAAGAGGTGGCACAGGGAGGTCATCATCTGCTGTAGCAGGATTGAGATGAGAGGTGTACGGATAATATCGAACAAGCCTTCCATCACCTTTCCTCCAAATTCGTTCTTCTGCCTCTAGGATTCGTATGTGGTGGGTAATCTGACCATTACTCATTTCCAAAGCGGCCATCAAAGCCCTGAAGTGACAACCAGGATTTGCAGTCAGATAACCAATAAGTCGTCCACGTTGGTACTTACCATCTGAGGTTTCATGAGTTTTGCCGATGAGGCCAAAGAACCACAATCCTGCTGCAGTGGTTGAAATGCGTAACGACTCATTCCCAGCAACAAAGGCAAACAGAAGACCCAAAATTGAGGTTGAAACGACAACAGCCACTGCACCTGTGAAGACTATTGGGAGAAGTTCTTCTTGTTCGGCTACAATTTCATTTTGTTGTCTAACTGGTGCAGATTCAAATTGATCAAGTGGTTGTTCTTCAATCAGGCCAAGGACTACAACAGCCGTTGCGTCAATTGAATCGCATGCAATAGTTTGGTCTGTGGTTTCGACGATATTGTATGTGCCACTCCATCCATCTTGTGGGGCCCAATCGAGACCTGAGGTGACGCCTGAGAGTTTGTATTGTTGCTTGTCGGTTTGGAGAATCCAGCAGATGTTGTTTTGTTGTTTCAAAACAAGCCATTCACCCTGAACAATGATAGGCTCAAACACCTGGTCAAATCCATCATCATCAATATCATTATGATCGACGCTTAATGCATCCGAAATCCATTCAATACTGGTTCTTCCAACACTGGTAAATTGGTGTGAGGTGGTAAACTCAATCGAGTAATCACCGTTTTGAAGTGCCTCAAGATTCGAGTCGGTCATCGACATAGAAAATACAATGTTAAACGGATGTGGTGCATTTTCTGGGACCAAAATTAATCGACCATCGTAATCATCGCAGACCATCATTTCCATGTGAACGACTTGGTCCTGGCTATCATACACGCGACCCTCAACGGCACAGGGCGTTCTCCATCGTAGTGGAAGTTCTTCCGATGTTTGCAGGGTCATATCGACATTCATGGTGTCAATAGTCACTTGTTCAACTTCGATTTCAAATTCGATTTGGTTTGAACCACAATCGAGGTCCTCACCTTGTCGAAGTTGAATTTGTTGGTGTGTGTAAAGTCCATGCTCTGGAATGGATGCAACCAGTGTGTATTCCCCAGAAGGAATACTACATTGTTGATCGTCTTGAATCCACCACATTGGCATTTGAATTGATTCAGTTTCTCCTTGAGCAACGACAAGAGTCAAATCGATTTCATCACAAGTTTCC
>JAUREO010000064.1:3102-9020 GCA_030827365.1 Candidatus Poseidonia sp. | reverse complement strand
ATCACTGACGGTGCCTACAACGGCGTGGCTCAATTGGAATATTTACCAACCTGAACGCGAAGTTATCATTGACTTTGCAAATGCTAATGGTCAACAAGATCCCTCCACAGGAACAAATGCTGCCGCAGGTTCTTGGAATATTAGCGGACAAGAAACTGTGATTGCTACTGGTTCATTTGTGATTACTGAAGACCCAGTTCACTTCCCAGAAGGGCACCCAGAAAGCGTTGAATCCATCACTACCGATGTGGCCTGTGAATTCCGTTCATCAGTGCGAAAGATCAACGATATCAACACACAGCAAATGATTGAGTCGACCTTGACTATCACCGATGCAAAAGGTAAGGTCGTTTCCAGTTTTAATGGGTGTGTAGGTGATACTGTTGATTTGACAGTTGGAGAGTATTCTTACTCTTTTGAAATTGCTGCTGTGGGTGCATTGGCACTCAACGATAGCATATACACTGAAACGTTCTTCAGTGTGAGTGCTTATCAGCCTCTACTCGTTTGGAGCGAGAGTGCACCCGAAGAACTCGCTGGACACACCGTTCACTTGGACAACTTGACTGAAATGGCACTTGGTGGCAACAGGTATACAAGTATCGAAAATCCAGCCTACCACCAAAATCCTAAATCACTGGATGCAAAACTTACCTATGCTATGTTCATCCCTTGTCTAACATTTGGAGCACTTGTCTTTGTGTTACTTCGTTACATGGCTCGAGGCTATGAATTCGAAATGAACAAATGCTACGGCTGTGACCTATGTGACGATGCATGTCCGGTTCGATTGTTCAATGGTGGAGACAAACTCAACATCATTTACAACTCCTGGAACAATGAAGATGACGGCGTTCCTCTGTATTCCTGTTTGACATGTACTGCATGTACCAATGCTTGCCCACAACTTGTCGATTACGATTCTTATGTGGACATTCGCCGAAGTCTTATTGTTGGTGGACCACAGGCTGAAATTCCTCACACTGTTTTGCAGGCAGTACTCGCAGCAGAAGCAGAAGAGGAAGCAGATGCAGACTTCATCGCAACAGAAGACTATCCCCTTCCATCAAACATCGGATATTACCCAGGTTGTGTGGATTATCTTGACCAAGACCTTGTCTTTTCACATGTGAATGAAGGTAGTATGAATCTTGGAGATACAACCACCTCAGCATTTACATTGTTTGATGAAATGAATGTCGAAGTTTCTTACTTAGGTCGAGATTTCCTCAAGTGCTGTGGACACGACCAAAAGTGGCAGGGTCTTACCGAAGTATTTGAGAAACTGAAAGCGTACAACCAAAGAAAAATCGAAGAATCCGGAATCGATACTTTGGTGTCATCTTGTGCAGAGTGTTTCAGAACCTTTGCTCGAGATTACGAACTTGATGGTGTCAAAGTCATGCACACCACTGAGTTCCTTACAGAATATGGATTTGACATGTCGCTCAAAACTGAGGAGACCACTGTAACCTACCATGATCCATGTCGATTAGGACGTCAAATGAACATCTATGATGAACCACGTGAACTCATCAGGAGTGTCGAAGGTGTCAAGATTGTTGAAATGGAGCATCACGGTGAAGATGCTATGTGTTGTGGCGTTTCAAGCATGATGTCTTGTAACGAAAACGCAAGAGCCCTCCGTGTCGCAAGGATGGATGAAGTCCGTGCCACCGGTGCATCAACCATGCTCACCTCGTGCCCTAAGTGTGTATCGCATTTTGAATGTTTGAAGTTTGAAGATGGTTCAGAATACGATGATATTGAAATTTTGGATGTTGTTTCGTTCCTTGCCCGACAAGTCGAGGCAAAAAAAGCAACTTCGAAACAAACTTCATCTGGACATGAATTCATTAAAGCTTGAATTTTGAGATTCGAATGCGAGAAGTAGTTTCTTTGTTTTTGGTCCTTTCAAACCAGAATACGCCCCTATTGAGCCGTTCTTTTGGACAACTCGATGACAGGGAATCATCAGTCCAATTGGATTTCTTGCCATAACACTTCCAACGGCTCGAGCCGCCTTCGGTCGAGAACACAAGTGGGCAAGATCGCTGTAGGACACAGTCATGCCTATCTGAATCTTGCAAAGTTGGCGAAGCACTTGTCGATGGAAGGTGGTGAGACTTGCCAAATCAAATTCTAACATTGGAAGGTCTTTTTTCATAAAATACGCTTCAATCCATTGTTTAACGGAAAGAATGTGTGCCTCAATCGAAGGAGAAACGACTTCTCCGCTCTGAAGAAACTTTTTGACAAAGGTCGCTTTTGTAATTCCATTATTGCTGACTTGTATCTCAAGAGGTGCAAGTGGAGTGTCGATACACCAATTCACAAGTGAATCGTTCATTTCGTATCACGTTGCTCTTCTTGAGGAACTTCTTCCATCCCAACGATTTCATAGTTTGAGGGGAATAATGCAATAGCAACGCCAGCGACAAGTGCAATGAATCCCCAAAGGAAATTTTGCACGACAAAGAGGAGTTCAAGAGCAAGAACAACAAGAAGTAATCCCCCAATGTTCGAAGTCCAAACAAGCGTTTTGAATGTTGATAATGAAACTCCTTTCGTACCCTCCTTACGGTAGGGTCCAAATTCTCCTCCGAAACGTTGTGCAGTTGGCTCCTTTCCTTCTTTAGACATCGAAGATCACCTGTCAATCATTTTGATTGCATCTGTTGGGCATGCAAGTACACAGAGACGGCATCCAGTGCAATTATCACGAATGATTCTTGCTTTTTTATTGCTCTCGACTTGAAGAAGTGGACTCTTCATTGGAGTTTTGTAGAATTCAATCGCATCATCATCGCACACGATATCGCATTGGTCACATCCAATGCACAAACGTTCTTCGACATAAGCAACAGCCGTTTCGCCACCTTTGAGTTCATCGTGTCGTTGATTACGTTGGTGTTCAAGAGCTTGCCGAATCCGCACAGCTTCCTGCTGACGTCTATTCTTCAAGTCGTCACCAGCGGTCATAGTATCACCGAAGATGCTGATTGCTTTGAAACTTAGCAACGCTCCATACAACCAGAACATCCCCAAGACAATAAAATGCCCCAACAAGTAATGGGGGATTCCATGCCGTAAGTCCTGTCCATGGTACTTGAGAAGACCACGTCCAATTGGTGAGGTATGTTCCCCATAATTCCATGAAAAGGGCTAACCAGACCATGACGATGTAAAGCTCAGATTCACGACCATATTTGATAAATGCCAAAACAAAAATCAAAAGCAATGCAGCTGAGGTATCTGAACCGTCAATAAATCCGTAAAAAATGAATGGAATCAATGGAAGCAGTGCGATGATGCTCACTTTTTCCCTAAGATGCCGAACACAAATACGACCCAAATCAAACAAAAAATAATGTCCTGCAGGAACAAATAAAGGCATAAAACCTCTTTGGTATTCATAGATGAGCCAGACTTCGGAAAAGAACAATTCCATGGGTGTTGCAAAAGCAAGAACCGTTAACATCTCAATTTTTTCTTTCTTATCTGTTGTTCTATAAATTTGAATAAACATCGACCAAACGACGATTGAAACAATCCATTCCGCTGATAATCCTGTGGTTTGACCAAAGAAAGCAGTTGCTGAACATAACAAACCGATTGTGATGGTGGACAAGTACAAGAGTCCACGTTTGAAGTCTTGAATCACGATTCACCCTCGATGGCAGATTGATTTTGCAATTCAATACCCATAGCAATCATGCTCAATTCTGCAACGAGAGTATGCCAAGTATCTGCATGTTTCGTAATGTGCTCTTCCATTTCAGACCTCGGTTTGAATTCTGCACTTGGTGAATTGAGATTGTCCATGTCACTCTTCTTCGGATTCATTCGATAAAACCACGATGCAGCATCCCCATCAACAAGATATCCAACAGGTTCAGTGGGTGTGTTTTGTGAAGTAAACAATCGTGTAGGAATGCCTTCTTGGATAAGGAAGTTTTCGACTTTGGCACCGCCTTTCGCGTATCTTAATTTGTTTAATTTCCTGTTCGATAATTGCAATAACTCTTCTCCAGATTGGAGAACCAACACACCCAAACCATAGGTTCCACTATCGTTTTTGATCACGGCCATAGGTGTCCTTTCGATTCCATAAGCATTGTATTTCGAGCGTATTTGATCAAGGAAATCATCGATATCTTTTGCAAGTTTTATCTTGCACGCGTCTTCGTCCAAACACTTGTTTTCTGATACAAACCATGCCGGTAATAAGTGCCAAGGGTCAATTCCAAGCAGGTCTGCCATCTCATGCACCAAAGGTTGGAGGCAAAGATAATGCTCAGATTTCTTTCTACGATGCCAACCCATTGTTGGTGATGGAGTGATTTGTTGTGTTGTAATGGGTGGCAAAATTTGTTCTGTCAAATCATTGTTCAGCAAGATGAGGCACGGAATTGCATCATTGACATACATCGTTTCAGTGCCTTCTTCAACTTCAACCTTCGACAATTTCAATGGACCGTTGATACCATTGAGAAAACCAATGTCGCTTAATTCAACTGAGCCAACAGTGCAATGGAAACCTGCTAATTCAATCATGATTTGAATTGAGCGAACATTCTCGACATAGGCCGGATTCCTCGTATGAGATTCTGGATACAAATGCACCCATGAGCAGTCGGGATGTTGCCGCAATATGTGGTTTCTTAAGAGTGCAGCGAGGTGAGGTCTGTCTGATTTATCGATGTTGTTGAATCCAGCAGGGAAATGATTGGCATCGACGACTCCAACTTTCCATCCAGCATCACGAACATCGACACTTCCGTAAATTGGTCTTGGGTGCATGGCACGCTTATTTTCAAACCAAGATAGTATCTCGTCATGTTTTTCCTCGATGAGGGGGGTCAATTTGCTCAAATCCATCATGGAAGAACCTCCGAAATGAGTTGGTCAATACTTGATTGCTTCTTTGCTCTACCGCCATCTATGATGTGCATTGCTTCAAACAAACCAAGGCCTAAAGCCAATTCTTTTTGATGTTTTAGCACATTTGTAAATGGTCGATAATGGTGTCTTAATTCTTCAATTTGAGATTCGTATTCTTGCAATATTTGTCGAAGAAGGGTAGGCGTCGTTGCAGTTCCAGCAGGAAGTTTGGGACGTGAAACAATCTCTTGTGGTAGACGAGTATGAGATGCAGCCTTACGAAGTGCAAGTTTTTCAAGACCTGAGTTTTGAAGTTTCCACTCTGTTGGTAAATTCAAAGCAGCCTTACGATGTTGTCTGCCGAGGAAGGGAACTCTCACTTCGAGAGCGTGGGCCATCGAATGCCTATCAACAAGACGCAATTGAAAATTTGTCAATTGTCCATGATTGATTTCGAAATCGAGAAAATCCGTAAGTGAATCGCTTTTTGTTAAGGGGATATGGTCCTCGCTGTACCATTGGCCATTTTGAGGCCAAGGAGTTTGTTGCAATATATTTGCAGATGGGTGGTCAATTTGGTCGAGTCGTTGAGAAATCAGTTGCAAGTGTCCTTTGATATCCTTGTAGCGAGGGTATCCAGCGTGAAGTTCATCTGCACCTTGTCCACAAAGGCCAACAGTAACTTTCTGATGCATCTTTTCAAAGAGTGGTTGGAAAAACACGACGGTGACGTCGAGGTCTTCACCATGCCATACTAGATTCTGAATCGCTCCATCAAGATCTGATTTTTGAATCACATATTGATGGTGGACAAGGTCGAGACTTGAAGCGACTTGTTGAGCAGCCATGTAATCGGGATTATCTTCAGACTCTGCAACAGTCCAACATTCAGGCACTGGCTGTCCTGCTCGTTCAGCTGCATCTTCGGCTACTGCAGCGACAAGACTTGAATCAAGTCCACCAGATAGAACAATACCAACAGGAACATCTGCCATCAAACGTTGTTCGACTGAATATGTAAATGACTCAAGGAG
>JAUREO010000064.1:0-3092 GCA_030827365.1 Candidatus Poseidonia sp. | reverse complement strand
AGCGTAGCAACGCCATCTCCCACTTTCCAAACCTCAACCGTACCAGGCCGGATTTGATGAACCCCATGAAGCAATGTCGTTGCGTCCAGTGGATATTCAAATGCAAGCCTGGCTGACATTGCTACCATGTCGATGCTCGGCTGGTGCCGTTCATCTGCCCGCAAGGCTTTGTGTTCGCTTGAAAAGAGAAGCGAACCTTCTATCATCGTTCGAACAAGTGGTTTGATACCTAAGGTATCTCGTGCGAGCAGGAGTTGTTGAGCATCCCCGTCCCAGAGGGCAAAGGCGAACATCCCATCCAATCTTGAAATCCACTCTGCGTGATCTTTTGCCGAAAGTGATGAATGGCCTTGACTTTTTGCTTGATGGTACAAAGCCAAAATTGATTCACTATCTCCCTTTGTTTTCCATGGAAAGGATTTCAATTGGTGTCGTAATGTTGCGTGATTGTAAATTTCCCCATTGACGACTAAGACCTCATTTCCGGGACCATGTATTGGCTGTGGGCTGCCTACGAGGTCCACAATCGCAAGTCGTGTATGTGCTAATGCCACATGGTCATCAACAAAGATTTGGTCACCATCGGGACCACGATGGTGTTGTAAAATGTTCATTTTTTTTGCAGTGCCAGCATCCGGCTGACCAAGAATCCCGCCAATGCCACACATGGTGAAAACTCAAAATCTTCATTTTTGAAATTTTGCTTAATAGGTTACCAAAGAGCCCACAATGGATATTTGAACATCGTAATTCCAAGCAATACAATGGCCAATCCAAATGCGATAAAATATGCAGTTTGTGGAGGGTCGCCTGCTCCGTTTTCTTCACTCATAAGTATGCCTCAACCTTTCGTGAAAAACCTCCCATTTCAAGATATTGAATCGAATTAATGAATCTGGATTAATTTACGAACGGCAGAAGAGTGACAACACCAGCAAGAGGGATAAGCAACATCGTTGCGTTATCGTCAATAATTGAATATCGAGGCCATTCAGAGACCATGCACAGAGGAGCCATAATTGGTACAAACCACCAAGGTGTGTCAAAGAAATGCCATGCACCCATCCAAATCAAAGCGAGGAGGACGAGTGTTAAGGCAACAAGCATATTGTGTGAAACCTTTTTTCTTCGTAGTTCTCCCATGAAGGGGTCGCCGAGCGAGAGAGAAATGATGAGCGGGTATGCATATTCTTCGTGTGGAACGATGAGAAGGACCAAGCAGATTGAAATGCCTCCCCATGCAAGTGCAGACACTTGATGTGCCTCGTATGCTCGTTGGCCAAACACAGTAAAACCCAATTTCAATCGAATAAATTCTCCCGCGATGATTGCAATGAGAAAGAAAGCGATAAGCTCATCTCGTTCAAAATTGATTGACGATGCGATTCGTTCACCAAATTCGAAAAACAAATACGGAATCCAAATCATGGAGAGATGAATTGTTCTACGAAGCAGGTGGCCTTGTATCCCCCCAACGGATTGCTCAACTGGATTGGTCATATCGACAATTTCGGATTTATGTTCTCCATCCGATTCATGAACTGCCATTAAGGTGCGATAACGCATCATCAATATGAAGAGTGCCCTCCAAAATAAGGTCAAGAACCTCATTCAATCCAGGGTGTTGAGTTAGCCGTTGTTCATGTGAGGCGAGTAAATGTTGGTAAATTCTCGACTTCTTCGCCCTTTGGGTTGATGCTAAGTTAAAAAGTTGGTCTGCGAGTTCTTTCGTACCAGTTTGTTCAAGTGCAGAAACGAGAAACATTTGTGGGAGTTCATCTTGTTCAAGGGCGAGTGATTCTTTGAGTTCATCAAAATGTTTCCTTGCACCTTCAATGTCAGCTTTGTTGACAATTACTGCATCAGCAAGTTCGAGCAAACCTGCCTTTTCCGCTTGGATGCTATCCCCCCGTGCTGGACCTTCGACCAGAACTATTCGGTCTGCAACTGCAGCACAACGCAACTCCGATTGTCCGGACCCAACAGTTTCGATAAGAACACGTTGGTAACCAACATCGTGGAGTAAAGCAGCCATATCTCGAACAATTAGTGGTACACTTCCAGTGGATTTCCTCGTGGCGATCGAACGGACATATATTCTGTCTTTTATTGCATCGTCATCAATCGACTTTAACCGAATTCGATCTCCAAGTAAGGCTCCACCGGACCTTGGAGAACTTGGGTCAACGGCAAGGAGTGCCACATTGTAGCCGCTTGAAGCCCAATGATTGAGCAGTTGGTCGCATAAAACCGATTTTCCAACACCTGGTGAGCCAGTGATTGCGATGCTCATGTCCCTTGAGGCATCGATTCTTGACATGTCATCAAAGAGATATGAACCATCTTCTATGAGTGAAAGCAATCGTGCTAAATCACGACGAGAACCTTGTCGAGCCAGTAGTAACTCTTGTCTGGTCACGAAATCACCTACGCAGATGAAGTCCAAAACCAATCCGATGAACCTCCTACTCCGACTTCAGGACGTGTTCTTGCTTCATCGATAAATTGCAAGATATCAGATGTCGGCGTTCCGGGGCCAAAAATAGCACGAATGCCGTGTGAGAACAGCTCTTCGCGGTCGTCTTGAGGAATGATTCCGCCTCCAAACACAATCACATCGCCCATATTTTGTTCGACGAGGAGTTGGCAGATTCTGGGAAACAGGTGGTTGTGTGCCCCCGAGAGGGAGGAGAGGCCAAGAAATGCAGCATCTTCATCTCGAACTGTATCAATGATTTGTTGAGCCGTACGACGCAACCCCGTGTATATGACTTCATGACCAGCATCTCGTAATGCTCTTGCAACAACTTTCGCACCTCTGTCGTGTCCATCGAGGCCAGGTTTTGCAACCACGACTCGAACAGGGCTGCCCATGTTCACGCGATAATGCCTCAGCCTATCAAGCCATGCGTTCTCTCTTAGATTTGGTAGGATTGAGAAGTTCTTTTTTTGAGAAAAACAAGAGCAATCAATAAGTGGTTTCGTGCAACACAAGTGATTAGGGAAGACTATGTCCACCACTGAAGAGCGACTTAAAGACCTGCGAAATCGCAAAGCACGAAGTGTTTCTGGAGGAGGTCAAGCCCGAATTG
>JAUREO010000063.1 GCA_030827365.1 Candidatus Poseidonia sp. | reverse complement strand
CACCCATGCCAGCAGCCCCAGCAGCACCGGCAGCGCCGGCCCAGCCAAGACACCAAAGCAGCCCAGAAGTACGAGAACGCCTGAAAGCCGTCGGAGCGATCGCACAAGCGATTGCCGCCGAAGTTCAGAAGGTGATTATTGGTAAGCCACACGTCATTGACAATGTGCTCATCAATATTTTATCGAACGGCAATCTTCTGTTTGAAGATTATCCCGGTCTCGCTAAGACGTTGATGACAAACACATTCGCCGATGCACTCGGTTGTGACTTCAAGCGTGTACAATTTACGCCTGACTTGTTACCAGCAGATATCACCGGTACGAACATCTATGACGCAAAGAAGGGAGAATTTACCTTCAAACCAGGTCCATTGTTCTGTAACCTACTTCTTGCTGACGAGATTAACCGTGCACCGCCGAAGACACAAGCTGCATTGCTTGAAGCAATGCAAGAAAAGCAAGTGACCATCGGTACCGTGACACATAAATTGCCAGCACCATTTATTGTTATGGCTACACAGAACCCGGTCGAGCAAGAAGGTACATATCCGCTACCTGAAGCACAATTGGACCGTTTCATGTTCAAGATGTCCGTCGGTTACCCAGACCGTGCCGATGAAGATGAAATCCTTGCCCGACGTATTAACCGTGGAAAAGATGCAGTTGATGTCGACGTCATTACTGACCCACAAAGAGTCATTGCAATGCAACAAGCATGCGAAGACATTTACGTGGACCCAGCAATTCGAATGTACATGGTTGAAGTTGTTGCAAGAACCAGAGAAGACCCACGTGTACTCGTCGGTTCATCCCCTCGTGGTTCGCAAGCACTTCTCAAGACTTCAAGAGCAGCAGCAGCAATGCGAGGCCGAGACTTCGTCACACCAGACGATGTCAAGTCCGTTGCAGAACTTGCAATTGCTCACAGAATTATTCTCAAGCCAGAACATCAAATCAAGGGTCTCGAAGCGGGCGAAGTGATTCAAGCAATCCTTCGCGAGGTACCAGTACCAACCGTTTGAGATACAATTTGAAGAATTCCTGGAGGCATTGTGATGTGGAGTCGTAAGTCAGCCATGCTTGGAAGCCTAGCAGTTGCTATGTATTTGCTTGGTCTTACCCTCCGAAATTCCCAACTCGTCACCATTGCAGTGGTCATCTTCGTGTTCCTTACATGGGCTGCAATTTTTGGAGGACACGCTGATGTGGCATCATCTGGTCGACGAGCAGACGAATGGACTGGAGAAGAAGGAGTAGCATTAGGCAACGTTGTAGCGATGAGAAAAATTTCCTCAGCTCGTCTCTTTGAAGACGGTGAACTAAACGTTACCCTTCGTATGCAAAATACATCATCCCTTGCCAAAATTTTGGAAGTTCGAGACCGAGTTCCAGAAGTGATGCGTATCAAAGAAGGTGCAAATTACATTCTCATGGAATTGGGCCCTCGCCGAGAAACATACATCGAATATACCGTTGAATGTCCACTTCGAGGTTTTTACAGCCTTGGACCTGTCGCTGTCCGAATGCAAGATCCGTTTGGAATGTTCCACAAAGAGAAAGAACTCCATGTGTACAATGATTTCCTCGTCTTCCCAAAGATGGAAGACCTCAAAGAAACCTTTGTCAAATCAAGGGTTCCAAAAATCTTCACTGGTGCTGTCAACATCCGTCAACCTGGACCTGGTTCAGAATTTTATTCTCTTCGAGAATACTTCGAAGGAGACTCCTTTAGGGCAATTAACTGGGCGGCGTATGCCCGTTCTGGAAAACTCATGATCAATGAACGTGAACGTGATGCGGTTTCTGATATCATCATTATCATCGATTCGAGGGCGGTTGCTGAAACCGGTCCTGTGAGTCGAAACGCCCTCGTGTATTCAACTCGGGCTGCTGCGTCCTTGGCAAAATATTTCCTTGCTCGCAGAGACTCAGTAGGTATTATCGTATATGGCGACGAAGTTGTGAGCGTTGACCGAGACACTGGAAAGAAGCAGTTGTATGTTATCCTTACAAAGTTGGCTGGAGCTGTAGCACGTGGAAACATCCCTCTCCAAGTCGTCGTCAATAGAATTCTGCCTCACATCAACAAAGGAAGTCCAATCATCTTCCTATCCAATCTCGAAGATGACCCAACCATTGTCAATGCACTTCGAGACTTTAGAGCAAGAAATTTCGATGTAACTGTCTTATCGCCATCTTCTCTTGAATTCGAATTTGACGCAAAGCGACTTGATCGGACGGGCTATGAAGTCATGAAAACCGAACGTGATGTGTTGATTGGTGAACTCCGTGGACTTGGTGTGAACATCATGGACTGGGAGCCAGATATGCTCCTTTCAACTGCCTTAGCAGGGGCGAGAGGTTTCTAAAGAGGTGACTGTGATGACAATTTCAAAAGAATCAGGAGATACAGCACATTTGTACGATGGAAAAACCGTGCGTTCTTCAGCACCTTCAAGAAAGAAGTTGGCCGGACAAACTGGAGGTCTAGGAACCGACATTCCAGAGGATGCGATTCCAAAGGTCGAAATCCCTTCCTTTGTCGAATCACTACTTGGTGGACCACTTGTTCCAAAAATGAAATTTTTACCACCTGACAAAATGGTCCAGAACTTGCAAATTGCAGTGTATGGTGTTCTGGTTGCCTTAGCATTCTTGACCTACATGATTTCTCCTCCTGAGGGAACGATGTGGTATGTAATCAGCGGTTCACTTGTATTTGCAAACATTATGCAGATTCTCATTATTGCTTCAGCAACAGTGTTTGGATTTATGGGTACACTGAAGCGAGATGCAAGATTTTCTCTTGCTAGTTATTTGCTTTTTATTCTCGCAATCCTTCGGTTTGCCTCCTCCAAAACATCACTTTCAAGTGACATTTTCAATTTGCAAGGAAATCCAACCATGCTTTCAGTCTTGGTTGTTGTCTACTCGGTCTTATTGATCATGTACTTTGAATTGAGCAACGGTGTCTTCCGCTATTCTATGCTAGACACGAGCATCCGAACCAATGAAGTCTATGTGATGAATCCAAAGAAGATTGTTGGAAAATACCACCGATCATTGATTATTAACCCGATCATTGGTACATTGCTTGCATGGTTTGTTCTATCTGCAAACCAAATCTTGCCATTTTTCGTTGGAATATTCTCATCCGACACAGCCACTAGAATGCGAGAGTCGGTTGAACTTACTTCGGTTTACGGAGTTGCTATGGGAACTTTGTTCGTCTTCATTGTCGTTGGTATCATGTTTGGCCTTAACTTGCCAACCCACATTCAAAGAATGCGAGAAAACAAGGCTGATTAATTCGTTATTTGCTCTTGAATGAGTTGATGAAGACTTATTAATTCATCTTGAATTTGAGAAGAATTCGTAAGAAAATGCAACCCATGTTCAGTTGTAAATACGTGTTCTGCAATTTGGAATACTTTCTCTTCGTCTTTGATGACAAAAGAATTCATTCCGTTACCAATGAGTGTGATGAATGCAGAATATTCTTTAGACGTCATCGAGAATGAATATTGGTCAACCAATGATTGAATCTTCGAAAGATGAGATGAAGAGGTGATGAAACTCACTGTAGATCCATGCACATCCAAACCATATAATAGCATTTGACCATCTTGAATTTCTTTGACCATTGTGATGGCGTTATTCATATTCATGCCTTCGTGGTGCACTGTTATCCGAGCGACATGTTGGACACAAGCAATACCTTTGATACCGTTGAACGAATGTATATCAGGGCCAATAATAGTTGAAAATCTTGTTTTTCCATACGAAAAAACATTTCGGATTTCAAGTGGAATACCGTGCCTCATCAAAGGCTCAATCGAACCTGTATGAAGAATAGGTGCGTCTCGACATGCAAATTCGAGTGCCTCACCGTAGCCGAGGTAGTGAAGAGGACGAGTAGAGATATTCCATCTTGGATTCAATGGGTAAAGACCGTCAACATCTTTCCACAAAATCACTCGTTCTGCATCGAGAACTACAGATAATGCAGAAGCCGTGTGGTCGGAACCACCACGACTCAACAAAGCAATGTTGTCATCAGGACCCTTTCCAAACCATCCTGTGACAATGGGTAAACCAAACAACATATCATGTTGCAGACTTAATTTTGTTTTTTCGATATCAACTTCAGTATGATTATTGATTGTTTTGAGGCAGATCCCGATATCTTCTGCACCGAGTGGATGAGAATCATATCCAAAAGATCGTAATTCGTTGGCAACGACAAGTGCCGACAATCGTTCTCCAGCTGCCAAGAGTCGGTTATAGGCTATTTTGTCATCTGGATACTGTGAAAGCGAGGATAGAGAGTCTTCCATGCCAGATAGAATTTTGTGGTATTTTTCGGCAAATTCAGAAGTCTCAATGGTTGGTGAAAATCGTTTGTGTTGGGAATGTAAATCACTGACAAGACGGCCAGCGTATCTTGGTTCGTTTGCAGCACGAATCAATCGGTCGGTTGTTCCCCATAATGCTGAAACAACAATGATATTCCGTGATTGATGTTCAAGTTCTAAAACACCTGCAATTTGTATGATATCGGAAGCATCTCTCAAACAAGATCCTCCAAATTTATGAATCACAATTGGTTGTTCATTCATAGAAATCCACCTCGAAGGCACAAGTCAAACAACACAATCTTGCACATTGCTTCCACCACTGGAGCAGCTCTAGGGCCAAGAACTGGGTCATGACGGCCTCGAACTACCAATTCTTCGATTTGATTTGTTTCCAAATTTAGAGTGGTTTGTGGCTTTGCAATGCTTGAGGGTGGTTTGAAAGCGATTCTCATGTGGAGGTCTGATCCCGTTGACATTCCAGCAAGGCCGCCGTCAGGTTTGGAGCCAGTTTGTTTTGGAGATTGAGATGTCCCACCCCAAGGTGAATTGTGGTCTGAACCATACATTCCGACCACATCAAAACCATGTCCAAATTCTACGCCTCTGACAGCCGGGATGGCAAAGAGTGCACGTGACATTGCTGGTTCAATTCCATCAAACCAAGGCTCACCAACTCCGATAGGAAGTCCTCGTATCAGAGCACGGACACACGAACCGATGGAATCTCTCTCGTTTCGAGTTTTTTGAATAAGTTCTGCCATTTGTTTTGCTGCATCGGGGTCTCTGCATCTCAATTGTTCGCAAAATTCCGATGCCCATTGGGGCGGGCAAAGATTCATCGGTTTTGCTTGGACTTGACCAATATCACTGACATGGGCCTCAACTGAAATTCCGATTGAATTGAGAAGTGGTGTGACCAAGGCTGCGGCAGCAACGAGAGGTGCTGTCATTCTTGCACTCGAAGTCCCTCCTCCGCGAAGGTCAGCTTCACCTTTCGATTTGAGATACATCACCATATCCTGGTGACCAGGTCTCGGATGATTTGGAAGGAAATCATAATCTGAACTTCGGACATCGTTGTTTGGAATAATGCAACGAATCTCGTTTCCTACAACGACACCGTCTTTGATGCCACTCTCCCAAGTCACCACATCGTTTTCTCTTCGTTTGCTTGCGAATTGGCCACCTGGTTTACGTTGGTTCATTGCAGTTTGAATCATATCGGTGTCAATTTTTGTTCCAATGGGCACGCCTTCGATTGTTGCCCCGACAAATGGGCCATGGCTCGAGCCTAACAAGGTGACTCGAAACACTTCCCCTATGGTCATCATGTTGGTCAAGCAAACCTACTTGTTGTACCTTCAAGAAGGTATGTCATTCCTCTTCAACAACAGATTTCCCAACAAGCGAACATTCGATAACCTCCGTATTCGGGTATTTTTTAATGTACCATTCTTTCAGCCTATCTTTCATGACCAAATTTGAACTTGGCACGACAATGACGATTGCGGTGCCAGACCCAGTAATTCCTGATGCCCTTGCGCCATTGACAAATGCTTCATTTGCCATTTTTCTTCCTTCAACATCTCTCAAAACCGCAGCGATTCCTCGTCCATTCCATGTAAGTGATACCCAAGGATTGTTGTTATGGAGGGAGGTGAGTGCTTGTTCAAAGGGCTGAGCAGCCACTTGAAAATCTTCTAATTTTGGTCGAATCTTTCTCGGTCCACGTAAGACCAGTAAAATAACCCACTCATTAGGGTTCAAATCGCCATGATCCAACAATATTCCATCCTTGATATCAGCCTGAGTGTTAACAAGTTTCCATCCTGATGTAGAACAAGCCCAAGCATCATCAACTGAACCGGTCAAAGAGATGCCCGATGCTGTGTGAGCCTTGACGGTTAAATCCACAACTTCTTCTTCACTTAGCGATATTGATTTTGAATCGGCGAGTGCACGAAATGCAGCAACACAAAGCGCGGATGAGGATTTTAGCCCTTGAGATATTGGAATTTTTGAGGCGACTGACCAATGAATGTCGTTTCTATCTTCTACGGGCAAAGTTCGTCCATCATCTATCCAAGTATCGAGTACATGCTCAAGCAGTTTACTTTCATCTTCGGACTCTTTTTTCTTTGGTCGATCAAGTACCCGAACCGCAATAGGGAGATTCAAACCGATACTTGCACCATAACCAAGTGCAGCGGCATGAAGCAAACTACAGGCACCATGAGCACGTCCCTCACCAAGCACAGCCATCGTTTACTTCTCCTCAACATCGCTTAGGACAATATTGCCGATGTGGGTCCCATGTTGAGAAGTTTTTCCTAACACTTTGTCGGTTATTTTAAGATGCGTTGCTGAAATTGGTTTTCCATCATTGGCGAAGAGCCTCACTGTTTCTGCTTGCTGAATGAAGATGTGGCCTTCATTATTCTTTCCATCATGAAATTTGATGTGCAACAGTGGTCGGCGTTCAATTTTGATGCGTCCAATTGTACCTGGTCTTGTCTGGCCATTTGTTGCTACAATGGCAACGATGTCACCTGATGTCAATTCTGAAAGATATTTCATTGCCCCATCAAACATGTGGATATACGAATGTGGAGAGCCTGCATTGACTCGGAAAGGGCGAGAGGGAACGAAGTCCGAGGGTGCCGTTTCTGCTTTGATGAGAACCATTGATTTAGCACTTGAACCGATGAACACACCTTCATGGTGGTTAAAAAGGGTCGTAAAATCCAAACAATAACGTTCTCCTACTCCTCCTGATTCTACAGATTTCAAATAAAATTCTTGGATGTGAATGTCTTGTTTTATTTCTTCTTTAGATTTCAAACTATCATCATGTTCAAATCGAATAGATTTTGCAATCAATGCAGCCTCAATTAATTCGTTAAAAGGAGCCACAATAAGGGCATCGACACCGGTTTGAAGCGCAAACGCAGCACCATTTGCCTGTTGTGGTTGGTCAATAAAAGCGGCAATTTTTGTATGGGAATGTTGACATGCTGCAACTAAATTTTCAAACGGAATCATGGTCCAATCTTCCCCAGAGAGCAATATCCAATCGACGAGGCCAACAAATGATAATGCCTTGTCCTGTTCTTGTTTTGAGGTGATATGAACGAGAACTCCTTGTTCATTTGTTGATAATTCGACATGTCCGTTGCGAACATAGACTGTTGATTGGTTGTATGATGCGTCCTTGGTAACAACTCTGTTGATACCATTCGGGATATCAACAGATTCATGGTTTCGTAGATCGAGCCAAATTTCCACTCTACGACACCTCAGGACAAAAATGCAGCAGCATCTGAGGCACTCACACCCTGATGAACGATTGACATAATGGCAGATGCCATTTTTTGAGGGTTTGGATGTGAGAATATTTGCCTTCCCATACACACCCCTGCGGCCCCTCTTGCCATCGCAAGTTCCACCATCTGAAGGACTTCGATGTCTGATTGCCCACGTGGCCCTCCTGCAATGAGGACTGGAATAGGTGCAGCATTGACGATTTGAGAAAAAGATTGCTCTTCTTCATACCATGGTGATTTTGCAACTTGACAACCGAGTTCAAAGGCAAGTCGAACCGCATGCGCTTGTCCTTTGGTTGAATCTTCAGATTGGATGTTCAAATGTTCTCCTCTGGCGTAAACCATACCGAGAACTGGAATGTTCAAGTCAAATGCTTCGGATGTAATTTTTCCCATGGATTCAATCATGTGTGCTTCTCCATCGCTCCCCATATTGATTTGGCAGGAAACTCCACCTGCGCCTCTTTCTATAGATTCACGCACAGAGCCCACAAGAACTTTTTTTGAGGCATCTTTCCCACCATGAACAGTTGAGACGGAGAGATGCGAAATCATCGATGTTGTTGTTCCATGACAGAGATTCGAAAACGCTGACACGATGCCTTTCTGAGCGATGATCGCATTTACTCCCGCATCGATGAGAGCCCGAATTGTATGCTCGATTTGAACGAGGCCATCGAGTGGAAAATCAGATGCCCCATGGTCGATTGGTACCCAAACTCCTTTACCATTTGGAAGGAGTTTTCGCATTCTCGAATCAATGCTTTCCGCCTTCATGCTGATGCTAACCATCATGTTCATCAAAAGTTTGTGTATTCAATCCATGAACAAAATACCATCAAAATATAGCAATTCATTGAACTACTAGTTCGTTCACAGGTCTTCCATGGCGATTGAAACGATTGCCCTTACTGTCGGCCTCGGAGGAGGATTTGCCCTTGGTGTGTTGTTCATCATCGTTCGTCGGGGAGCACAAATTAATCCTCAAAGTGGGCTTTCTGCAGAAGGCATCCTCACAGAATCTCAATCCGTAGGATTTGGTAAGGCAAAACAAAATTTCGACAACAAAATTGCAGCACTCGAAGACATCCGCCGAAGACGTAGTCGAATAGACCAATTGTTCTCTGAGGAAGAATACGAGATCAAGCGACAGCAAGACCTTGTAGATCAACGAGCAGACCTACGTAAGCGGGAAGAAGAGGAACGATTAGCTCACGAAGAAGCCGAACGTCGTAGGTTGGAAGAAGAATCGGAAGCCGAGCGTCGTCGGCAAGAGCGAGAAGCAGAAGAAGCGAAACTTGCTGAGGAAAGGCGAAAAGAAGAAGAGAGATTGCTTGAACAGAAACGCCTTGAAGAGCAACAGCGACTTGAAGAAGCCGAGCGTCTGAGACTTGAAGAAGAAGCACGACTTGCAGAATTAAAACTAGAAACAGATCAATCAAATGAAGCGCGCAAACAAAATTTAGAATATACTTTT
>JAUREO010000062.1 GCA_030827365.1 Candidatus Poseidonia sp. | reverse complement strand
CCGAGAAACACCATCCGAAGCGAAAAGAATGTTCAACGTCTCACTGAATAATCAAAGATTTCGAACAATCAGTTCATGAACCTATTTTCTTCTCGTAGTTTATGACCCAAATTCCGGGGGCATGGGAACCAAGCCGTCAATCTTTAGAATATGCAGATAAAGTATTGAAAGCCACCCATGATAGTGGTTCTCTGTATCGCTTCGGATTACCAATGATCGCTTCTGAAAATATCATTTCTCCTCGAGTTGCCCAAGTTGTAAACAGTGATTTGCACGGCCGTTATGCTGAAGGTTTGCCAGGTAAGCGTTATTATCAAGGTTGCACTGATTTTGACACAATAGAATCCATCGGAATTCAATTGGCTCAGGAAATTTTTGAAGCCCCATTTGCAAATATCCAATCCACTTCAGGCACAGTAAGTAATATTGGGGCACTCAAAGCACTCGCACCATCTGGTGGAAAAATAACTGCTGTTTCAACTGCGGATGGTGGTCATATTTCACATGCAAGAATGGGAGCAGTTGGTCTTCGAAATCTGGATTTGACCACATATCCTTGGGACGAAGAACGAATGGAGCCCGATATTGATGCATCCTGCAAATTGATTCGAGAAGTTCAGCCGCACTGTGCTCTTTTTGGTCAGTCTGTTTTCCTGTTTCCCACACCGATGAAAGAAATGGCAGATGCTGCTAAAGAATCCGGAGCTAACGTGATGTACGATGGTGCACACGTATTGGGGCTCATTGCTGGAGGGCAATTTCAAGACCCACTTAGAGAAGGGGCTGATGTGATGACCGGTTCAAGTCACAAAACATTTCCCGGTCCACAGGGTGGATTTTTGCTCTCCTCTTCGGAGGATGAAAGTTTTCAACGTAAACTGAATAATTCAATGTTCCCAGGAGTTTGTTCATCCTACCACTTACACCATGTTGCAGGTAAAGTTGTTGCTCTCGCTGAATTCAAAGAGTATGGGGTGGCTTATGCAAAGGATACCGTTGCAAATGCAAAGGCACTTGCGTCTGCATTGAGTGCTGAAGGCTTTGATGTACTTGCAGAATCCCGTGGATTCACGGCTTCACATCAAATCGTCACGCGTCACGGAGAATTGGATTCAGGTGCTGGTGCAAAAGCTGCAAATGTACTTGAAAAAGCAGGAATTATCACCAACATGAATATGTTACCAGGCGATACGAAGGCCTTGTCTCCTTCAGGATTGCGCTTAGGCGTTCAAGAATTGACACGAGTAGGCATGTCAATTGATGAGATGCAAGATATTGCAAAATTGTATCGGCGTGTTTTGATAGACGGGGAAGAACCATCCCAAGTTCGACATGCAGTTCGTCAGCTGAAATCTGAATTTCAAACGGTAAGGTACTGCTTCAATGAAAAAGAAATTTCTGGATATCCATGAACCAAAGTGATTTTTGTGACGGCACCGATTGAAGGTATCACGCAGTGTGCAAATGGTACAATTTGTGTGGGGGACAACATCCAACTTCTCGTTTTTGGTGTTCATGAATTCCAATCATGGTTCAACCATCTCGACACATTCGCTGTAGGTCCAATTCATAGAAAATTGCTGTATTCGGCCACAGATTCGCTTGAAGTATTGGGCTATTTTGGTCTTGAAAAACCGGGTTTTTTTTATCGAATGAAGAAATTCACCATATCAGTTCAAGAGCAATGGAAAAAATTTGGATGGGGCGTGTATCTTCCGAATGAAAAACTCATTCAGGCGAGTGTACAAAATGAACTCACCGTAGGTTTTGCATTAGCGCTCGCTGAATTAATTGAAGGCAAAAGATTGAAATTTGAGTCAAATCAAATGGCTGACCAAACAGTTCAACTCTCGTTTCAACCGTCTGGAAAGCCAATGATTCAAGTTTCAAAAATTAATTCATTCGATTGGGATTTCGAATTGGACCCACCGGTTCATGTTGACCCTTTTTTTGAGGTCGATATAAGGAGCAATGGCTGGTATCTTGAAGAACATAGGAGTTTTCTGTTGCCTCGAGAAACGATGGCTCATTTTTTCTATGCATTGCTTCCTGTCGAATTTCAGACAAAACACCGTAAAAATGAGTTATTGGAGGTTCAAGGCGTTCAAGATCAACAAATTCATGTGATTCGAAGTGTGCTAATTGCCAGTTCTCTCGCTGAACAAGAATCAAAGGAACCGAGCTTTGTTCAAACTCAAGATGATTGGAGCAACATTCTTGCCCAAACCATTTCTAAACGTGGATTTGGAACATTTCAGATATTGAATTTTGATTTTCAATTGTGTTGTTTATCTCTAATGTTAAAAAGTGGCAATATCCCCTACATTGTAGGGAAAGTATGGTCGAAATGGAATAAAGCAACTGGTTCCACTTCTAAATGTCTTCTTAGTGTTGAAAAATCGGGTATTTTGGTTCATTTTTCCCCACCATAGTAAGTATTGAAGCACATTTTAGTCATCGTCATGGCTGCTCAGCGGGGGTGAAGTTCTATAACCGATATGAGTAGTCGGAGTGATTGCACAGATGTGCGGGGTATGTCAATGAGTTTAAGTCCCAATCAAATGGCGTATATCTCAATAGTTTCAACTTTGATTTTTGGCTCACTCTTCGTGGGCGTTTCAGGCTTCTATCAAACCAATGAAGGACTTGGTGGTTTTGACAGTGCCCTTGAGGAAAATATTCAAGGGCAAGGAGAAGATTATTATGATTCACCTGACACTGACGGAGATGGACTTTCAGATAAACTTGAGGAAACCCAATACGGTACAGACCCGATGAATCCAGATACAGATAACGATGGTATGAGCGATGGGTGGGAGGTTGCACATGGGCTCAATCCATTGGACAACGGAGAATCACAAGATCTGGAAAATGACCCAACAAGTGATACAGACACTCAAGACGCAAAGGTCGAGAATGAAACTGATTCATGGCCAGACCCTAATCAAGGACCTAATGGCGACCCTGACAGAGACGGACTCACAAACAAAGTCGAAGAAGAACTTGGCACCGACCCTCAACGTGCGGATACTGATAACGATGGCCTCAATGATAAGTGGGAATCACTTTACACTATGGTTGTCCAAACTCCGGGTGGTGACATCACCCTATTTAATCCCCTCAATGGAAACTGGGATTGCATCCTGCTTGACTCCGCAATGCGAGAAGCGTTAATGCAAAAGTATGATGGTCAGGATGGTGCGTTGAATTGGATGGACTTAGCAACAAATAATCGACATTCATGTGATATGGTTCTTGACTCCGACAACGACGGACTTGCAAATTTTGAAGAAGAAATGTTCGGGACAAACCCAACTGCCCGAGATTCCGACATGGACCTTATTGATGATATCGTTGAAGTCGCAAATTCCACCATCCTGCTCAAAAAAGGTTTAGGAGAACAATGCAATAGAGGTCTCGTCGAATTCATCGAGACCACGGGTCCATTCTACGGATTCGACACATCTTGGTTTAGACAAGATATGGATGGAGATGGTAAGTTGAATGGCCCATCCGATTGGGATACAGACGGTGATGGAATGCCCGACGGGTTTGAATTCTGTTATTCAAAATCGAACCTTGCACCAAACAAAGACTCCTCAAAAACTCTTGACCCAGCAAATTCATCAGATGGATACAACGATTGGGATGAAGATGGACTCAACAATGTCGAAGAGTACATGGTTGCTCAAATTTTCGGGGAAGATAATTTCACCTCTCCATGGCGTATGGACACCGATGAAGACGATATGCCTGACCAGTGGGAAGCAGCAAATGGTTTACACCCAAGGGATAGCAGTAATTTTGACAAAGACCCTGACATGGATGGTTGGGACTCTGATGGAGATGGAGCTGTTCGATATGATACACTTGAACTAACGGCTGTTGTGTACAGTGTTGACGTCACCTTAGGTCAAGAAGTCCTTGCTAATCAAACGGTTGCGAGGGCCCGAATTACTCTCGGGGGAGGTAATCAACAAATCATCCCATTGTTATCACCAGTTGATGGTTATGTGTATGATCTCAATGTCGTGAACGGTGATACTGTTGAATCTCGTTTGTTCACATGGATGACCATCGTCGAAGAGCATGAGCGATTCACCAATCTCATGGAATATCAAGCACGTGACCGTGATGGTGATGGTATCCTTGATGGCAGAAGCACCAACCCTCTTGTTGCAGACACCGATGGTGACGGTCTCATCGATGGTATTGAAGTTCTTGGCTGGGAAATTCTTGTTATTAACCGAGGAGTTCAGGAGACTTGGGTGACTTCTGATCCTGGTCTCTACGATACCGACATGGATGGACTCTCAGATTTTGAAGAATTTTCATCAACATGTGATGGAGGCTCAAATGCATCGAATCCTGATACAGATTCAGATGGATTAACTGACCTCCAAGAAGCAGGTGATAATTTCCAATGGGAGGGCGTTCCATACTCTACGAGCCCATGTATGTTTGACACTGACAATGATGGTCTCGAAGATGGTGAAGAAGTGATCGCTGGCCAAGATAATTTCTTAACGCATGCCAACAAATCAGATACCGATGATGATGGTCTTGTCGATGGTCAAGAAGTTCTCTATGTTCCAAGACCATTCCAGAATCCAACAAACCCACTTCTCAATGATACAGATGCAGATGGTATGTTGGATGGCTGGGAGATGCAAGTAAAATCTGCAGAAGATAATACAAATTCACATAGTCTTTGGGTAACGACATCATCGTGGCTACGTCCGGGTTGTGAAGTTTCTCAAACTTCTTCATGTACAATGGAGCCAGGTGGCTATGTTTGGCAAAATTGGCTTGGCGGTTTCGTTCTCGAACCAAAATTCCAAGTAAGCGAAATGAATTTGACAGGTTTCTCAATGCCAAGCAATCAAAAATGTGATGGCTGTAATGGGCGTTGGGCACTTGACCCCTCGTTAGGCTCTCTTCCTGATGATGTTTTTGATGTTGATAATGATACCTTACTCAACAGTGCTGAAGCACCCGACAGATGGAACACAAATCCGGTAGATGATGATACAGACGGAGACCTTCTCCCAGATGGATGGGAAGTTTCTTACTCCGAATTAGCGTTTGATTTGGGGTTGGTTGACAATCAATCACTAAGTGCTAACGGTGCCCGCGGCGTGATGGATCCCGCTATGAAAGATAGTGACTTAGATGGAATTAATGATGGTGAAGAGGACCCTGACCATGATGGATTGAATCGCAGTGGACTCATCAAGAAATACTGTCCAGGTTACAATGATACCACAAACTCAGAATGTAATATCGATCCAGACACACCAGATGGACAGCGGTTCTATAACAACCTTGAAAATTATACCAATTTCGAAGAAATGCAAAATGGAACAAATCCTGTTCGCAATGATACAGATGGTGACGAGTGGAATGATGGACCCGAAGTCTATTATCAAGACCATGATCGTGATGGTATGGCAACAGGTTGGGAATATCACTTCCAATTTGATCCATACGATGCCGCAGACAGAATGGTAGACACCGATGGAGATGGTCACGTCAATTACTGTGAGTACAAGTGGGACACAAATCCAAGGAACCCCGTATCATTCCCAGGACAAGGAGAACTCTGCGATCCATTTGAGTGATGATGGAATAGTGTAACTCATGGCTCGACTAAAAGTGACACTCATTTTTTTTGTGTTTCTTTTGCCAATGATTCCACATGGTTCTTCTGCAATTGCACCATCCCTCACATTTGAGAAAGAACATGGGTATTTTATTACAAATTCAACTGTAAATTTATCTGGTTTTTCAAACATTGAGATGAAGAAAGCATCATGGAAACTTTGGGATGTGAGTAATCCTTCATTGACAACATTGGTTAAGTCAGGTGACCACATGACCACCGTTTCACCACTTAGTGATAATTTTTGGCAATGGAATCTACAATTTGAGGTTCAAAATTTAAATTGCACATGTTACCTCATCATTTCCGTCCCTGATGGCATCGATGTCATTCAATCAAACATCTTGTTGTATATCGGTGAAAAGCATCATCGGCCTGAAATAATGTTGCCACATTCGCTCGAATCATCTTTTACCTCGCAGAACAGGATTTTATTGTCAAAGTTTGATGCCATTGTAACTCTCAAAGCCTTTGTGCCTTCAGGTATGTTATCCGATGCGAATCTAGTTGCGAATATATGTGAATCTCCTTATTGGGTTTGTCTCCAAGAACGAATTCAATTGCCATTGAATTTTACAACAAATGGCAATGATTTGTCAATTTCTTTGAATTCAGACACATTGAATTTAGATGATGGAATTTGGGATTTTGAATTGATTCTCATCGATGAACTTCTTGTCTATTCTGCCCCCATTCATCTTCAGATTCACATCGACACTCAACTTCCTCAAATTGAACTTGAATTTGATACAAATCAAAAAGAAAATTATCAATTTTCCGTGTTTGCGAATATCGATGATGGCTACACTGGGTCAAGTGAGGTTCTGACTTGGATGCTTAGAACTCCTTCGGGTGATACTCGAGCACTATCCTCAAATGAAATTATAGACGAAAACCGCCTCGAACTGAATTTAAGTGTTCCAGGTTCGTATACTATTGAAGTACTTGTTCGAGATTCTGCGGGACATTTTAATCGAAGCAATAGAACATTTGTCGTTGAAGATGTTGAGCCCATTGCTGAGATATATTTTGATACAATGAAACTTGCTTCCGGAATCACATTAGAAGCTAAATTTGGAGGAGATTGGGTTATCCGAACACAGCCAATTGGAAGTCTTGATCCTATGACTGTTTCCTGGAGCATAATTTTTCCGAATGGTGAGGTCAAGATTTATTCAGAGGAAATGATGAATTCAAGCGCTTTTACAACTGAAGGAACATATATTCTCACTTTGCGGGTTTCTGACGACGAAGGGGGTAGTTCATCGTCTTCGTTTCAACTGAATATTGTTCAATCTAGTAGTGATTCTTCTTCAAAAACCGTAGATACCATGTTTGCTGTTATTCTTTTTCTATCTATTGTGTTTGTTTTTCTTGTGGTGTATAATTTGAATGTGAAAAAGAAAGGAAAGTCACCTACTGAATTGCCTAAATGGTCTGTGGATGATGAATCGAAGAAGCATAGTTGAACGAAAAAAGAATGCAACGATTCAAAAAATGTGAGAGGTTGGAATGGTCATGTTCGCAGAAGCACTTGAGAGGCTACCTCATGAGCCTGAACCCGTTCATAATAGCGAATATAGTGAAAGGCAAGGAAAGTTATTTTCTCATTTTTCCAGTGGTGATTTATTCATATTGCCAGCACCTCATGAAGCAACTCATTCAAATGATGTCAATTATCGGTATCGAACATCAAGTGATTTCATGTATTTGACAGGTTGGACAGAACCAGAGGCCGTTTTCGTAGGAAGATTCGATAAGGAATCTGAAACATGGATTTCCTCGATGTTTGTTCAACCTAAGAACACTTTGATGGAAATATGGGAAGGACGTCGACCAGGGCTTGAAGGAGCGTTAGCAAACTACCCAATTGATGAGGCGTATTCAATTGATGAATTGAGGGAAAAATTAAACGATTTTTTGGTTGATACGAAGAGAGTTTTTCTTCGAACAGGAGTTATTGATGACATTGATGACCTTGTCACTCAGGCAATTCAAAGAAGAGATAGAAATCGGCAACATTTCGGTAGCGGTCCAATCGGAATTGAAGACCCATCTCCGTTTCTTGCGGAATTGCGACTCATTAAAAGTTCATCAGAAATTTCACAGATGAGGTATGCAGCACAAGTATCAAGTTTAGCACATGAATTAGCGATGCGTTTGCAGCAACCAAGTTTGAATGAACGTCATCTGCAATCAATTATTGAAGGGTTTTTCACATATGCAAATTGTTCTGGCTGGTCATATCCATCTATTGTTGGTTGTGGGGAAAATGCAACAATTCTGCATTATAGAGCAAACAATGCCCCATGCAAAGATGGTGATGTAGTTCTTATCGATGCTGGTTCGGAATACAGAGGATATGCAGCAGATATCACAAGGTCGTGGCCAGTCTCTGGAAACTTTACGGAAGCACAACGAAGTTTGTATCAAATTGTTTTAGATTCACAAAAAGCAGCGATTGAACAGTGTGTTGCAGGAAATTCTTACACAGCACCTCATGAAGCTGCACGACGCGTTCTTGCCCAAGGCCTGATTGATTTGGGTATCATTGAGCAATCACTCGATGATTCACTTGATTTGGAAACAGGTGAATTACGAAAATGGTACATGCACAACACAAGTCATTGGATCGGTTTAGATGTTCATGATGTTGGAATTTACAAACCAGATGGAAATCCACGACTGCTTGAGCCTGGTATGGTATTGACCATCGAGCCCGGATTATATTTTGGGGCCTGGAGGCCAGATGTCGATTGTCCTCCAAAATATGCAGATATTGGTATTCGTATCGAAGATGATGTGCTGATTACTGAAAATGGACCGGATGTGCTCACAAAAGATTGTCCCAAAGAAATCAATGAATTGGAGTCCATTATCGGTCAAGGAATTTAGGCGTGATGAGATGCAGTGGCAGGAGACTCTTGCGCGGCAAGCAACATGGACACGAGAAAACAGTCCACATCTTCGGTTGTCTTCTAGTGAAGCGGTTGACCTTTACACAAATGCTCCTCTCCATACTCTCATGCAAGCAGCTCATCATCGACGAATGGTTATGCATCCAACTGGCTATGTCACATATTTAGTTGACAGGAACATCAATTACACAAACGTGTGTACAATTAACTGCCAATTTTGTTCCTTCTATCGCCCACCGAATCATGCAGAAACTTACACCCAAACTTTCGAACAAATTTCTCAACGAATTACTGAACTTGAAGCCATTGGTGGGACGCGAATTTTAATGCAAGGTGGCGTTAATCCGGAGTTGCCATTCTCTTGGTATACAGATTTGATTCGATTATTGAGAAAAATGCATCCTTCGATTGACCTCGATTGCTTTAGTCCGATTGAAATTGAGGGCATAGCAGAAGTATCTGGCAAATCAACTTTGGACGTTTTGATTTTGCTCAAAGACGCAGGTATGCACGGCCTTCCTGGCGGTGGTGCAGAGATGCTTGTTGACAATGTAAGAAAAGATGTTTCACCAAAAAAAGGTTCTCCAGCAAATTGGTTACGGGTCATGCAAGAAGCTCAATCGATTGGTTTGACAACCAGCGCAACAAATGTGTTTGGCTTTGGCGAAACCCTTTCCGACAGAGTAGAACACATGAGTAAAATTCGAGAGTTACAAGATCATTCACTATCTCATTACGGAAAAGCGTTCACCTCATTCATTGCATGGCCAGTTCAATTGGAGGTCAATACATTTGGAAAGAGAAATCGCGGAGGGTCGTGCTATCGTGCGAGTAAAAGAAATGGAAAATAAAAAATTTAAGAAATTGACGAAAGGGAAACACGTGTTTGAAGAGCCTGTTTTCTGGGGATGTGACCTTGGTTCAGAACACGAAAAATATATGA
>JAUREO010000061.1 GCA_030827365.1 Candidatus Poseidonia sp. | reverse complement strand
TGTTTTCGGTCATTGTTCTCGCTGGATACACGTCTCAATTCGATCATTTCACGACCCAATTCGTTGAGGAAGCCGAAGGTGAGTATGAAATCATGTTGACTTCGAATAGAGCAAGACCACTTGATTTTCCTGATGACCTTGCCTTGTGGAATTTGTCGGAAGCATCTCAACAATCGATTGATTCCGTGTCGAGAATCTATCGAGCACCGGTTCATTTGGAAGATGACTCTGGTCAACGTTTGCCATACATTTTGCGCGGATTTGATGTGAATTTTTCAGAGCATGGTGGCCTGCCTTTGCACACATGGGATGAATCCTTGGGCCTCACCGAACAAGAAGCATGGATTTCAATTGGAAAATTCGATCATATCGTCTTTGTTGATGCCTCGTTTGGATTAGAATTAGCAACGGATGGTTCGGGATTTATCCCACTTAAATTATCTATTGGAGATTTCATTTCTCTAATTGATTTTTCCAATCCTGAAAACCGTAGAATTGTTCAAGTCGGAGGATTCCTGGCACAGTCATCTTACCTCTATTCAGCGGGGATATGGATGAACGATGATGTCGTCCAACAACAATTCAATGGAGAAATTACGAGAATGTACATCAGCGTTCAAGAGGAACAAGATGGAAGTACGATGATCCAAGGAAAATCAACATCTGAACGAGAGCAAGCATCGGTGCTCTTTGAAGAACTCAATCGAAAATTTGCTTCAGAAGGCGTTCAAGTGACTTTGATTTACGAGGATATCCAAACATTGCAGTATCTCGTTCAATCACTTTTGGGGTTGTTTGAGAGCTACTTGGGCATCGGGTTGTTTGTTGGTATCGCAGGAATCGGTGTCGTCACATTCAGAAATGTCAGCGAACGACGGTCATCGGTTGGCATGTTGAGGGCTCTAGGTGTAAGAACCAGCGAAGTAGGTCAATTGTTTCTTGTCGAAGTGACTTGGATTGCAGTTTTAGGATTGTTTAACGGCTTCTTCATCGCCTATCTCTTTCACTCTTCTCTTCATCAAGCGATTTGGGCGGAGCAAGGGGTGGTTTTCGCTTTCCCGTATTACAAATCGATTGTGCTCTTGGCTTCATCTTGGTTCGCTGTCGTATGTGCGACATTAATTCCTATTCGGAATGCAACAAAAATTTCTCCGATACAGGCACAAAATGATTAAATTTCAGTAATTGAGCGATTTGTTCAGTTACTTTTGGGGAAATCGAGGGGCTGCGATGCATTTGAATGATTTAATTCGAATGCTCATATATAAACGCCTTGAAAATTTATGCTCCTTAGAGTATAAATATGATTCACATCGTGGTGAGGGATACCGAGTCGTCGGAGGAATACAAATGAAGAAAGTGACATCAATAACCCTAGTGCTTTTGTTTTTGACAAGTTTTTTAGCAAGTATGGATTTATCAGAAATGAAAAGCAGCAAAGATATTTTTGAAGCAAGCGGTAGAACAACAGGAGACCCAACCGTTTCCGCAATCGCTTCGCCCAAGGAAACATCCTGCAACGATTTAGGCTGTCGTGATGAGCTCTTGGCAGGCGAATCTGTGAAGATTGAGAGTTTCATCAAAAATGACGGATCTGGAATCATCGAAGAGCTTGGTTACACGACAACCATCTACCTTACTGACGCAAGCGGCAATCCAGGTCTCATCGCAAAGGATTCCACAGGTTCCGATCTTCGTTGGAACAATCCAGATGTCATTTGTGATGATGGAACAATTTGTCCATTTGATTCAACCAATGGCGGTTCGCTCGCTGTTGGTCAATTCCTCGGCGGTGGCAAGCACATCATGCAAATTCAAGGTGGCGGAGACATTGTTTGGACCCCAACCGTTGGAGAATATATCATCGATGTCACTGTATACTCTCCAACCGATGACGACCCAGGAAACAATGCCTACCAAACTTATGTCAAGGTCATTGACTGGGTCGATGTGCAAGTTGACCTAGCATGGACTCCATCCGGAAGTGAACCTTCCGATTCAACGACTTTCCGTTCAACAGACTTTACGCTCACCGTGGCTCTCGAAGGAAGTCAACAAGGTGCTCAAATTCGTGATGTTGTTGTCCTCCTCAAAGCCTCCGGAGAGGTTGATAATGCAAGACTCGATGCTGGCGCGTGGATTGTCGGATCAGATACTACAAACGACTTAACCGGCCAAGGTCGAACGGTTACCCTTGCATCAAGTGGAGCATCTACTACTGTTCGAACATGGGAAAATGGCAGTAACGCAAGTGATTACATGGAGAATACTCGAAATATCATCACCTTAGGAAGTGACGCAGAAATCACCGGTAATGTCCTCGGTGGAAACACCTCAAATCAATCCACGTGGATTCTCTCGGCAGAACTTGTCAGTTACACAATTTACGGACAATTTCAAGAATGTGAGCGAGTTTGGAACGCCACTGGAGATTCAGAAAACGTGACCATCTTCCAAGACTTCTGTGAGATTGAAGAAACGACCGACGGTTACGCTCGTACAAACTATGACGAAATTGTTGGTAGCATAACGAACGTCCATGACATTCGTCTCAATCGGGTTGGTGTCTATCAGGGCTACAGTTCAGATTGTAGCGGAAGTGCAACATCCTTCCTCGGCGTTGGAGATATTGGTTCCCTCAATGTTGGTTGTTCGCAATTGTATGCTGAAGTAGAACACCGTGGGTCAGACCCATCGACTGCTTACACATGGGACTTAGCCTACACTGTTTCATTGAATGGGGTCCAAGTTACCAGCGGGACCGCAAACACTTGTGTTGCCGTTGAACCAGGTTCTCCAGTGTATCAACCAGTCTCAGGTGCTACACCAGCGGCTGTTTGTGTTCAACTCAACCTCGCTCCAGGCGAATGGGAATTCAGTTTGAGCCTTTCCCTCACCGATACCAAATACACTGATATGCGACAATCCAACAACGATGTCACCTATGAAGTCCGTGTAGAGAACAACAAACCGTTCATCACATCCCTTGAACTCATCAACGAAGGAGACCTTATCATCGGTCAAGCAGACCTCCTCATGATGACCGCACAAGCGTTCGATGTCGATGATCCAACTGGAACATCCCTCACCTACGTGTGGAGTACTCCAGGCGGTATACTACCTGGTTGTACAACAAATGAGTGTAATGTACCAATCATCCGAGAATATGTTCCAACACTCGCGGTAAGTGTTGTCGTTGAAGACGAGTTCGAAGGAGCAGCCAGCCAAGAAATTGTTCTTGAAATTTGGAACTCCCAAACCGGAACCGCAACGACGGCATCAGGTGTCGGCGTGTTTTACAACGTTACATATTTCTTAGCAAGTACCTTTGAAGTTACTGCGACTGATGGTTCACTTGAATCACACCAAGGTGTTTCAAATCTTGTTGATATGGACGGCGATGACCTAAGCGGAACCTTTGATGCTGTTTCAGTCATCGAATATTCTCCAAGTGCTACTTTCAGTTCAGGGGATATCCTATCTCAGACACTCAATGTTGATGTTCCAAAGACCATTGGTGCTAAGAACATGTGGTATTATGATTCTCAAGGTCGCTACATTATGTTCGACAACGCACCTTCGGATGACGATGATGACGCCACCATCGATGTGTTCACTTACACATTTGACCCTACACAAGGCATCTTGCCATCAGGTCAACTTGTGTTCTTCGGAAACGAAGCAGTCAAACTTGAACCACCATCATCCGAAATCAGTGGATTCAGTGCTGCTGCATCGAAGGGTGGACAAATTCGAATTAATTGGGATGTAACAGTCCCTCCCAATGAAGGCGAAGAATTCGTCCTCTCCATTTGTGAAGTTTCAGGTTCCGATTGCAACGCCATGAACGTTGCACAACCAGGTCAAGCAGACCGAATGGCAACATTCGGTGGTCCAGGTGTGACAACCCACGGCACAACCTACCACATCTATCTTGCAGTTTGTCAAGCATCTGACAACTCTGTGTGTTCACAAGAAGCAGAAGCAGATGTTGTTGCAGACAGCCGAGTTGATGGGGGCGTTTCAGTTACAGGATTGACTATCAACGCTGTTGGAGAGCAATGGGAACTCAAGTGGACAGTGTCTGGTGACACTTCCGATGTAGATGCATGGATGATTTGTTCAGACCGTACAAACTTCAATGCTGCTAACATGCCAATGGAGAGTTGCCAAACAACATCCTCCGCTGATGTCGATTCATACAGCTGGGCTAAGCCAACTGCAGTAGGCTCCTTCACCTACTTCTTTACTGTCGTACCAGTCGACGAACTTGGCAACATCCAAGCAGGCGACTCAATCAACAGCATCGACTACTTCCGTGAAGGTGAAGATGTTGGAACAGACAACAACAACACCATTGGTGACGTCGATGAAACCGCATCAGGTGTGCCAGGTTGGACTTGGGGCGTTATCGGTGGAATCGTTCTCATCGCACTCGTTGCTGGTGGTTTCATCCTCTCCCGTGGAGATGGTGGCGGCGACGAAGGTAAAGACTGGGATTACTGATCACCATCAGTTGACCAAACGATACGATTCCCGCTTCCTTAGGGATGGCGTTGTGGTGTACACCTCGATTGGCATTCACGATGTATGTCAGTCAACTAGGGTGTGACCGATCAACAACATGACGACCGCAAGAATCGAAAGGGCACGTTGCATATGCAATAATCGTGCACCTTTTCGAACCTGTCGTGGAGGCCATTTCCATTTGAGTAGGGAGCCACTGATGACAAGAATCCAAACACACACCATGCCTACCCATAATGTCCAATGCCAGTCCAATAGCAGACCATGTACAGTCCCTACTATTGCGGTGAGGAATCCTAGGATAGTGTGAATGGACAAATGTTTCGTGTTGAATTTTTTCAACTTCAGTTTGAACGATTTTGAATCAATGTCAAAAAGCTCAGGTCCTCTTTGCCTTAGATACGTGTGCAATGGTTTCCAAACGATGATAAACAATGTTCCAATCATCATCCAGAGAGCCACAGATCCCATATCTTCGGCTTCAATTCCGTTCCAGGATGCTTCATCATCATCATCTGAATCTCCTCCTCGATCTGCATGGGTCGCAGGAAGAAAGAGAATTGCAATGAAGAAGACCATGAAGATTAAGTGAATATTTTTCATCATGTAAGGGGAAAGAGGAGTTTTTTTTTAATCCAATCTGTTTTGATATTTTTTTCCAACGATTCTCATACCAAATGTTGATTTATCATCCACCGAATTGTCAGAATTGCTTGTCCGACCATGCTTGATTTCAAAGATTTTGTACCCCAATGCCTATAAATAGTCTAAGTCGTGGAATGCCTTGCATACAGTATGTATGAGGTGAATGACAATGTTGGGAACAATAAAGAAAAACAAGAAAACAACCGTCCTTAGCGGAATCGGAGTAGCACTGTTTTTGTGCTTGCTCATGGTTTTAATGCCAATGAGCAGTTATGTACAAAACGACACTGAAGAATCTGGGTTTGTTGACGCTTCCCCAAGCGAAGACACAAATGATTACTTCAAACTCCCTGATACCATTGAGGGCTTGGAATATGAATACGATGCCGATATGGAACTCAAGGGGTTCCGTGATGCAAACACCAAGGCATTTTTGCAAGAGAACGGTGAGATCGTTCAATTGATTGCAAATGAGCCAGTCCACTACTTGGACAGCTACGGAGTTTGGAAGGACATCGATACAAACGTGAAGGCAACAGCAAACGGTTACGAAGTGTCTGAGAACACATTCTACACTGCCTTCGCACCAGAGGCCGGCGGCGGCGTAATCGTTCAACCAAACGATAACATCGATCCAATCGTCACTGGAATTGCTCCTATGCTAATCACACTTGACGAAGCAGGACTTGCACCTACTCCATACGACTTAGGTGAAAGCCAAGGCGGAGTCACTGTGAGTGGTAATTCAGTTCGATACTCACTCGGACAAGGCTTTGACCTCGACTATCTTGTCGAGCAAACACAAGTCAAGCAAATCCTCGTCGTCCGAGAAAAGCCAAACCTCATGGAGGGTCAAGAGTGGTTTGGTCTTGCAGAGGGTCTCCGAATCCCTGCAGGATATGCTCTCTTCTCAGGTGACATCCAAGTTGGAACAGAAGTTATTCAGACTCAAGATGCACTCCAAGTTCGAAACATCGAAACTGGTGCCCTCTTTGTCGAGATTCCAGTTCCAACAATCATCGAGCCTCACTCAACCGAGGCTTATGTAGCAACATTCTTCGTCCAAGTCCATGGAAGCCATGTTATTCTTCAGACCATGGTTGAAGCAGATTGGATTTTGAGCGACGACAGAGTCTTCCCACTTGGTATCGACCCAACAATCCAAGTTTCAAGCTCTGCCGGTGGATATTGTTACATCTACTATGCGTACTGTTACTCAAGTACATACCGATACCACTACAGATACTACAGTTACTATTACTACGTGCCATGGCACAAGTACACATTTACCTCTTCGAACGCACTTCCTTCCGGAGCGACAGTTTCCCAAATCGAATGGAAGAAGTACATGTCATACGCATACGGTTCGTCAGTCACCTTCACCGTCAGCGTTCTTGAGAACTGTGGCCTCAACAACCGATACACCTACAGTTTTGCCCCCTCAACCAACTCATGTAACGGGAACGCAATTAGTGCAAGTTATCTCACTTCGAACTACGGGGGTACCGCAGCAAGAAGCGTCATTTCTGCGGTTGGTCTCTCACCATCAGCGGGAACAGTTAGCAGTTCAGGAACAGGCTGGAAGACAGTCACATTCTGTAACTCTGCAACTGCTTGTGCTGCAACAACTGGTGGTGTAAGTCACATCACAAGTGCACAAACCAACCAAGGTACGATTGGAATTGGTGAGCGAATGAGTACAAGTGCCTATGTGTACACCTATGCCTACGCCTCAGGTTCAACCAACTCCTATGTTGCTATCACCTACACAGGTGGTACCGATGCAGACGCACCTACCGCAAGTTTCCCTAAGTATGACGGACAATCATCCTATGTCGAGGGGGAGCGAACTTTCTTCATCACCTTGACAGATATGTCCGGTATTGATACTACATCGTCGAACGGTGTCAAACTTTACTACAACAAGAACAACGCTTCGACTTGGAGTTCAACAAGTGCCACCACTATTGGCACCTGTTCCACAACCTCCAACTCCTGTAAGTTCAAGGCAACCACTGCAGATGCATCCTATGGTGACTACGTCCAGTACTACTGGAAGTACCAAGACTTGAATGTCAACAACGGAGCAAATGTTGGATACACTCCATCAGGCGGCTCATCTTCACCATATGATTACACCATTGTTGACCCAGCTAACGCACCATCAGGAGACACAAAACTCACCGTTTTGTCGACCGATGTGCACGCAGGATATTATTACACACCTCAAGGGTGGTTTGACCGACAACTCACATACTACGAAGGAAACTCCGAATACTACTTTGAGTTTGATGTGTCGAACTGCGGTACTGGCAGTTCATCATGTTGGTATGACAGTTCAGCCAGTTCGAACTACTTCTACAACAACTGGTATGTCAGATGGAACACAATTCCATACTCCACTTCTTCCACAACAAGTTACGGAACTGGTGGTTCATGGGGCACTACAGGTGCTCGTGGTGACGTAGCCCTCCACTCTTACGATGGTGGATATCTCCCCGCCCTCAACGCAGCCAATGGTCCAGGCATGAACATCATGATGGTCTATGATTCGACAGCGAATGACTGGGCAATGATTGGTATTGGTACCTCTCCTGATATTGATCAAAAGTTGTCGGGTGGAACTTCAGCAACCTACACCTACACCTACGGATACACCGAGGGTTACAGAATTATGATTCCTGGAGACATCACAGGTGAATTTGCAAGTTGGGAGTGGAATGCTTCTGCTGGTAGCAATCAAGCGAACCAACTTTGTGTTGGTACAAACGGATTCTATTACTTTGTTCGATACACAGGTAGTGGTGCGGGTACACGCTGTACACCAGCATACTACTACATTTACAACACCCCAGCCTCAAGTTCGACCTACCGATGGTCCGGATTTGCAATGGGTGCTGGTTACTACGGTCGTATGGACACCTCGGGTGACATCACCTACAAGGTGTCAAGCATCAAGCCTCTTCCAGATACAACCGCTCCTTCAATGGGACACACCGCTATGGCAGATTCCCACGCAAAGGATCGACGAGTTTCAGTCACCATCAGTGACGGTGGAGACCCACCATCAGGTGTTAACGTCACAGCAACAGCAGGCGTCGGTCCAACTCTGTACTACCGAATTACTGATGCAAGCGGAACTGTTGGAAGCTGGACTTCTAAACTCCTAAGCCCTCAATCTGGAAAAACACGTTCGCAATGTGCTACTGAAACATGTACTTGGTCATCGGATATCGAAGACCTTGAAGTGAATGATGATGTTGAATACCGATTCACATCACAAGACACAAGTACGGCTTCAACCGGTATTAATTACGCTAATTCAAGCACCTATACTTTCTCTCGTGGAGATCCAAACAAGATGTTCATCGTTGAATGGAGGGATATTGGATACTATACTTACGACCAATGTACAATCCAAGCCGTATTCTATGACGTGACCAACGAAATTGAATTCAAATACGACAGCGGATGCCGTGCAACTTACAATTCATGGTCAATTGGCTACATGAATCAAGCACGAAACAAGGGTGCAGATATCCAAACCTCATCTTCGACTTCGTATTCCAACCCAGGACATATCCCCACAACAAGCAACTACCGTATCCACACAAGTTCTTCGACCCACGGCTGGGAAGAATTCGACAAGGGATTGACACCAATTGTGAATTATGATACTGCTTTGCAAGGAACATCAAACGGGTTCCCATATTCGTACTATTGTTTCTACTACTGGAGCTCATATTCCACATATTGTAACAAGAATTTCGATATGCCAAACGGTTTCGAATTCGAGTACTTTGGCGTCACCTACGATGGTAACAACACCAACCACCGTGTCAACGTAGCACGACAAGGTCACATGTGGTTTGCCACATCGGGAACAAGTGCAGCACGAAGCCAATGGACATGGCACTACCCCTCATGGCCATACAGTGGTTCAACTTACGCTCAACCAGGATTGATTTCGCCATGGTCTTCGATTTACTCAAGTTACTACTGTTTCCAAACCTCAAGCCTTGACTGTGGCGTTTATTACAGAGTCATGCCATACGAAGGTAAGGGAACCGATATTTATGCAAATGCTATCACGACCGACCCACAATGGGACATAACAGATAGCCCAATTCGATTACATCCAACTTCGGATTATATTTCAGTCACCTCTGATTTCACAATCAACCCAGGTGTTGTTGTCCAAGTTGACAGCGGAAAGGGAATCTCAATCGACGGTCAATGTACGAAAGCCAAGTTCCTTGGTAACTCTTCAAACCACATTAAATTCGAAGGTACAGGTGGAGCAGAATGGAAGGGTCTTGCGTTCACCGATGATTGTTCTTCGACCGATGACCGACATCA
>JAUREO010000060.1 GCA_030827365.1 Candidatus Poseidonia sp. | reverse complement strand
GTGCTCTTCGCAAATCGAGAAATCGATTGTCAAGTCGGGTGTCGAGTTCGACGTGGACTGTATCGGTCACACCAAGTGGCAAGGGTGCTTCGGCCTTGGCGATGAATGTCACCGAATCGGCCAGAATCTCATAGGCGGGTGGAGGCGTTGGCTCACCGTCGGCGACTTTTGGAGGTCGCTTGCGTGCGACTTCGCCAGTGAATTGCAAGGTGGATTCTCGAGTGCATCGCTGAACAGCATCGAGTTGCTCTGCACCTATTCGGTCATCTTTGAGAAATATCTGTGTTGTTCCTGTGCCATCTCGAAGGTCGACAAAACAAATGGCTCCTTTTCCACGGTTTGCTTCCATAAAGCCAGCGACGGTGACGGTTGAGCCGAGCAGCGACTCACCTTTGGATTGAATTTCACCAAGGGTGTGGGTTCGGTATGCAGTCGAATGCCAAGTGGTCATGTTAGTTCGGTTTCGCAGGAGGACATGAAACATTCGGATATGAGATACGGCAGAAAACCGCGTGTATGGTAAGCACAATTGGGACTTGTGGCGCTACATAGGACAATCTACCAAACGCTGTAAAACAGAAATGAAATACATGGAGCATCAGTTTGAAAAATGAGAGCATTTTAACCCATTGTGGTCATAAGAATCATGAAGACATAGGGGTTGGACAGGGTATGGCCAGAAGGCAAATCGATGCAACTTTACTCCTATGTTGCATTCTTTTTAGTTTAGCAGTGCCTCTTTTAACACTCAATGCTCAAGCGAGTAATGCAATCTTGCTATCGGTTGACAGAAACCATGTTCAACTTGAACCGGGCGATTCGACCAACATCACGCTGACCATTGAAAACAACGGCTCTGTTATTGATGATTACAACCTCAGTATCGATTCTACATCACTTGACGGAGTTTGGGATGTGAATTTGACGCAAGACTACGTCACCTATGTGGTGCCCACCACTTCAACCACTACGACCATCGTCATTCGCCTTTCAAGTTTAGCGAGTTCAGAAAATTCCTCTTCCTTTGTCATCAATGTTGAGGAAACCGATACAGGCGACACATCGACCATCGAGGTTTTTGTCAGCATCATCCCTTCGTACTTACCGGAGATTCGCCACCAATCAGCAGATGCTTCACTCAAGAATATGTCGAGTGGCACATCCCAAACCTTTACCCTCGATGTTCTCAATTTAGGTTCCGTGAAAGATTCGATTCTCCTTGATGTCGGACAAGAGCCCGATTTATCGGGTTGGTGGGCGAATTTCTCGACCAACTCAACCGGTAATTCATCCGGCAACGGAAGCGGCAATACTTCTTCGGTAACGATGCCTTCACCTTCAGGACGTTCCTACAACAGCCCACCTTATCCGATACCAGCAGGTTGGTCACTTCATTTCGATACCGACTTTTTGTCAAACATGTCGAGTCTGGAAACTCGTGAAGTGAACCTCACCATTACAGTCCCATCAGATGCGATTCCTGAATTTTATGGTTTTAGGATGTATGCAGGCTCGTTGAATGGTAACTTATCGACATCCACACTGATTGTTGTTGAAGTGAAAGAAAGTCCAAGTGTTGTGCCAGAGTTTCTTCGCCATGACGAAGATTTCTTTGCTGGCCAAACCACGTCAACATCGATTCAGGTAACAAACACTGGAAATGTTCAACTCAACATGACTTGGTATTTCGACCATGTTGGTGATGGACCATGTGACGCAGGTCTACCAAATCAACAGACCATTGGATTTGCAGCATCCGACATCATCAACGTTACTGTTAATGTCACAGTTGATAATGATGCTTCCATGGATGATTCTTGTGAATTTATGTTCTATGGAACGAGAATAGGCGGTGGTTATTTCCTCTCACCAGTGTATTTCGACATCGAAATCGATGAATTTGTTCATTTCGAACTGGTTGCCCCTTCACCAACCATCGACCTTGTACCGGGAATGGCTGAACATTTCGATGTACGATTATACAACAACGGAAGCGATTCAGCGGTGTTTTACCTCGATTTCACCGATGTCTACGGTCTTTCAAGTGAAGTTGTTTCATCCACCTCTTCAACCAGTCAACTTCGGCAACTCTCTATCGAAGCCGGAACCTTTGGCATTTGGGAGATTTCAATTAGTGCTGATGCCATGGTATCCGGTCTCATCAATCAGCCGTTTGAGGTGACCTATGGTGGTCAAAGTGTCCAAACTATAGTTACGGTAGATGTTGCTGAAGTGCCAATGTTTACCATGGAGGGGCCAAACGATCAACGTATCCTTTTGACACCGGGTTCAAATGCATCGACGACATTTAAAGTTGAAAACACAGGAAGTCAAAATTTGTCGCTGACCGCATCGATTTCAGGAGTCCCTGCGGGAGTTACTGCCTCGTTTTCATTTGGAAACCTACCATTTGATTTGTCGATTGGAACCTCTTCTAACTTCAATGTTGAAATGATAGCGAGTCCTGCAACTTTTCCCGGAACATATTCGATTGATATCATGCTCAGTGATGGGACAGCAACTGAAACGCTTACTCTTGATTTGATTGTAGAGCAAAGGTATGATGTTGAACTTTCAAGTCTTGAAAGCTCGGTGTCCCCAACACCTCTCTATACCACCAATATTTCCCTCGAAGTCACCAACGTTGGAACAACGACCGATACCTTCCTTATCGAACTTGATACGACTGAATCCTCATCCTATTACACTACGACCCTTTCGAGAACAACGGTTACCGTTTCGCCAGCATCAACGCAAAACGTTGTGTTGGGTATTCGTGAGGGTATTAATGGTGCACCGAGTTCAAGTTTGACCCTCACCGTCACCGCTACTTCGACCACCAATTACAATACAATGGATAGTGCTTCCATCACTATTCTTCCACTGTCGGTATCGAGCGAAGTAACGGTGTTCAAAGACAACGATGTTGTCGCCCCAGGAGGCGCAATTTACGGAAATGTAATTCTTACGAACACAGGCAATTCCCTCGATTCGCTCTACATCACAACAGTTGGGCTCTCTTGTGGAATCGGCTCAACACTCGAACTTGGGCCAGGCTCCTCTTCAGCACCTCTTCTTTGGCGATGTGATATTCCAGAGACTGCCACGGCCGGTGCACATCAGTTAACCTTCAGAGTATCGAGTGCGGCACGAAGCAACATCGTTATGGAAGAGTCAACGGTTTACACTGTCCTTCCAACATGGTCAAGTGAGCACGCCATTTCGATCGAAACTGATGTCGAAGAAATATCAATGGCTTACGAAGGAGGCGCGTCGTTTATCGTGCGATTGACCAACGATGCGAATGCAGAAGCGAAAGGTACAATCGAACTCTTTGGAAGCGGAGAAGCAAATTTCGAAGTGTCCTGGTTGCGAATTCAAGGCTCAGTCGCAACCAATGAATTTACACTCGCTCAAGGTGCATCGGTTGATTTCAAAGTCACACTAAATTCGTTGCTTCGAAATTCTGCAACGGCTGAGCTTAACATACGAGTGACAAGTGAAATTTCAAACATCGTGGTTCAAGATGAATACTCGTCCATCGATGTCACCATCGATGGCCCTGATTTACCACCAAATGGATTGTCACTTCCTCTAGGAATTGAAGTCACACAATCTCAAGCGATTGGGTTTGCATCTTTCGGGTGGTTTGCAGCAGTGGTGTTTTTTATGCTCTTACGTCGACGCAAGGATTCATTTGCATCCGTCGTCGAAGAAGAAGAAGAAGAAGAAGATACTCAACAGGTTGACGACTCCAAAGAAGAAGTTCTGGGTTTTAATGAGTGTCGAATTGACGATGAAAACAAAGTACGATGTCCATCTTGCGAGACAAAACTTGGTGTCCCAAGGAATTCAACACCGCCATTCAAGTTCATGTGTCCGAAATGTGACTCAATGATTCGTGTCGTGGGTCCGCCTACTCAAAAATTCTAATGTCGAACAGCGACGATCAGAAATGCTGTATGGCCGAACGGACCATTGACAGGGCGCATTCCACCTTTTGACGCCCTGCCCCATTGTCGTTCAATAATCTCCCCCGCCCATTCAAAGGAAAGACCATTCTTTTCACATGAGAGCCATGCTTGTTCAAGTTGATTGGAAACAGGACAGTAGCAGGCCATTCGACCTCCGACTTGTAACAACTCTGCGGTTGCATCAATAGCGGGAACGTGGTCGGGTAAGTCGAGAATGATGGCATCTACAAGCAAACCTTCGTGAAGCAAGAGAGGTGCTACTGATTCGATTTTCCCGTTGTGATGGATGTGATTTGGGAAGCCATCCCAAGTTTGTTTTGCCCTCTCAAGATTTTCAAGGCCAACCAAGGCGTGCTCCTCTCTTGCCTCAACGGTCACCAAGGTCCCGTGCCTGCCAAGCACTCTTGCTAAGTGCATCGATAAGCCTCCGCTTCCGAGTCCAGCTTCGATCACAGTATCTCCATCTCCAATTCCAAGTTTTGCAATAAGAACACCTGCATCCTTGTCAGAAATCGTTTGGGCTCTTCTTTTCATGGAGCGAATAAGCGTTGGTAGTCGTGGTGGAATTCTACGCAGAGGTTTACCGCAGACATCGATCATCTGACCGATGTTCACATGTCCAAAATCATTCATTGGATTGACCACGCCAAGTCCTTTGATTTTCATGGACTCGTCGACCAATGGAACGAAATACATCTTTCCACCCTCTTCTTCAAGAAGGATATATTGGTCCACCATGAAATTGCGAAAAATCCATTGTTTATGGAGGATTCTGATGATTTTGGCTCAAACCTGTAGTCGCTTTGTTCTTAAACTATGAATGACCTCACAAGGCTATGAAGAGTAGCCCAGCCTATATCTCAGTTCTCCTCGTGAGCCTATTTTTTGCAAGTTTGTTTGCAAGTATACCATCCGGTACGCAGGTCGAACTTGAAACAGAACAAAACAACGTCGAACAAGCATCCTCTGCTACAAGTCCCGGACACGTCGTGTTTGCACAATACATCTCATCAGATAATTGTGGACACTGTTCCAAGACTGGTGGAGGTTCAGACACCCACCACCTACTCAAGGGCAACTTCCCAGACGAGTATGTCTACGTGACCTATATGTCTCAAACCTATGGCGACACCGACACAGCACGAGCAGGTAATGTTGCACCATACAACTGGGCATGGTCAACCGGCGGTGCTCCCGATGCTTACTTCGGTGACCGAACCGACAAGCGACAATCCGGTGCAAGTGCAAATTACGACACCTACGATGCTCTCTTCTCATCTGGTGGAGGTATGCACTCAACCGTCAACGATTACTCCATGTCTGCATCCGTCAGTCAAAATGGAAACAATTACGACATCAGCATCGGCTACCGTTACCTCGGGTCAGGTTCACCCGCTTCAAACATGAAACTCTACGCAGCTCTTGTTGACGAGGAGTGTACTGGATACTCCTACTCTTCTGGCATCCCACACGGTTACAACTGCTGGATGGCTTGGCTCACTTCCGGCGACACCTACAAAGCAAAGGCATCAGGAAGCGGTACTGCATTCCATAGCGTCACCGTTTCCAGCACAGAACAATTCCAAACTTGGACTTCAGTTCCAACAAGCGTTGTTCCCGGAGGAATTAACAAGGCCGTTGTCGTTACTGCACTCATGTCCGGAAACCAAGTTTCCGTCGGTGGTTCATCTGCACACGTCTACCACGCGACTGACTCCACCATGGGTCCAAAGATGGATTTGGCCGTGACCGATTTCTCTATCACGAACGCAAACGCACAAAACTCATACATGCGAGGCGATGTTTTGACCCTCGAAGCTGAACTCAGTAATACCGGTGACCTTGATTACAGCGATGGAGGAAGTGTCGAATTCTTCTACAAGAGCGGAGTTACCGAAGTCGCCATTGACTCAACCAACTCAGTTCCATCTCTGATCAGTGGGTCGAGCGGTCAACCTGCAACATTCACAACCACATTCGATACATCAAATCTTCCAGTGAACTCTTGGACAACACAATTCGGTGTACGCATGAAGAACTTGGTCGGGGACATCCGAGCAACAAACAACTTTGCAACCATTGAATACGACCATGACAGAGCACCAATGTCCATGTCACCAACCATCACTGGAGCAAATGTCATCGAAAGAGGCGAATACATTACCGTTCTCGCACGTGGAGATGCAAACGACAACGTAGATACTATCGAAACCATGTCATTTGAGGTCGAAGTTTCACCTTCAGGTGCAAACCAATGGGACTCTTCCCTTACCGCTGGTGGAGAGAATGTCGTCTATGCTGGAACGATTAATGAAGGTCGTGAATACATCATCACGCCAACCGTTGAAATGAGTTCAGGCATGTACGATGTACGCTCAAGATCAGTTGACAGCCGTGGACAATCAAGCGATTGGAGCGTAGCCTCAGGTTTGAATGGATTTGAACTCGCAAATGGCCGACCAACTGTGACACCAGAACCAATTCCATCGGTGATGTGTGATATCCCAACTCGAGTTGACATGACCGGTCACATTGCTGACCCCGAAACCCCGCTTGCCGAACTCAGTGTTTCCTCAACCCACGAAGCCTTCCTCGGCTGGTTCCCTTCAACGACTGAAATCGAAGTCCTCTTTGAGTGGGACGAAATTCAAGGATGCCCAATTGGACAGCAAGGTATCGAAGTGACCGTTGATGACGGTGGAGATTACACCGACACAGGAATTCTACCCTACGGAACATTGCTCTTCAATGTCATTGAGAACGGTCAGCCTCGTTGGCAAGGATTGCCAACCCAACTCGTTGACGAAGGTGGCAGCGGTATTCTATCCGTGCTGAATTATCTTTCCGATACCGATGATGAAGGACAACCGGTAAGCGTTGATGGATTGTCACTTCAAATTATGGCCAACACAAACCCCGAGGCAATCGCGGTGGAACTCAAGAACAATATTCTCGGATTTGAGACCGTCGATGACGATGTCAATGGAGAAACTGTCGTGACCATCCGTGCAAGTGATGGCGAGCAATACGCAGATCAAACAGTTCGCATTCAAATCACACCATCAAATGACGCACCTCGAATCGATATGACCGATATTGAAAACTTTGACCTTAAGCGAGGAAAGCAAATGGTCATCAATCTCAACAACAGATTAACTGACATCGATGACCCTGCGAATGAAGCATTCATCACCGTCACACCATCTGAACCCGGTGCAGCGAGATACAACTTGCTTGATGGAAGTGTGACGCTTTTGTTCGACTCAACTGGAATGCAGAGCGTTACCATTAGTGCATCGGATAAATACGACACAAACACATACACGATGAACATCAATGTTTTCGACGCATACCCACTGTATATCTCCAAGGAAGATGATGGAAGTGGTCACCTTTACATCAACCTCGAAGACACCTACATTTCACAAACCCCTACAGCACACATCTTCAAGGTTGGTCAAGAACCAGTCTTTGTTCTCATCGAGATTACATGGAACCTTTGTAACGACATCAGCGGAACTTGCGATGGATTCTGGACACAAGAACTTGACATGTCCAAGACAAATGTCGGTTGGTCTCAACTCATGATGGTACCATCGGCATACGACGGCGGAGTCACCGACGCTCGACCATACGGTGTTCGTTACATGGATTACATCTCAGCTACTGCAATGGCAATTGATACCAACGGCGACGAGTACAGACTCATTGGCAATGCAATCAAGTGGCAATTCACTGAAGAATTACCACCAGTTGCAGACATGGATGAAGAACTCTTCACAAAGTACCTTGATGATTTGAATGCAAAGAAGGAGTCTTATGAAGAACAAATTGCAAACACAGAAGGAGATACATCTCTTCTCGAGGCTGACCTTGCGGAGATTGAATCTCAACTTTCAGTCGCCTGTGATGACCCAAGAGCTGATTGCCCAAGCGATGATGTTCAAGGTTCAACGAACACTGATGAAACCGGTGGCTCCATTGACATGAACATCGTTTACATTATTCTCGCAGTCCTCGTCATCTCTGCCCTACTCGGGGTCATGATGATGCGAAAGGGTGGCGGAAATGCACCAGAAGTCCAAGTTTGGGACAATGCAACACTACCTGCATACGATCAAACTGCAAATTCGATGTATGGTGGCGCTGCGGATATATTCCAGAAACCACTGGTAAGCATTCCACAGCCATCGTTTGCTCCTGCTTCACTTCCACCTGCTCCTCCAATGATTGCAGGACCACCTCTTCCACCTGGTGGCCTTCCTGCCGGTTGGACAATGGAACAATGGCAATACTATGGACAACAGTACCTTGACAGCATGGGTCAGTTGTGAAAACTGGCAACTGTTGTTGCCATGGCTAAAACCATAGCCATAAATGGGAGCACTACCGAGGAATGACCGTGGCTGATGAAGATGTTACCGTGAGCGATGCTCCTCATGAGGAGCTCATCGACGAGGTCAGCCAAGAAAATGCTGACACCCCTAACGATGACATCCCTGTGACGATTTGGTCCCCAGACAATCAATCTGGAGGCGACGAAGTTCTCACACAGAGTGTAGAAGAATGGATTGAAGAGGTCAAATTCGAATCTACTGCTGATGTTCCAATTCCTGAACGACTGGTCGACCAAGTCATTGGCCAAGAGGCTGGTTCGGTCGTCATCCGAAAGGCTGCAGAGCAACGTCGACATATGTTGATGATAGGCGACCCAGGAACGGGTAAGTCTATGCTCGCTCGTTCGATGACAGACCTCCTGCCAAGAGATGCTATGGAAGATGTACTCGTCTATCCGAACGAGGATGATGAAAACGAACCAAGAGTGCGAACCGTTCCAGCGGGCAGGGGCGACCGAATTGTCAAAATTCAAAAAGAGGCCATTCGTATGCAGAGAGAGAAATCCCAAAAAGTCCTTCTTGTTGCCTTTGCTGCCATTGGATTTTTACTCCTCATTGCAGCCCTTCAAAGCGGTGATTTCTTCACACTACTTTTCGGTGGTTTTCTCCTTGCATTTGGTTACATGTTCATTCGAAGCCGACTCGGCGCTGCTGATGAAAGTCGAATTCCAAAGGTCCTTGTCAAGCACGACCCAAACGACTTGCCTCCGTTTGTTGATGCAACCGCAACATTGTCAGGTTCACTTCTTGGGGATGTACGGCACGACCCGTTTCAATCTGGCGGTATGGAAACGCCAGCCCACGACAGAGTCGAGCCTGGTGCTATTCACCGAGCCCACAAAGGCGTGTTGTACATCGATGAGATCAATCTGCTTCGCCTTGAAGAACAACAAGCACTTTTGACAGCAATGCAAGAACGTGCATTCCCAATTTCAGGACGTTCCGAACGCTCGAGTGGTGCACTCACGAAAACTGAACCAGTACCATGTGACTTTATTCTCATCGCCGCTGGAAACCTTGACGCTATCCAAGGAATGCACCCAGCACTGCGCAGTAGAATCCGAGGTTATGGGTATGAAGTCTATGTAAATTCAGAGATGCCAGATACTTCTCGTAACCGAAGACGATTGATTCGATTTATTGCTCAAGAAGTTCAAAGAGACCTCGGCACGGTTCGAGAAATTCCACATTTCCACAAATCTGCTGTGGCTACGATTCTCCGTGAAGCTCAACGCAGATCTGGTCGCCGTGGAAAATTGTCGCTTCGCCTCCGTGAACTTGGAGGACTTGTACGAATTGCCGGCGACTTGGC
>JAUREO010000005.1 GCA_030827365.1 Candidatus Poseidonia sp. | reverse complement strand
TGTAACTCGCCCTCATGAAGCTGGATTCCGTAGTAATCGTGTTTCAAAATAGCACGGTGAATATGCCCCTGCTCCTTGCACACACCGCCCGTCAAACCATCTTAGTTGGGGGTGGGTGAGGCTGCGCTCTTTTGGCGTATTCGAGCCTGTCTTCGACAAGGAGGGTTAAGTCGTAACAAGGTATCTGTAGGGGAACCTGCAGATGGATCACCTCCTAAGAAACCCGGAGACGGGGAGCTTCGGCTCCCCGTTTCCACCCCTTTTCTTTTTTTTACAAACTTTCAGTGAGAACTTCGTTCATTGTTTTTCGAAATGTGTACAAATGAAGTGGGGGGGCGTCTAAATTTACTGTCACTGTAGCACCACGGTTGAAATGGACTTCATCCCAACCATCAGGTACAACAAAACCCCGATGCATGTCCGATGTAATGGTTGTGTCATCTTTTGTCCAATCAAGCCACGCCCATGGAGTAGCGTTCCTTTCTTGGTGAGATATATCTCTTGCAACGACAAAATAATGCGTTCGTTCTTCACCTATCTGATATCGGTTGGCAATATTTTGGAAATCCTCCTTATGCAGCACGTTTCGAAACCACGCACCTTGCCCATACCATGTTGAAAACAAAAGTCCACTGCTATGTTGCTCTTTGTTGTTTGAACCACGCCGAAGATGATATCGACTTGGAGCGTATTGATGTGTATTTGCAATGAGTAAGTCGTTCATTGCCGGGTCGGTCGTAAATTTATTTCCAGATGTACTTTCGACAATTGCTTGCAATCGTGGAAGAACATTTTCGATTGCCTTGCCTTCGAATACTGCGATAATATCATGTTCAAATAAATCTATAGAAGAGCCCATGTAAAATCCAAAACTACCTTCGGGATCGCTGGAACGGGGATGGGAATTGACCCCCATGACAGGTGTTTTTGAATCGACGTTATGAGAAATTGAGGTGAGTGTGCCATCTCCGCCAAGAACAATAACCAAATCTCGACCAATGAAATCAGATCTCCGAACAAGTTCTCTTGCTTTGTATTCGACGGTAAAATCATAATTTTGTTGGCATTGCTTGAGTATTCTTTGCATATCTTCTAAACTTGAATCATGGACAGATTCAAAATTTTTCTTAAAGACTGCAAGGATATTCATGTTCCGCCCTATTCAAACCAAACCTTTCTTCTTCAAGAACACATTCTTTTGAACCAATGTTCAAAACCTTCGCTGTTTTAGGACTCACATGCAAGCCGGTCCAAAGGATGATGAATTATCCACTTTCAAAATGATTGAAGATGCTGGAAGAGGTGGTATCAGAGATAGTGTGATTGCGGGTGATGTTCATCATCACCACTATCCAAATCAAGCTGCACCGCAACCTCAGACGGTGATTATTGGTAACACTGAAATGAATCAAACTTCATTTTCACCCTTTGGACCCGGGGCTATACCTATCCAAGGTAAGTCAAGTCTTGCCTCAATCATTGGTGTGTGTGTATTTATCGCAGGCGTCATCTCCCTATTGGCATCTGGGTATTCGTTGATAGCATACAGTTTACCGGAGTTGGCATTGTTAAAATTAACAACCATTCTTACCATCCCGTTATCTCTTTCACTTATTTTTGGTGGGTTTGAAATGACGAAGTACAAGAGAAGAGGTGTCCAACTTGCCCTCTTGACCGTCATATTGTTCGGAGTTCTGGGCGTTGTTGAAGCTCAATTTACTGACGAAATTATCGAATCACAATGTGAAGCGGGTGAGCTTACAAGGGAAGATTGTGATAATTTATCCGAAATCAGTGGAAGTGGAATTGTATCTACGTTATCGACCGTCTTTACCATCATTTGTTACGGATTTTGTGGACTTATAGTGAGTATTCCAATGCTCATGGTCAATGGCGGTTTAGATGACTCTTCCCTTTTCAAAGTATGACACATTCTTCATAAAATGAGTTGTAGTCTTTCGTTGCATGGGAAAATTAACGACCGGTACATTCGCAACTTATGTTGAAGAATTAACCATACGAACATCTGAGCGTTACCAAATACAATGCATCACACAAGACGTCGAGAGAATCGTACGAGAGAGCGGCATTGATGATGGTCTCGTCCTTGTGAATCCAATGCACATCACTGCATCTTGCTATGTGAATGATTTAGAATATGGCCTGCATCAAGATATCATGCAATGGCTCGAAAAAATAGCCCCATGCCACGGTATTGACGGAAATGAAGGAGAAGAGTATCACCATCATCGAACTGGTGAAGACAATGGTGATGCCCATCTTAAACGACAACTTTTGGGACAACAAGTGACCATGCCTGTACAACATGGTCGTCTCCATCTTGGGACGTGGGAACAAATACACTACGCTGAATTCGATGGACAACGAAACAAGAGAATTCTCATCAAAGTTGTTGGAGTGATGAAATCATGAATGATTCTCCTTTTTCTGACCCTCCAAAATTATCTGGCATGGCTGAAATGATGGGCATTCACATCCTCACTTGGGAGCCTGGCAATGTGGAATTTGGTGTAGAGGTCAATGAATCACATCTCAATAAGGGTGGTGTTGCTCATGGGGGACTGATGATGACCATGCTTGATTCAGCCTTAGGTGGCAGCCTCGTATCGCAACTTCCTAAACAAGAATGGTGTGCTACAACTCAACTCGTCACCAATTTCATCTCACCACTCAATGTTGGTGATATAGCCATAGCACGAGGAAAAGTTGTCCGGCGTGGGAAAAATGTAGCACACCTTGCAGGTGAAATCCGTGTAGATACAAGATTGATTGCTACCGCAAGTGGTACTTGGGTCATTTGGGATTCACAGCCACATAGTCTTCCTGGCCGTTCATCCATATTGTAAAAAACAAAATGGGCCATCGTTGAGATTATGAATCGCACCTTTGTGCATTGTTCATGGTCGAGGATGTTGTCATAGTAGGAGGGGCTCGAACGCCATTCTGTGAATGGGCAGGTGGAAAAACTGGTACGGGAAAAGCAGGGGGAGCACTATCAAGCGTTTCAGCCCAACAACTTGGAGCCATTGCGATTCGTGGGGCATTAGAAAAATCGAACACCTCACCAGAACAAGTAGATCATGTTGTTATGGGATATGCACTGCAAACCTGTGCTCAATCGATCTATGGTGCACGTCACGCTGGACTTCAAGCGGGGGTTCCACAAGAAGTTCCAATGCTTACTCTCTCTCGAATTTGCGGATCAGGAATTCAATCTATCATCTCAGGTGCTCAAATGATTCAACTTGGTGAAGCAAACACCGTTGTCTCGGGAGGGATGGAAAATTTGTCTCAAGCCCCACACATTCTTCGTGGTGCTCGACAAGGCTGGAAACTCGGCAGGTCGCCCCCCGTTGAAGACTACATGATGACCAATTTACAGGACATGACATGTGGATTGTTTATGGCTCAAACTTCAGACGAACTCTGTAGAAGAAAAAACATTGACCGCGAGAGCATTGATGAATTTGCTGCACTTTCTCATCAACGTACTGCGAACTCAATCGACCAAAATGTGTTCGAGCAAGAAATCGTTTCAGTGACCATCCCCTCACGCCGCGGAGATATTGTTATCACCCATAAAGACGAAGACCACGTGGTTCGAAATACAACAAAGGAGAGTCTTGCGTCACTCCCGACAGCTTTTGGAAAAGAGTCTTTTGTTACTGCTGGTAATGCTTCAGGTGTCGTTGATGGTGCCGCTGCTGTTGTCATCAAATCTTCTTCCCAAGCAACACGAGACAAAGATACGCCTTTAGCACGGATTGTTAGTTGGGGAATTGTTGGTTTAGAGCCTGCTATCATGGCCTACGGCCCCGTGCCAGCATCTCGAAAAGCGCTCGAACGAGCAAACATGAAAATTGAAGACATTGACCGATGGGAAATTAATGAGGCATTTGCAGGACAAGCTGTTGCTTGCATCCGTGATCTTGGTTTAGATGTCGACAAAGTAAATGTGAATGGTGGAGCAGTCGGTTTAGGTCATCCTCTCGCAGCAACTGGAACGCGACTCGTCCTTACTTTAGCCCACGAGTTGAAGCGGTCAAACAGTCGCTTCGGCATTGCAACAGCTTGCATTGGTGGCGGACAAGGAATCGCCATTATTCTTGAATCGATGTGATTTGAGGAAAGGTTTGCGGACATGTGTTTCTTCCCATGAGCGTGTAAAAAGGGCAGAAACCGAGAACAGATGTGATGAGCCCCCACAAACCCACACCGAGTAAAATAAGTTCCCACGTCGAGGAGGCGAAATAATCGAATGCAAGCAGAGATGAGCCTCCCATCAGCCTTAACACACGGTCTTTTCCACCAACATTCATGCTAATTTATCGTACAAATCATGGTTTAACTCTTTGTTTCGCTTGATTCCACACCACCAATAATTTTTACATAATTTAGTGAAATTTTGAGAACCCATCGTGGGAAAGTATCAATAATGAATTTTGTTTACCGAACATTATGGACACGAATATGATTATTGGGATTGTTGCAGGACTCGTCGTTTTGATGTTTTTAGGATGGTTTATCAGTGTATGGAATCGATTAACAAACCTTGAGGAAAACGCAGTCAAGTCATGGGCTGATATTGATGTCATTCTCAATCAACGATACGATATGATTCCAAATCTGGTCAACATCGTCAAAGGTTATGCTGAGCACGAGGCAAGTATCTTTGAAGAATTTGCAAAAGCCCGACAAGCGGCCGCAGGAGCGCTTCAACAAGGTGATGTTCGTGGCATTGCGGCAGCAGAAGGTGTTCTTTCGGGCATGTTGCCTCGAATCAACATGCTATCTGAGCAATACCCAGACCTCAAAGCAAATCAAAACTTCATGCAACTTCAAAACCAACTCGTATCCATCGAGAATCAACTTGCTGACCGAAGAGAATTCTACAATGCATCTTCAACAAATTTCAACAAAGCGATTCGAATGATTCCTACAAACATCGTAGCAAGTCTCAAAGGATGCGAGCGAAAAGAATTGTGGGAAGTTGCTGCACATGTTCGAGAAAATGTGCAAATTCAATTCTGAATCAAAACGTGAAAAAACATGCCATTTTTTGACATTGGCCCGAGAATACGAATTCTCGGTACGGCCCATATTTCACAACAGTCTGTTGAAGATGTACGATTTCATATCGCCGAATTCGACCCTGACATTGTTGCCGTTGAATTGTGTCAATCTAGGCATGACGCCCTGATGGAAGAACGTCGCTTCGATAAAGAAGGGTTGTTGAAAGTTCTCAAAGAGGGAAAAGCCCCCTTGGTGTTGCTTCAATCTATGTTAAGTGCAGAACAACGAAAACTCGGATTAGATGAAAATATGCAGCCGGGTGCAGAACTACTCGCTGCTGTTCAAGAAGCAAACCAGTCGAATAAAGAGGTGGCGTTGGTTGACAGAGATATTCAAATCACCCTTCGAAGGGCTTGGAAAAGAATGACTTTTATCCAAAAGATGAAGGTACTTATGGGCCTGTTATCCGAATCAGATGATGAGGAAGACGAAGTTGACATTGAAGAACTCTTGCAGAATTCAGATGTGCTATCATCTTTAATGGAGGAACTCAAAACATTCTCCCCAGGTGCAGGTGAAGTCTTGATTGATGAGCGGGACCAATTTTTAGCAGGAAAAATTCTCCAATTGCCTGAAGATAAAAAAATTCTTGCTGTCGTTGGGGCAGGTCATATGCAAGGCATTCAAGAACAGATCAAGAAGGGTCCAGTTGGCAGAGACCACTTAAACGCTATCAACCAACCACCAAAGGCTCGATTTTTCTCTAAAATTTTCCCTTGGTTGATTCCTCTCGCCCTAGTGTTCTTTGTCGCTTGGGGTATGAGTAACCAAAGCATCAATTGGATTGAATTGTTTACGATTTGGACAATTTCCAATGCAGTGTTTGCTGCATTGGCTTGCATGATTGCGAGAGGGCATCCGTATGCCATTTTAACTGCAGCCCTCGCTTCACCGATCACTTCGCTCAATCCAGCCCTTGCCGCTGGTTGGTTCGCTGGATATGTGCAACTCAAAGTGAAAGAACCGACGGCAAAAGATTTGCAAGACTTCCTCAAATTAGAGGAAATATCTCAATTTTGGAAAAATCCTGCTGGTAAAGTTCTCCTCGTAACCGCCTTAACCAATTTGGGCTCAATGATTGGGGCATGGGTTGCAACCGCTGGTTATTTGAGCGGTTGGAGATTTCCATTGTAAAGTGATGAAAGCACTTTGAGAAAATCAACATGTTCTTTCACGTCGTGCACTCGAAGAATGTCGATACCTTCCATCATAGCAAAAGCTGCTGAACCGAGCGTACCCGCTAAGCGATCGGATGGTTTTGAATTTCCCGTTAATTCACCGATCATAGATTTTCGGGAAACACCCCAGAGCAAAGAGCAGTTCAGTGTTTTTTTGGTTGATGCACCTGCTTGAAGCAACTCGATGTTGTGATGGAGTAATTTTCCAAATCCAATCCCTGGGTCAACCGTGATCAAATTCAATGGAAAACCTCCTTCGACCAATTGAGAAATTTTTTGTTTTAGAAAGGAATTCACCTCAGAAACAACATCAGAATATTCAACATCCAACTGCATGGATTTGGGTTCACCCCGCATGTGCATAATACAAACAGGACAGTGCATCGAAAGGACGAGTTCAAACATAGACTCATTTTGTAGTCCAGTTACATCATTTACCATATCAGCACCAGCGAGAAGCGCCGCTTTTGCTGTTTCAGGATTTCGGGTATCAATTGAAATCAGACCGATTGGATTATATTCCCTCAACCCCGCAATCACTGGAATGACACGCTGAATTTCTTCTTCCACAGGAACAATGTCAGCTCCCGGCCGGGTTGATTCGCCTCCAATATCTATCCATGTCGCGCCATCCTTCCACATTTGAAGGCCGATTGAAATGGCTTGCTCAACACGTTGCTCTCTACTGTTTTCATAAAATGAATCTGGTGTCACATTTAGAATTCCCATGATTTTCGGAGAATTTCCGATATTCTTGATGGCGTCAGCATAGATTTTCTGGCGATTTTCCTTGCCCTCTATATTCGCCATAATTACGCTACATCAAAGGCAGGTTTCATAAATTGTGATTGCAAACGTTGTCTCATGTCGGAGATAGAGGATTTTCTTGAACCCTCTCAAACCGCCTATTCGGCTTCCGAGACAAGTGAGCCACAAGGACACAGCGACGAAGAATTTGACTTGGCGATTCGAATTCTCAAACAGTTTCAACCCAAAGACCAAAACCAACTGTTCGAACTTGCATCAAAGTATGGTAAAGCAGGAGGAATGGCCCTTACGGCGACGATCGTATTTTGGTGGCTTCTCATCTCTCGTTGGGACGAAGATATGACTGTAGGCACTTCTCTGTTTTTTGGACTCAACTTTTCTCAAGTAGCACTTTCAGTATTGGCGTTGTGTATGTTATCGACGATATCCTCGGATGTAAGCCGGGTTCGTGGCACTTTTGTGTTATCTCCCTTTTCGGGAGGCATGTTAATTCTTAGTGCCCTCTATATCGCAGAACCACTCATCGCTTCACTTGTTTTTAATCAATATGATACGAGCTTAGGCCTTTGGAGAACAGTGAGATTGGGTATTCTTTGGGCAGGAGCTTGGATTAGTGCGAGTATGCTCGCTCTGTCGCTCAAGTTAGCGTGGGTGAAAAGATTCTGTGAAAATTGGGGCTATGAAATGAATAGCCTCACTTCCGTCGATGCTTCGGCCGAGTCAAAAGAATGATATTTGGTGATTAGATTGGACGAACCTCCAATTCATGTGGTACGATTGGGGTATCGTCTTGGGCGTGACCCGAGAATAACAACCCATTTGGGTCTCGTCTCAAGAGCGTGGGGGGCACAATACTTCCATGTCTTTGGCGATCAAGATTCCAAGTTATTTTCAACCATCCAACAGGTCAATCAGCGGTTCGGTGGTTCGATGGAGTGCCATCATCAAAAGGGATTAATGCGTTGGATGAAAAATTTCCAAGATCCAAACCAAACAAATGGTGTCATCGTTCACTTGACGATGTATGGTCAAAACTACAAAGAAGTCGTGTCTGAAATAGGGTCAAATCGACCAATAGCAATTATTGTAGGAGGTGCAAAAGTACCCGGAGAAGTGTTCAAAATTTCCGATTTTAACACCTCTGTTGGAACGCAACCTCATTCTGAAGTGGCTGCTCTTGCCCTCTTTCTGGAAGAATTGAATACTTCGAGAAATTCGGTTCCAATGTTTGCAAATCCTGAGTTGATTATCGAACCTTCCGCCGATGGAAAAATTGTTCATTCCATGAAGGATTTTGAGGAAGAGTAAATAGAAAGTTACTCGGGATATTGCAGTTAAATTCTAACACAAAACGAGTGTGTTTTTTTGCATTAAAAAAACATCAATTGCACACCCAATAATTATGACCTACCGTTTCTGAAAGAAGTTGATGTCGGAGGCCTCTAATGCTGAACTTAGCATAAGCAAGGCACACTTTACTTCTAAAAGACTTGAGAACTTACCACTCCCAGATGCAACAGATGGGCTCAAATCATCTGAGAACTTACCTGAATCAGCGAATGGCAAAGGCGTTATCCTCACCGCTGATGGCCAAAGGTACGAAGGCGACCTTTTCGGAGCAAAAGGTTGGGCTGAAGGAGAATTAGTGTTCACAACTGGGATGATGGGTTACCAAGAATCGCTGACTGACCCTTCATTTGCTGGTCAAATTCTCACATTCACATATCCACTCATTGGAAATTATGGAGTCCATGAGGGCAAGTCAGAATCATCAAAAATTTGGCCAAGAGGCGTCATTGTTCGACACGCCACACCAATCCCCGACCATAGAGACAGCATTGCCAACATTGATGAATTTCTAAGATTCCATAGCGTTCCTGGCATAGAAGGGGTTGATACTCGTTCCATTACACGCCATGTCAGAGAACTTGGCACCGTACTTTGCATCTTTGGCCCTCTTGAAGATGAACAACAAATGAAGACAAGGCTCGCAGAATTAACGTCACCAGATCTCGAAGATTTAGTTGATGAGGTTTCGATCAACGAACCGATTCATCTCGGGCAGTATTACATGGATCAAACCTACGATGACCGCCCTCGTCTGGGCGTTATCGACTGTGGCATCAAATACAACATCTTGCGACATTTATGTGCCTATTTTGATGTTGTTTGGTGCCCCCCTGATGTTGATTATGACCATTTATGTACGAGCTACAATATCAAAGCATTGTTTTGTTCAAATGGCCCTGGAGACCCGGCACACCCAGGAAAAGCGACGCAGGCTCGAAAAACTCTTGCAAGAGCGGTCTTTGATAACCTCCCCGTCATGGGTATTTGTTTAGGTCACCAATTGATGGGACTTGCATCGGGATTACAAACCTACAAAATGCGATATGGACATCGCGGTGCCAATCAACCCGTCGTTGATTTGGTCAATGGAACTGTTGCAATTACTAGTCAAAACCATGGCTTTGCTGTAGCACATCCTCATGATGGAATGCTCGCTGCACATCCAACAGGAGCAACCTCGCCAATGGTTGAGAATCTACATGGTTCCGAAATCAAAGTTCGATATGTGAATGCAAACGATGGAACTGTGGAAGGCCTTGATGTGATCAACAAGCCATGCTTTACAGTTCAATTTCACCCTGAGGCATGCCCCGGGCCACATGATGCCTCTCCGTTGTTTGAACGGTTTAGGAACATTGTCGATACGCATTATAGAGGTGAAGTGTAATGCCACGGAGAGACGATTTAATCACAATTTGTGTTTTGGGAAGCGGCCCAATCAAAATTGGTCAAGCAGCTGAATTCGATTTCTCAGGTTCTCAAGCCGTCCGTGCACTACGAGAAGATGGATATCGAGTCATTCTGGTGAACTCAAATCCAGCAACGATTCAAAACGACCCAGAAATGGCAGATGTCGTCTATATCGAACCATTGCTACCCGCAACCGTTCGTAGAATTCTCGAAATCGAAAAGCCATGTGCGTTGCTTGCAGGAATGGGTGGGCAAACCGCCCTCAATATCGCAAGTGAATTAGCACACGATGGAACATTAGAAAGGCTTGGTGTCGAACTTATTGGTTCTGACCTCGATGCCATAGACAAAGCAGAAGACAGAGAGTTATTCAATCAAGTTTGTGATTCAATTCAACTTCCTATTAGCAAAGCCATTGCATGCAATTCTATTGAAGAGGTCATCGCTGCTGCAACCATCATTGGCTCTTGGCCAATCCTTATTCGCCCTGCATTTACTTTAGGAGGGTTAGGCGGAGGAACGGCTTGGGATATGGGACAACTCGTCGAAATTTCTCAATTAGGACTACGAAATTCAAGGATCTCTCAAGTGCTTATTGAAGAATCAATTCTCGGCTGGCAAGAACTTGAGTACGAAGTTATGAGAGACGCAGCAGATAACGCCATCATCGTTTGCACCATGGAAAACATAGACCCGATGGGTGTTCACACTGGTGAGTCGACCGTGGTAGCCCCATTGCAATCATTTAGCGATGCTGACCACCAAATTCTGCGAAATCAAGCACTTGCGTTAATTCGTGCCCTTAACATAAAAGGCGGATGCAATGTTCAATTTGCTTTCAATCAATCAACTGGTGAAATTCGAGTCATCGAAGTCAATCCTCGTGTTTCGAGGTCTTCAGCACTTGCATCAAAAGCAACAGGTTACCCAATTGCGAGAATGGCTGCGAAGATTGCTGTTGGATACACTCTGGATGAATTACCTAACCCAATCACAGGAGAAGGTACGACTGCTGCCTTTGAACCAACGCTTGATTATTGTGTAGTAAAAATACCTCGCTGGCCTTTCGATAAATTCCGGACCGCTGACAGGACACTCGGAACTTCAATGAAATCGACCGGCGAGGTTATGGCAATCGGTCGAAATTTCGAAGAGGCTTTTCTGAAGGCATGGGCTTCATTGGAACAAGGATGTCCGCATCCAAGGCCACTGACCAGAGCAGATGAATCTGAAGGAGAAGGTATGAGTGAACGGGCACTTGAACAACTACCGGATAAAACTCTTGAAGAATGGTGTAGAATTGCCACTGATCGAAGAATGGGTGCACTTCTCGAGGCTTTTCGAAGAGGTTGGAGCATTGAACGAGTGTTTGAAATTACGAGTATCACTCGATGGTTCTTGCACCGTTTTGAAAATATTGCACGAATTGAAAAAGAGATTGTTGAATCGCGAATCTCGCCTTCTGAAATTTCTATAGATTCGATGATTCGATGGAAATCCCACGGATTTACTGACGCCCATATAGCCGATGCACTCTGTGGTTTTCCTTCAGAAGGATACAAATCATTGCCCGTCGGTATGGACGAACGATCAGTGATGCTTCGAAGACACGATTTAGGCGTTCACCCAAGATACAGAATGGTCGACTCGTGTGCTGCAGAATTTGCTGCAAAAACTCCATATTATTATTCCACATACGAAACACATACACAATTAGGAATTGACCTGTTGCCTGACCTTGAGACAAGAACAAAGGAACGGATCGTCACGATTGGCAGTGGACCAATTCGTATTGGACAGGGTATTGAATTCGACTATGGATGTGTCCACGCAGTCAAAGCCATTCGACAGAGTGGGAAGGATGCGATTATCATCAACAACAACCCCGAAACGGTTTCAACAGATTTTGATACATCCGATCGGCTTTATTTTGATCCACTCACACTTGAGTTTGTCAGTGAAATTCTTCTGCGTGAAATGGCTCATGGAATTTTACTCCAATTCGGAGGTCAAACTGCAATCAACCTCGCTGAACCAATCGAACGTAGATTACCCGATTTACGTGTCCACGGTTTATCCATGAGCATCATTGGAACGACATGTGATGCTATTGACGAGGCGAGTGATAGACAACGATTTGAAGCGTTTGCAAAGCGTTCAGGACTCAAGATGCCGAAGGGTGCAACTGGTTCAACTGCTGATGACATTCGACACGCGGTAGAAGAAATTGGGTTTCCAGTACTCATACGTCCATCTTACGTTCTTGGTGGTCGAGGCATGGAGATTCTTTCCAACCAAACACAATTAGAAAATTACTTGAAAGAAGCATACATTGCCCCAGATAAACCCCTACTCATCGATGAATATTTGGGGCATGCAACTGAATTGGATGTTGATGCAGCATCCGATGGCGACCAAGTCCTCGTTGGTGCAATCATGGAACATCTTGAAGAAGCTGGCATTCATTCAGGTGATTCAACCTGCTTCATTCCTGCTCAAAACATTTCGCAAAATCTCCTCAGTCAAGTTGAGGAGCAGACCAAAATCATTGGATTGGGCTTAGGCATTAAGGGGTGTTACAACATCCAATTTGCAATTCAAAACGATACTTTGTATGTTCTCGAAGTCAATCCGAGGTCATCAAGAACTGTGCCTTTCGTTGCCAAAGCCTCCGGCCTTCCCTTAGCAAAAATCGCTGCCATGATCACTATTGGTCATCCTCTATCGAGTCAAAATATCCCGAGAAGAACCAGCGGCCAAGTATGTGTAAAAGCCCCTGTCTTTCCTTTCATAAAACTCAGGGGGCTTGACCCTGCCCCAGGACCCGAAATGAAATCGACTGGAGAGGTCTATGGGTCGGACCAACGTGCAGATTTTGCATATCTCAAAGCTCGTCTCGCTACCGAAGTTCCAGTTGCTACTTCGGGTGGAGTTTATCTCACCGTTCGAGATGAAGATAAAAAAGAACTTATTCCGATAGCCCAAGAATTACAACGGCTTGGTTTTACTCTTTACGCAACACCAGGAACGGGTGATGTTCTGCGAGATGGAGGTGTTTCAGTGACAACCGTTTATCGAATCGCAGAAGGAAAACATCCTGATGCATTAGATTTAATGCGACAGGGAAAGGTCTCGTTCATTATCAATGTCCCTACGATCTCAGGCGGTGCAGTTCGTGATGGAAATATGATGAGGCGACTCGCTGTCGAACTTAACATCCCTTTCGTAACGACAATACGTGGAGCGAAAATGGAAGTGGCTGCGATGCGAGCTCATCAAAAAGATACACTCGAGCCAAGACAGTTAACTGTGCACTACTAATCAGCACTCATCAAAGGCTTCAATCAAGTATTTTGTAATAGGGCTTGTGAGGGCTAATTCTGGTATCGCATCTTTTCCTTGTTCTGCATAGGTCAAAATGACATCCTTCACTCGAACATTTCCTTCCGCGGAACGTGCCAAGATAGTGTTTGGTTTGAGGTCTTTTCCAGTCCCATGAGGGTCATACACTGTATCAAGTGCTTCATTTAGGAACCACTCGGCTTTTCCTCCAGGCTCTCCTTCGTATGTTCTTTTTGTCTTCTTTGCACCAAAGAGGCCCCCTGCCTTCTTTTTTGGCTCTTCCTTCTTTGGTTCAGGTATTGCCTCTTCTTTTTTAGGCTCTGACTTCGATTCAACTTGCTTTGATTCCTGCTTTTCTTTGGTGGTGTCCTTGTCGGATGATTCCTTCTTTTCTTCAGTTTTTGATACTGATGCAGTTTGATTCGATTCAAGCTTCTCAATCGTATCTTTGAGTGCTCGTATTTCATCGATATATTTGGACGCTGCATGCATCAAAGCTGCAGACATACTGGATTCAAGTTGAAGGGCCAATAATTCGTTGTTCAAGCCTTGCCATTTCTTCCATTGTAACATGGTGTTTTCAATAATATCCGAACCACATTTTGGACAGAAACTCTTCTTTGGCGGTTTCATAATGGGTATATCTTTCATCACATCCATCATTTGATTCGACGCTTTTTTTTGAGAAATGTCCAAGAGTGTATGGAGGGTTTTGAGGCCAATATCCATCGATTGGTTGATTAAATCTTGATGGGCATCAAACTTTCCAGAGGTCACAGTATTGCTAAAAGGTTCTTTTTCGAATGCCGCAAGAATGACTTCCTTAGGTGTGTTTGATTTACCCCAAGAAATTGACGAGAGAGAGGTTGGTACTTCCATCGCTTCAGCGACAGCGAATGCATCGTCGAGCGAACCACCATCATCAGCTGCTGCAGCAATTCCGAGTTCGATTGGATTTGCTCCCTCCTCGACTTTAGCAATCATGTTAAATTTGTCTGCCATTGAAAGGTCATCCCTCAAACGTATGGCTTCTTTGAGTTGATTGAGGTCATGCCCTGTTGAGGTGATGGGTCCTTGGCGATTTAAATCGTGTCCGCAGGTCAAACAATAGGTGGCAGCCACTTCGACTTTCGACTCACAAGTCGGACAGTAGACTCCCGCCATGGCCACCAATAACCTCAACGGTTTTTGAATCATTTCCGAAAAAAAATTCATTCATGCCTTAAGATGAAACAATTCATACATGTGAAATTATTCAATGGCTAATTTTAGGAGTTGGATGGCTGAATCACGATGCCACGCTTCCAAAATAGGTGCTAATCGAGGACCCTTTTCAGCACCAAGAAAGAGCAAATAGGACGCCCGATAGACCTCCTTCATCTTGACATTCATGGTTTCAGAAATCAATCCAAAAACCGAATGGATATCAGTCGATGTCCAAGGAATGGTTGAAAAGTGTTCATGCATGAGTCTTAGGATGTTGATGTCCACTTCATTTGAATGTTCAAAAAAGTAATCAGTTGGCTTTGATTGCAAACGTATATGCATTTCTTCTGGGAAATGCTCAGACGATATCCAATATCTCATTCTACCTAATCGGTCACGAAGCTTAGAAGATACATTTGAAATCATTCCAGTTTGGAGCAGTGAATCAAAAACATCCTCGTCAGATTCACGAATTTGGGCCAACATTGCAAGATGTCGAAAACTGACTGATTCAGATTTCGCTTTCTCGCCTTGATACACAACGGCATACCTCATGGATGCCTCTGCATCTTCAACCTGAACTTTTTGCCTACGGCTCAGATCTGTTTGAAGTAATTCATCTTCAAAGTTTCTTGAAGCAAGCCTTTCATATTCATCAGCTAATGTTACAAGCCCCATACCAGTATCAAATTCAATGGCTTTACTCGGTTTTGTCTTGGCAACAAGAAGTCTCAAAATTTCAGGTGGTACGAGCCTCAACGCCTCCATCGGACCAATGGTGTTTCCCACCGAAGAGGACATCGCTCCCATGCCTTTCAAACTAATCCACTCATACGTCAAAGGATTTGGAGCACTATAACCAAAAAACTCAACGATTTCTTTTCCCGTATCGTATGAACCACCAGCTGTTCCATGGTCTTTACCAAATGGTTCCATTGTAATTTCATTAAAACACCATCGGGCAGGCCAATCGATTCGCCATGGTAATTTTCCTTCTCCCTTCGAAATGTCTGATGACCCATGTGTTCCATCAGCTTCTTCAAATGTTACAATGGGGTGCTGATAATCGATAATTTTGACATTACCTAATGTACCATTTGAGTCAAGTGGCGTCCATGGAAACCAATCCTCTGGTAATTCTCTTCCTGAGACTCGTTCAATAATTTCTCGGACAATTTCTTTATTTTCACATACTTTTTGTGCATATGGTTCAAATTTACCAGTGCGGTACATCTCCAGATTATCGACGATTCTTGGTTGAACACCAATCTCTTGCAATGCAGATAAAAACGGTTCTAGAAAATGCTGAGCATAGGTCGCACCCGTCGTCTCAAAAAGTTGCACATCTGGTTTCCCATCCTCGTCCGGAGGTGGAATATTTCCAATTTGATGCCCAATATAATGTTTGTAATCTTGATGGAGAAATGGGTAGACTTTTCGAAGTGGGTCGGCTGAATCCACGATGAATATGAATTCAACATCGAGTCCAATGTGTTTGCATGCCCTCGAAATAATTTCTCCGGTTAAGATTTCACGAATATGGCCGATATGAAATTCTCCACTTGGTGTGATCCCTGTCGCAATGATGTGTTTTGAGCCTCTCTCTGCTAATTGAGATGCTGCTACATCTGCCCAATGCATAGATCCACCTAAACCGATACAGCACGAATAAGACCACGAAGTGGAACATCATCAATTTCGTTTCTTGTGGTTTTGTTCACAAGAACGACGGCGAGTAAAACCTCGCCGCCTTTTTCACGAATTGATTCTATCGTTCTTGACATCGTTACTCCTGATGATAGCACATCGTCGATGATTACAACTGACTTGCCTGAAACTTGACCATACTTATTGGATAATGACCCCTGCCCCTCTCCAGAATCTGTCGTTCTATAGACCGTCATTTCGACACTTAGATTTCTTGCTACTTCATATGCAAATGCGATTCCGTTAATTGAAATCCCAACAATCGTGTCAACGTTTGACCCAAGTTCTTCAATCACAATATCTGCCATAATATCACCGATAGCAGAAATGCGTTCAGGCCGAACACCAATGGTTCGCCAACCAATTCGGACATCCGTAGGTTGCTCCACTTCGCTTGCATCGGTCAGCAACCAAGCAATGGTGTCTTGAGACAACGACATTTCATCTGCAATTTGTTGAGGGTTTAGGCCCTCTTTTCTCAAATTCAAAGCCAGTGTTTTGAGTTCTTCAATGCTGAGTACCATCGTTATCAAGAAGAGGGAAAAGGAGATAATACATCAACTCTTCCCACATTTTCTTATTGCAAGATTTGAAGAAGTGGAACTCTGACGATGGCACATGGGCGATTTCGACTACGAGGCGTTACTCGATAAGGCACGAGAAAATATCCCCGAAGAAATTTCAAATCGGGCGCGGTGGCAATTACCAGCCCCTCAAATCCTCATCGAGGGTTCGAACACCATCTTTCGAAACTTCAACGATGTTGTTTCTATGATGGAACGTGATGAAAACCATGTGTATCAATACTTGCTCAATGATTTGGGAACCTCTGGTTCAAGAGATGGACCACGTGCACGTTTTAAAGGAAGAATTCCACCAAAGAGAATCAAATCAGCATTGGTCAATTATGTCAATACCTATATCAAATGCAACCAATGTTCTGCACCTGATACAAACTTTGTAAAAGAGGATAGAACAACTCTGTTGAAATGTCAAGCTTGCGGAGCAACGAGACCTGTTAAATTGTGATACTGAGTCGGTTTATCCGTCCAACTTCATGAGCAAATGGTCAGCTATTTTTCCACCCCTTACATGTTCAATGATAGATGGCAAATCTGCCTCAGCCTGTAGGGTATACCATACTCCTTCAGGATAAACGACACAGGATATACCATGTTCGCAATAATCGAGACACCCCGATTTTTGAATTCTTACTTTTTCGATTCCTGCTTCTCTTGAAAATGCTTTGAGTTGAGACAAGAGTTGGAGACTTCCTCTCCCTGAACAATGAGGTCGCAACGCCCCCTCTGGTCGTTCATGACCACACACAAATACATGCTTAAGATAACCAGGTTCATCATTCGTATCCTTGGTCAATCTCATCACCTCAATCAATATTTGAGATTGCGTTTGCGAGAACGAGATCTCGTTGCGTAATTTTTTGTTCATCGTGAGAGAAAAGCATGAGATGCACATATCCCCAACCAAATGATATGTCTGGATGGTGATTTTGGATTTCGGCCAAGATCGAAATTTCATCAACAAACCGTTTTGCCATTTCAAAATTTGAAAAATTGAATTGGGCTACAAGTTTTTCATTTTCGATTCGCCAAGGCTTCGGCAGGTCCAAAAACTCAGCCCCAGAGGTGTGAGTCTGTGTCTCCAGTACTCTCTTTTTCGACCCGCTCGTGAAGCTTTGACCTTCTCTTCATATCTTCCCTTTCAAACGAAACTAGTTCTTGATCATCGATGTACGCAGGTCGTGTATGAGCGATGAGTGTAATTTTTACAATAACGTCTCGGGAAATAAATTGACGTGTTCCATCATCGACGAGGACTTCAAGGCTACCTTTTCCTGTTGAGAGCAATACGCCTCGAATCATGATGTCTGCACCATCGGTAAATGCACGTGCATCAAGAAGAATCTCGACGATGTCGTCTTTGCGAAGTCCATTTCGCCTTTCCAATAAATCACCATGCAACGTTGCTTGAACTTCGGATAGGTTTGGTGAACCCATACTTTCCCATATTGGTAATGCCCAATTAGGCAGTTGGAAACTCGGCTTTTTCTTGGCCATGACAATTACACAAAGCGACCGTTTTTCAACCTCTCTATTGGAAAGGTACGAGGCATGATTGACCCCATCAGTTCATGAACACGGAGGATTTCGTGTCGGTTGGGGCAGGCAAATGAAGGTGTCATGGAAGTCATTGCCAACGGTCCTTCTCGAGGATGAAATCCTCGACAAAGCGTTCTCACGAGCAAAAAAAGCAGCTGACAGGGTAGAAGACCAAGACAGGACCTTTCGTGTACGAAAACAACTCTCAAGAATGGTACAAACCTCTGCTGATGTTATTTCAACTCAACTTTTGGAGACGGTGAATTCATGGCCATCATTAGACCAATCTGCACAATTTGACCTTGCATTAATCGATGCATGTGTGGGTTGTGATGAATATCGACATCATTTGTCGAATCTACAATGGGCTGCAAATCAAGTCATGAAGGTGAGTTCTCAGAATGCGAAAAAAATTACCCGGACTGCCAGAACTGAACTTATGCACGAAGCAAGAAAAGAGGCGTATGGTAGAATTTCATCTATTGTGGGCCAAGTAAGTAAATCACTACTTTGGTTAAATGAGGCTAGAGAGACGCTCAAAAAACTTCCAACCGTCGACCAAAGTTTACCCGTCATCGTTGTTTGTGGTGCCCCAAATGTGGGGAAATCCGCATTTATCTCCGCATTATCGACTGGAAATATGGAAGTGAACCATTACCCGTTTACCACCAAACAAATCCATGTAGGACACTTCACACATCGAAGATTACCATACCAAATGGTCGATACACCTGGCTTGCTCGATCGCCCAATGGTTGAAAGAAATGCCATTGAGATGCAAGCCATTGCTGCACTGGAGAACATCGGTTCACTCGTCTTGTTCTTAATCGATAAAAGTGAACAGTGTGGGACTCCACTCCATGAACAAATGCATTTGCTTGAAGATGTTCGTTCCTTACTCGGTGATACACCAACTATTGTTGTGACTTCAAAAGCAGATCTTATTCAACCTCGACCTTCAAATTGGGATGAAGTCAAAAATACCGAGAATGAATGGAGAAATGCGGGCTCAATAGGAACGCCTAAGCTACCTCTCCTTTTCGACTCGGAACAAATTGTGACCATGTCAGCGATTGAAAATGTTGGTCTTGACTCAATGAGATTGGAGATCATTCGACTTGTTAATCAAGAATGGGCAACTGACCCATTACAACTTCCTGATGGATGGCATCGTGAATAAGTTACATTGATTCCAATGGTGTGATGCCTAATCCAACCAAACCTTTCCTCAATGCATTTTTGGCAAATTCTGAAATGGCATAGTATGTTGTATTGACTTCATTTCCTTCAAGAACATGACAATCACGGTAAAATGCATGATATGATGTTGCGAGTTGCAACAAATAATTGGCAAATATATGTGGTCTATTTTCCATGACTGATGTATCGAGTTGGTCTGAAAAGAGCATGAGGGCTCTCAACAATTGTTCACAACCTTCTGGAAGATTGGTGAAATCTTCAATTTCAAATGTTGATGGTTTTTTTGATGATTCAACCTTCTCTTTAATTGAACATGCCCGAGTATGGGCGTACATCACGAATGGTGCTGAACCTGCTTCAAATGCAAGTGCATCTTCCCATTTGAATGTGAATCCTTTCTCTGGACTTACCTTGATGATGTTAAATCGGACTGCAGAAGTACCCACCGCCTCTGCAATCGTTGAAATTTCTTCATGAGAATATTCAGGCCTCAATTCTTGAACAACCTGTGCAGCATGTCCATGAGCCTCTTCGAGTAAATCGTCCATGAAGACAACATTGCCTTTTCGTGTTGACATCTTACCCTCAGGTAATTTAATGAATGAATAAAAAACAATCTCTGGAGCCTTCGAATTGAGTTCTTGAAGGGTCAATCCAACCTGTTTTGCCTGTAGTTTATGGTCTTCTCCAAGCACATTGACCAAGTTCTCTGATTGCGCCCATTTCCAAAGGTGATAGGCGATGTCCCTTGTTGCATACAATGATGAACCATCACCACGACAATAGAAAAATTCAGTTTTTCCAGTTAATCCACGTGGCTCTAAATCCAGAAAGAGTGCCCCATTCTCTGCTTCTCCATGCAATTCTGATTTTTTCAATGTATCAATCAATGTTGCAACATCACCATTGATGACAAATGTTGATTCTTTTGTAAATCGGTCAAATTGGATTCCAAGACGTTGAAGTGTTTCAAGCATGCCATCGAGGACAGGTTGATATGCGTTTTCAAATTGACGAAGTACCTCTGAATTTCCATGCTCACTGGCGTGGACAAGGGTTGTAATTTCTTCTTCAATCGAATCCTTTCGTTCTGATGATTGACGAAGGGATTGGGCTGCTTGATACCAACGGACGGATTGATGATCGGTTTTCCCTTCCCACTGACCAGAATCGGCTTCTTTATCAGCCAAAATCGAATCAACTTCTTCTTTTGTCAGATGTTCAAGTGCCCAAGCAAGGACTGCGACCTGCTTACCCATATCATCAACATAATATTCGGCGGTGACTTCATTGCCTGCAAGACGATGCAAACGTACGAGTGTATCGCCAAGAATTGCATTTCGTGCTCGCCCAACATGGAAAGGCCCATTCGGATTTGCAGAGGTATGTTCAATCAATATTTGCTTCTTCTCAAGCATAGAATCAGTGCATGAAGGCAATTGCTCAAACATCCATACATTTGAAGCACGGAAGTTCACATATCCATTCACTGCATTGCATTGTTGAATTGATGCTACCGAGGGGAACTCGGTCGCAATTGAGTTTGCAATCTCAAGTGGATTTTTCCCTACAATCTTCGCTAGAGGAAAACAAGGGAGTGTCAAGTCACCTTGACTAGATTCCCTCGATGTTTGAATGAGGGGATGCCAGTGATTCTCATCTATCCCCAATTTTTCAAAAATAGGACGAAGTTCGTTGATGATGATGGGTTTTAATCGATTCATTTCATACCCTCACATCAATGAATACCGAAGCAATGCAGCCATACCACCAAATCCTTGAAGCAATTGAGCCCCTTCCTCCGTATCATTTGATATGAATGAAATAGAACTATTGCTTTTTGCTGACAAGTTCGTAAATTCATCTATTAAGGATTCGGATTGGAGTTCTACAATATCAGATTTTTTACAGGATGAGCAATTCGGTAATTCTTCAGTTCGACCGAGCGTCACAGTCCAATGATGAGAACAACTGTTACATTTGAGTTCGATACGACTTTTTCGTAGTCCTTCTGAAATGAGTAATCGGTCAACTGCACCTTGCTCTAGGGCGCTGCGAACCATCATTTCACCGTATGTTGCTTTTGGATGCGCCCGAGCCAATTCAGCGAGAAATTGGTTCATGAGCTGTCGTTCAGCATCAAGTTCAATTTCTCCCATCAACGCACCAGCATTGTCGACTAACTCACGAATACCCGACTCATTTGAATAACCAACGTCAAATGTTGTTTTTGTTATCTTCTTTGTGATTTCGTGATGGAAATAATCATTTTTAACAACAAAATCCTTTGTTGCGCCTGGCCCTCCAATAATCACTGCTTGGATATTTTCCAAATGTGGCAACCAATACTCGGATGCATGTTCTGTAGCACGTTTGAAAAAATTGTGTGCCGCTTCTTCGATCAATCGTTCAAATCGCTGTGCTGATTGACCTCCTTGCCTGTGCTTTCCCATAATATTTGATGTCAGATGTTCTTGAACATGTATTCGTTTTCCGGTAGCAACTCCGTACGCAGCTTCTGAACGGTCGATGACGAAAAGAGCATAGGACTTTTTATCGATAAGCATCTCCTCAAGTTGGGTTAATTCAAACGTTGAATCGCATCGATACCGAAATGACATGAGTTCCTGTGGCGGGTCTTCAACAACGATGTTCACCATTCTTGTTTTGTTGTTTCCTACGATGATAGAACCCACGAAAATAGCAATCCCATGGTCTCCAGGGGTTTTGTAACGGGACAGGGTTGAAATCGCTGATTCAATTGCCCCTTGTACATTTTTTCGAGTACCTTTTGATTTGATATTTGCAGCCTGACCATGTTCATTTTGAAGCATTGTTCTCGCATCGTGAATTTGTCTGTCGGGCGGAATAATGAGGGTGACCAACTCAGTGCCAAAACCTCTCATTTCACGGAGGTCTTCGAGGGCAAGTTTGAGTTTCAGTCGACGTGCGGATAATGACGCATCCTCCGACATGGTAGCCCCTAAAATCGACGGCTAAGCCTAATCTCTTGAACCCTCCCCCACTAATTGAGACATCGGCAGGGTATATCAGAACGGAAATGATGAAAAAGTAACCCACTTATGCAGATAACATGGGTGAAATCCAAGTCATTGCCTTGGGTGGAAGTCTTCTCCGTCCTGATTCGGAACACGATAGAAACGATTGGATTGACAATATACTCTCAATTTTGACGCAAGGCGTTGAAAAAGGAATGAAATTTGTTTTGATCATAGGTGGCGGGGCACCGGCTAGAGAATATATCTCGATCGCTCAGAGATTCGTATCATCTGCACATCGACTCGACACCATCGGAATTGCCGCAACAAGGCTCAATGCGACATTGTTGCAACAAATTTTTTTATCGCACGGACTAAATGTTTCTTCCTCAATTCCAATCGTAATTTCTGAACTTGAGCATGCCTTGAAGGATTGTGATATCGTTGTCATGGGAGGCACACAGCCAGGTCAAACAACAGATACCGTGGCGGTCGAGGCAGCATGTTTCATTCAAGCCAGACATTGCCTCATCGCCACCAATGTCTCTCATGTATTTACCAAGGACCCGAGACATCATTCTGATGCTCAACCAATTTCATCTCTTCGACTTTATGAGTTGCTTGAATTGAGTGGAGAGGCACTTGAACCTGGTGCATCCACCGTAGTTGACCCTGTAGCCATCAAAAAGGCGATTGATGGTCAAATGAAATTGCTTGTTGTCGATGGTAGGGACACAATGCGAATTCAGGCAGCAATTACAGGTCTTGAGTTTGAAGGAACGGTTGTTCAACCTTGAGGTGATGAAATGGTCGATGCTCAAAAAGTAAAAAATTTGATGAAAAATACCGGTAAAAATATCATGAATTCGACCCAAAAGGTGGCCCCACACAAACATTGCCGAATTTGTCATGAGCCCATTTCGGTCCAAGCCGAGCCACGCGTTTGTAAAAAACAAGAATGCATCGACAAAAATATCAAAGACGAAAAAAATCAGAAATCTGTTCGGCTTTGGATGTTTATCTTCTTTGGTTTCTTCGTATTAGGCATTGTTGGACCAATGATTTTCAGAATCATCAGTTAACTCAACGCCAACGCCAGGTGAACCTGCTGCATCGGCTTCACTGGCTCTTTGATGCAATGCCTTCATTGCTTCAGAAAGACTTGAAACTTGATTTGAATAGCGTACAGGAGGCCAGCCACAGTGGACTTCATTTTCGGATTTTTCCTCAAGCCATGCTTGACATGCAACTTGATGACACTGGCCCTTTGAGGATTCAAAATCAATCCAAAATGTACTTCTTCGACAGGCTGGACATTCTCGGCATGTCATTGTAGTCCGAACTTCAAAGGCTTCTGGGCCAACAACATCCACTACCCATTTGAGGATACTTGCGGAACAATATTTTTCAGACAGTTCATGTTGTAAATGTGATGTGAGAACTTCCCATGCAACATCTTCTGATGAAAAACATCCTAATGCAGTTGTTTCATCAGACTTTGAAAGAAGACTTGGAACAAAGACCTCTTCAAATGTTCCGCTCATAGTCAAAGGATTCTCTTTCACCTCTTAAGTTTGGTTTTGGTTTTGCCACAAGACTTCGATGTATGGAAGGCCACCGGGGTGGGGCAAGGGAGCATTTGGTTTCTCGATTCGAATCCAAATTTCTGAAATATGAGATTCGTCCTTCAAGTGCTCAATTATTGCATTTGCAAGCAGTTCCAACAAACGGATTGGTTGAGACTGAAGAAACACTTCATCCACAATTGATTGAAATCGACCATAATCGATGGTGTGCCCTAAATCACTCACGTTAAGCCCATCAACCAAGGTCACTTTTACTGAAACAATAAAAGGTTGCGTATTGGTATGTTCTTCATCGAAATAGCCGTGAATCGCATGAACTTCGTAGGCATCCAAACCAACTGATGTTCGCACCGCAATCACCTACTGGTCTTCTCGATCATGAACCCAAATTAAGTGATATCCAAATTTTGTTTTGATAGGTTCAGAGGTTTCTTTGATAGGTGTTTCCCAAACTGCTGCATCGAATTCAGGAACCATTTGGCCTTGACGAAACCAACCTAAATCTCCACCTTTTTGACTGGAGGGGCATGAACTTTTCTTGCGTGCAATTTTTTGAAAATCTTTGAGTTTGCCAATCTTTTGTTTGAGTTGAATTGCCTCAGACTTTGATTCAACAAGAATATGCGAGGCCCATGCACTAGGTTTTACCATTCAATTTGCCTCCTTCTCTTCACATTTCAGGATTGTAAGCAAGGTATCGCATATACGTTCCGTAAATAGTAACGGAAACACCAAGCGATTCTTCGTTGAAACGATCGAGCGTGTCAAGGTAAGTATGGTATTCCCAACTACCACTTCCATAACACACGACAGCTCGGCCTCGATATGATTCACCTAAATCATACACGAATGGACCATGGTCAGAGTTGTAAGGCATACCATTCGGTTCTCCTTTTTGACCTTCAAGCAATAATGTAAGGATGTCATATTTATTCGCTACTTCTGGACGTTCGTCTTTATACAATTTCATTATTCGAACAATGTGGTCATAATCATCTTCATTGTTGGTAAAGAGGGTAAGGCTATTTCCTCTATTTGCAAAATCAGCGTCAACATGGTTCATATCCAAATTGATGTATAATCGCAAATCTTGTTTTAATTCAGATTTGAATTTGTCAACATACGCACGGCTTCCATACAATCCTTCTTCTTCCCCTCCCCAAGTGCAAAACCGAATTGTTCTATCCGGTTGACCTGTTTTGTTGACTATTGAACTGATTTGCCGTGCCATTTCAAGCACACTTGCACTACCTGAAGTATCGTCAATTGCACCTTGACCATGATAGACTGTGTCGTGATGTCCGCCTGCGATGATGACTTCACTCGTCTTGCCATCGATATCGCCACACGGAACATATACCGTCCTTTGTTGGTCATTTGTCACATCGATGATCAACTCAACGGCAGCGTTCTGTGAGCCATTGAATACTAGACTTTCAAAAAGTTCACCAGCATCTTTGGACATAGCAATAAACGGAATATCGGTGGGCACCGACCCGCCATTGGCTTCAGTAATTGAATCTATAGAAGAACCCTTGAAGATGGGTACGCAGTCATTTCCTTCGATTTTCCCGCAATTGTAATCTTTATTCACGCGAATTAACCCTGCAAGATCATTTTCAACTGCTTTGACGTACATTGCAGTATTTCCCGAAATAGTTCCTCCACTTCGGATGTAACCCAAAGTTCCAGTTGCTTGTTGCCAAACTCCTTCATCACTCCCATTTCCCAAATCTGTGACTTGTACATCTTGATTGAAGGTATATTCGGATTGTCCAGAAAAACCTTGAATCACATAATCGATTCTGTGTTGAAATGATGTGACATCAGAAGTGAATGAAAGAGCACCATCACAAGGGCTTAGCCCTAATCCTCCTCGGACACAAACACGAAAACTTGGTTCTGAATTGACATGATGCATTGGTACGTCAAACGGATGAAGGGTGCCTTTCATACCCATGGCTTCAAATTCAGACAAAATGTATTCTGAAACATTCCTCTCTTCTGAGGTGCCACTCATTCTCCCTTCCCAATCGGGATGCCCAAACGAGACAAGATTTTCTGCAAATCGGCGTGCGGAATCTTGTTCAAAATCAATCAATTCATAATCATAATTTTCTCCGAAGCCAAGCCATGCAGGCCTTACGATAAGAACAGTGCTCACAAGCATGATCGCAATACCGAAAGCAATCACCCCTCCAAGAGATATTGGTCCGACAGCAGGCTCTCGTAGACGTTGCATGATGACTGAGACTTGTGAATCATCATCAACCTCATCGTTGTTGAATTTATTTAAAGCTACATCGGATTGATGCAAACGTTCAATCAATTCTGATTTGTTTCCGGAGACAGGTAGCCCCCTTTGTTTTGCCTCTTCTCGGAGCTCCTGAACTGTAAATGCCACATAGCCTCCACTCATTCAAGCCGCCTCAACGCGCTCCACGTTATCCTTATTGATGAACTGCATGGTTGAGTGGATGTTTTGATATTCGACCAAGTTAGGTGAATTATACATCGATTTCGTCACCAGTCCAACGTTCAGATAGTTCAATTCCGAGTCCAAGATGGTCCAAAATTCGAGCAATGATGAAATCAATCAAATCGTCTATTGTTTTTGGATGATGATAAAACCCGGGTGATGCAGGGATTATGATGGTGTCCCATGAAGAAAGTTTTGTTAAATTTTCAAGGTGCACAGTTGCGTATGGTGCTTCCCTTGGTACAATAATTAATTTTCTACGTTCTTTCATAGCAACAATTGCTGACCGAGTGATGAGATTATCGCTAATGCCTGCAGCAAGTTTTCCAATGGTGGTTCCAGAACAAGGACAAACCACAACCGCATCGATTTTTGCAGAACCGGAAGCGGACTTTGCTGCAACATTTTCTGCATCCTCCAAAAATGCACCTGTTCGAGCTGCAACTTCTTCAGGTGTGGTGTTGCATTCATGTAACAATGTCAATCTCCCCGAATCGGAAACAACAAGACGGACCGCATGGTTATGAGATGTCAACACTTCAACAAGGCGAATGCCGTAGATTGCTCCAGAGGCTCCGGAGATGCAGACAACGTAGTCTCCCATGAATAGTGGTGGATGTGTTCCCTTTTATTGTGTTGTTCTTGACAATACTACTGTAATTCGAGCCATGCAAGGAAAATGACAATTGGAAGACTGTACAAAACGATTTTCTCAATCGTGTTGGATTTCTCCACCTGTGACATGACTGTTGGGGGTAAAACTTCAATTGAAGATGTGGTTCTTTTTACTCTGCTCATTGGAATTTCTTTTTCGATATAACCTAAAACATGGCTTCTCAAATCAGGGTTCCGACTCGTTCTCGTCCCTCGTCCAACAATAAATCGAACAGGAACCTTACTCGTCAGTTGCAATGAGGTTTTGACTACCCCTCGGATATTTGATAAATTATTCAAATCGATTCTCAATGTTCTGCCATCGGAATGAACATGGCTCATCACTCTCCAGTTTCCTTGCCCTTCATTGTATTCTTCAAGAAGTTCTCTCGCTTTTTGTATTGGATTTTCATATTCGACATCAGGAACTTTACGAAATCCTAAGATTGGTCCAAGTACCAATGCGAAAAGAATTGGGAAAAAACAGAACAATTGGAGATGACGAAGTAAATCATCCGGTTGCGTAAGCGCAGAAACAACGGCAACTGAAAACCCGACATACAACCCTAACACAACTCCAGCTTGAATGCCAGTTGAAAATCCAACACGTCGTAATGGCGGGTCTTCCACGAGAACCCCACTCCTTCAACACCTTTAGATTTCATGCTAAATCCAAAATACTTCAACGTATAACAACGAACATGGTGGAAAGAAACGGCCTCGTCCATCGAGGGCGTGAACGAAAATTTGCATTTTGGTCATCAATTGTGATTGGGTTCTTTTTCATTTCATTTTTTATTGCCCCCTTTACGATTGAAAAAGGTGCTACAGGACAACTATCAGGAAATGCCAATTTGTTTGATTATGTGTCGGAAGAGGAGGACTCTTGGGGCAGTGGAGGCAACAAAAAAGTTGGACCTCATGAACATGACGACGGCGAAATTGTTGAGCATTCTTCATTTGCTTGGTCCGAGTTAAACATTTTTGCTGCAATTATCTACGGATTCGGTGACTTAAACTGTCACCAGAAACATGAACGAAGTTGGATGCTCAATGAGAACCAAATGCCGGTTTGTACTAGAGATATCGGCATTTTCTTTGGTTTGTTTTTAGGGAGCGTTGCGTTTTATTTCCGTGGCGTCAATCGATGGACTGTACGGGACACCTGCTTGTCATTGTATTCAGACCGTTGGCTCAAATCTATTTATTTAAGAAACCAGCGAACTCTTGCATGGTTACTTAGTGGAGTCATCCTTTGCTTACCATTAATTTTCGATGGATTTTATCAACTCCTCACCAGTTACGAATCGAACAACGCTGTTAGAATAATGACAGGAATTCCATTTGGCTTCGGCCTTGGCATTTTATTCTTAGGAATGTACTCTGCACGTTCTCAGTTTTTCTCAAATGCCGCATCTGTTAGATTACCGGGGGGAGTAACATTCGCCTTGGTCAAAGCAGAAGAGTCAGAGTGAAGGCGGTTCCATCGACCACCAGACATTCATCTCTTCCACATTGTTCGGTACCGGGCAGCCAGTGTGCCCACTTGTCAAAATTTCAAGCCTCAGGGAAATTTGTTGTATCATTTTCTGTTGAGATGGAGGCAATTCCGATGTGGAAGTCCCAAAAATCGATCCAAATGCCAAACTCCAATCCGATTCAGGGTTTGCCCTTCTCCACGCAGAAAACAATTGCCTTGCTGGCCATAATGCTAGTGTCAGTCTTGAATAGCCCACAGTGTCATCTCTCAATTTGAAGACTTGGGCATCCACGAAGGGAACATGGGATTGTTGTTTATGAATCCAATTCTCTTCCACAAGCCACTTCACAAGTCTTTGAGTATGGCGTTTAGTCACCATTCTTGATGGTCCAAAAGATGTGTATAATCGAGGTATCTCGCACGAACCCCCCATGAGAGATAATGTTCCTAAGACCGACCAACATGAATGAGCAAATGGTGTAGCAGGAACATCATTCTCCTTCGCAGACTCGGTGTTCCAACGGATCTCTGCGTGGTCAAACCACCATGATGGGGATTGGCCACTTAACCAATCGGTATGAATTTCGGTTTTTTCCATAGGTGCCCCTGGCAACCTTGTTTGACGTTGAACACTTTCAACCAATTTTGATAAGAGAACCCTATCAACCTCGTCAGATGAAACATTGAGGGGTTCGGACCGCTTGTTAAAAAATCGCCTCAATTCTTCTCTTAGACACGATTTAAGTTCATCTAAACCACCTTCATTCAAAATTGGCCCCACAATTTGACACTTATCAAAAGGAGCTGGGACGCGTATTTCGCCTGATAGCAATTCATGAAATCCTCGACGTATTTTCTTTTGAATTTCAGTTGTTTCAAAATACTCTTGCTTTCCACTGGTCATTCTGAGAGTTCCCGTTTGAATTCTTTTCATCGCTTTTTCAGGGTCGCAATCAATCCAAAATACGATATCAGGAATCATTGCCGCAGCGTTCATTTTCACTACTTGGTCAATTCCAAGTTCACCAACAACCCCTTGATAGATAAGTGATGAATGTACATTTCGATCGGAGACGACCACTGACCCTTGCCCAAGATGTGGAAGAATAAAGGTGTGGGAATGGTCTAATCGGTCGGCAGCAAAAAGGCCTGCTTCCTCAAGGGGTGTTTTTTTCCCGTGTTTTACAGCAGACAAAGCAAGTTTCCCCAATTCACTCTGTCTTCGTGGTTCATGGGTTGAAATGACATCTGGAAATGGGTATTCCGAAAGGAGCTCAGCCAAAATTCGAGCCGCTTCACCTTTTCCAGAACCGTCGCCTCCCTCAACGGAAATGAGGTACACATTTACACCCCGATCTGGTCTTCAAATTCTTCGCGAATGAATGTGATGAGAATCATACCAAGCAGAATGAGAAGGGGGCCGAAAATGATGAGTCCACGACTAAACAAACCGATTCCTGCCAGATAGTGTGTGAGTCTGTAACGTCGTGCCCTTCGAACTTCCACAGCCCCTTGGATGCCCACAAATCCGCAAACAATGGTAACAATTCCGATAATACTCGACAACCCGACGGCTAAGTCAAGACTCCAGCCACCAGTACTCGAACGAAAATCTTCTTTTCGAACACCATCTCCTTCGGCCATCGTTGCTGGCAAAGAATTTCCGCCATCAGGAATAAATGTTCGTTCTATTGTCTCGTAACCATCTTTGGAAAAAACGAGAATGTGAACATTTGTTGTAACATTCTCAAATCGGTAATAACCATCGGAATTAGAAGTTGTAGTTTGTTGAATAATGTTATCCTCATTTTTTAGTTCAATGAGAACGGCATTAAGGCCCCCTCCATCATCGTCAAATAAAACAACTCCAGTCACATCTACGCTATCAGTTTCAGAGAAGAACGAAGATGCAAGCAGATCACCTGGATTGCCTTGGAAAATAAGAATGCCACTAATGACACCCAGAATGCTGCCGATAAGAATGCAAATGGATGCTACAGATTGTACCCGATTGGAATCATCTTTCACAAAGGAATAGATTTGATGTGGATTTGTTTCGACGATTGGGGAAGCTACAATCAGTTCATCGGATGAAACAATGATCTCTTGTTCTGGTTGGTCTTGTTGAGAAAGTTTACTTTGAACTCTGGCTCGGAGAGCTTGTTTTCTTTGCTCTCTATCAGCATTCATGTTCCTCACCCATCCATACCATCGCATACGCGGATATGAGTCCTTTCATTCCTTACCGCGCACGAACCTTCTTCAATCTATACACAAAAAGTGCAACTAATAGGCAAAAAATCCCAATAGAGATAAGACTTGGCAAAATGTATTTTTCAGCTGAGGTGCCAGCATCAGTAGTAATATTATCATCAAACGTTTGGTTTTGTTGTGTATCATTTGTCGATTCATCATTGTAAAAATTCACAAAATACTTGTTTTGAAGACCAAATTCCAATATGCGCCCTACAGCGGTTAATGCTTCAGGTGAAACATTGTCTATGGTGTCATTTGTTGTGTGCCAAAGACTTCCAAATCCACCGTAGGATTCATCTCCATACACAGGATCCATGATATCAATCGATGGTATACCGAGTTGATGTGGATGGACATGGTCATCAAACACAAATGTAGTTTTTTGATAATCGAGAATCCCTTGAGGAAAATCTGTCTGGCATGTAGCGTTTGGACCATATCCAAGACGATGTGCAATCAATTCGATTTGTCCGTAAAGAGAAGCATTTCCTGGGCTGATTTTGTGAAGTTTTAAATCCTTATCACCAACCATGTCAAGAAGAATAAATGCTTCAATGTCATCAATTTCTTCGAATGTTAAGTTCTCTGCCCATGCTTTTGAACCCAGAGTAAAGTTTTGGCCTTGATCTTCTGCATCAGTCCAAAGAAACTCGACCGAATATGACAAATTCATACTTGGTATCAACCGTGCTAACTCCATGAGAACAGCCGTACCGCTTGCACCGTCGTTAGCTCCATCGATAGGACGAGAACGTAAACTTTCATTTCCATCTCTATCAGCAATGTTGCGAGAGTCGTAATGAGCAGAAAAAATGACTGTCTTTACATTGTTTTGTACATGAGGTGAAGAATATTTTGCCAAAACATTCGTAAAATTATAATTTAGATGTTGATGTTGTTGTGATTCAACAACATAACCGAGGGACTCCAGAAATTCAGATAAATTGTTGCGAAATTCGTTGGAAGCGTTACTCTCAGGGATACGGGGGCCAAGTGAGACTTGCCATTCTAAATCTGAGAAAGCTCGACTGCCATTGAAATTCAAATTTTCCAACAGTCCGCAGTCGGGCGAAACTGTCGAAGAAGGTCGAACAGACACCTCGTTGAAGGTGCTTGGTAACGAAGATGATAACATAAACAACACCACCAAGAAAACAAGCAATCTTGATACCATCAGAGTGATGCTTCAATCACGGACACTTAAATACAACCTTTTGTGTGGGAAAAAAAGAGAGCCTGCTCTCAATATGCTGAGGTGAAGGAATGTATGATTCTCGCTCCAAAAAGGCTTTATTCATCATCTTTCTTTTTTTAATATCAAGTCTTCTTCCAATTCTTCCGGGGTCGGCTGAACCTGAAATTTCACATCCCTATGATGCCCCATTGGGAACCATCATTGGCGACATAAATGACTTCGATCCTTCTACTGGATCACAATATCTCTTCATTCACGAAGAACAACCAGTAGTTTCAGCAACACAATTTTTCCGACAATCTTGGATTGATGCTGGACGACCCGGTGTTGAAGATATGGTCGTAGACGCACAAACATCGGGTCGCGCAAGTGCACGTGCTTGTTCGCAGCATGTTGTGGGGGATACACTGAATGTCAACACTGCAGGTGGCCAAATTAGTGCGTATGTAGCAAAAACAACTCAATCGGTCGCTTTCATCGTCGAGAGTGGCCGAACCCTATCTTCAACTGTGCTCAATAATCTTGCAAGTACTTGGGACAACACAATCTATCCGACCATGACAACATACTACGGTAAAGATTACCAAGACGGCCGAGGATTTGCTCCTCCCGATGTGGATAATAATTGTCAAATTCAAATCATTATTTACGCTATCGACGGCGCATACAATACCGGCGGATACTTTGCTCCGTCTTTTGCCAGTTCGAGAGAATCAATTTTCGTTGATTTTGCAGACATCACCTTAAGTTGGGGAAAATCAATTCTTGCTCACGAACTTGAACATTTGTTGCACAACGCACTTGACCCTTATGAAAATTTGTGGCTCGATGAAGGAAATGCAGACGTGGCCATCTATCTTTGCTTCGGAGTGGACTCCACACTTGTTAGTCACGTCAACCAGTGGACTGCTGCACCTGAATTGTCTGTACGATGGTGGAATCAACGATTTGCAGACTATGGTGCTGGATATCTCTTCACAATGTATCTTCAAGACCACCTTGGAGGAGGCCCAGCAGTTCGACAGCTCGTGCAAGATACGGCTACTGGCGGTGCAGGCGTGCGCAATCTTTTGCTCTCTCCATTGGCTGGACAAGTCGGCCTCCTTGGAAGAAACATGGGTGAAGCCTTTGCGAACTTTTCGATAGCGGTCACGCTCGATTCTGATCAAGGAATCTATGGATTTCCCAATCTCAACTTGAATCCAGTCTGTTCTTCGGGTGCGTTTTGCAGGGCTCAACCTACTGAAATCAATAGCGATTGGAGTACGCCGTGGTCTTCGACTGGTAATTCTGTCGAAGGATGGGGGATTCGTTCGTTTAAATTTACACCCGGCTCCGCCTCGCCAGCTCCACTTACAATTCGTGCTACGGCGGATGTGAGTAATTTTGATGGCGTTGTGGTCTCAAAAGCCACAACGGATGGACTTTGGAGTGTAACGGACCTTAACTTCAACAACAATGTCGCAACTGCTCTCATTCCAGGATTTGGAAACCTCACAGATGAAGTCTGGGTTATTACATGGTACGCTAGTACCGTAGCAGACTGCGATTACACTTCATGTGGTCCGAGTTACCCACAAGGCACAATCGATGTGGAGGCTGCTAGGATTACATCTCCTGCTACGCTGAGCATCAACACGACAATGGTTTCAGACAGGGATGGCGACGGAACAGGCGATACGATGGAAATCGGATATGATGTTCTTTCCAACGCATTCTTTGAAGACTTGGATGTAAAGTTCGATGTACGTGACAGCAATGGAACCATCGTTGATACACTCACCAGAAGAGTTCAAGCAGGCGGCGGTTTACCTATCTCGCACACTGTTTATTTTACTGCACCAAATGTTGACCAATATCGAATTGAATTCTCAATGTCCGATGTGATTGGGACACAGGTCGATACCGCAACAACTTCTCCGACATCTCTTGGAAATATGGCTCCGACTGCGAACGGTTCTGTATCTCAAAACGATGCACAGACTTGGGAAAACATTCAATTCATAGGGGCCGGTTTTGATGCTTGGGGGTTGTCGAATGAGAACAACACCCTGCCATATCGAGATCAGCCTGTCGCTTATTACTGGAATTTCGGAGACAACCAAAGTTCAAATCTTAAATCTCCACTCCGTTCGTATACAGATGTAGGTCAGTATAATGCAACCTTGAGAATTCAAGACCAAGGTGGAACATGGTCGAATGTTGATGTTGAACAAGTGAATGTGACTGATGATACTGAGCCAATGCCAATTGTCACTGTGAACAACGTCATCATCGATGATGCCCTTTCGTTAATGACCAATCAGCGAATTCTATTTTCTGCGGGACGAACTGTAGACAACGTCCCAATCGATCACTTGTACTTCGAATGGGACTGGGGTGATGGTACCGTTGATTCGGGAGTAGGTGCTTATATCCAACAACATGAATGGGGAGATATTCAAGGCGAAAATCAAACCTTCACGTTGAGTTTGACTGTATCGGATGGACTTAATGTAGGTCTCAAAGAAATTGAAGTGACCATCAACAACCGCTTACCAATTCAAGTCTACTCAGACCAACTCACATCCTCAACCTACATTCCTCTTCAAATGCCAAATGTATTCGTCGATGACGATGGTGAAATTATATCCTACTTGTGGAATTTTGAAGACGGGGTCTACATTGGTAGCAAGGCACCAGACAGAAATGATGACTTCATTATGACTACTTCAATTGAGCAAAACCCATTTGTCTCTTGGGATACCCCAGGTCTTAAATCAGTTACTCTTCAAGTGACGGATGACGACGGTAGCCAAGTTACTGCTCAACTGATTGTCAATGTTCTCAATCAACAACCAATCGCCCAATTCTCGGTCCGAACCTCTTCAACATCGGGCTCCGTGCAAGTGGACTTTAGATCCGAAGATGCAACCATTGATACACCTTACACATTTGATGGACGTACAAGTTCTGACCCAGATGGATTGGTAGGGGATTCATCGGACATCAGTTTTAACTGGATTTTTTCAGATGGTACAACCAACGATCGGCCACAAGTCACACATTCATTTTCTTCACCAGGAACTCACACCGTGACCCTTATCGTAACTGATGCCGATGGAGAAGAGAGTTTTCCCCGCATCGTGACCCTGCATGTTCAAAATCCAAGACCAATCATCGCTGTGAACATTCTTGATGCTTGGATTGATGGGGAGCAAGTCACAAGTTCAACCTCTTTTACGAACACCACACAAATTGATTATTTTACCCATACTTTTGATGATGACAATAGAATATACACTTCCCCTGGAAATATGTTGTATTTTGATTCGTATGGCACAAGGGATGCGGATAGGAAGTATGAAGGCAAATTCTCTCCATACACTGCTGATACAGAACAATGGAACGGCATTGTTGAGTACACTTGGGATTTCGGTGATGCGACACCTGTGGAACATAATCCGTTCCCATTCCACGCCTATTTGCTTCCAGGTATCTATGATGTTTCTCTCACCGTTCGAGATAGCTTCGGAACTGGCGATGTGAGTCGAGAGACCTTCACAATTATCGTTGCATATCCTCCAACCATCGAAACAATACTCTTCCCAGATGATATCTATGTCGATACTGCTAATGCTGTGTTTGCGAAGATTTTGAATGAAAATGGTGACCTATACCTCTCTGAAATTTATAGAGATACCAATATCGAAGATGGTTCTATCATCGACAGAGATGAACGTATCTCCCAAGAGTTTGAGGTCCTGTGGGATTTCAATGCAGATGTCGATGAAAATGCGAACGGGAACCCAGCCGATGATTGGGTTTCCCCGCTTGCAGGATCAGTATCAAGGGCAAGTACCTCATGGAGTGAGCCGGGAACATATATTGTCTTAGTACAGGTTTGTGACGGATTTGGTACATGTTCATTTTTAACGACGGAAATTGAAGTAACAATTGAGCCTTCCGAAAGACCTTCGCTATCAGAATTTAGTGCGGATGAATGGAAATCTTGGCTTGCAGATGCAGGATCTGAATTTGCTAAATTTATGGGACTTATCATCGTCGCTTTGGTCCTCGGATACCTTTGGTTAAGAGAACCCTCTGAACTCGAGGAAGAAGCAAAAGAGGCGGCTGAAACATACAACGACTTGGAACGTGTCGAAAATCAGGGCGGGATGCTTGGTATGGATCATCATAAACCACCTCCGGCTCCAAAAATACTTTCGAAGGAAGAACGACGTAATTCAGAAAGTGGATATGTTCGCCCACTCCGAAGACGATGAGGTCATTTTACATGACAAAAAATAGTTCAATGGTGCCTTCTATAGAAAGGAGAGTATCGGCTCTCACCTTCGTTTTTTTGTTGATGTCGATTGTGGGATTCTCAATCGTCATTAGTCCAACAGCAATGTCTTCAAATCATCAATGCCAAGGCGATATTCAAACAACAAAATGGAATGCATCAATCTCAAAACATGCTTTGGTACCCTTTTACAACACCAACTGGTTCTACTATGAAGACGTTGGCTTTGGTGGAAAAGATGTGGCAGTTTCTGAACCTATGATGGATGAAGAGGTACAAGTCCAAGCTGACCCAGCCTTACACCCAGAAGAAGAATGGATGTATGCATATCCATATTCATCTCCGCTCGATACGCTTACAACAAATCATTTCTTCCAATTGGTCACAGGAAATGATAGTGCTGGTGCTATTCGATTGAATTTATCATCATCCCACAGAACCACGTTCTGCATTCAAATCCTATCAAGCAATTCAACGGATGCAACACCTTCGAAAGCGGATATTTATCTTATGACCTCATCGGAATATCAGAAATACCAATCTGCATATTCAATAGCACATGGCAATTACTGGTATGATTTTGATTACCGCGGGCTGGATGATGACCCAAGTCCTCCAGAATGGCAAAATTTTGACATTTCTTCTTGGAAAAGTTTCAGGGATGTGCACGAATATGAGAATGTGGATACCGCTACTTTCTCCGTAAGTCTCGACGGCCCAGAAGCGTACACCTCGATTTTTGGAGAAACGGTGTGGGATGAATTCTATCTTGTTATCGACGCTTGGGATAGTTCTCGAACTGATGATGCACAGGCCCTTGGAGAGCCTGTATATGCTGATGTCACAGTCATTTCAAACCAAAGGTCGTTTATCTTACCAAATTGGTCAGTTGCTTTGATCTTCTTTGTGTTTTGTGCCAGTCTAATTGCAGTCCCTGTTCTCCTCAATCAACGCTACATGAAAGCAGGTATTAATCAAGAACAACAATCAACATTTGTGCCTACTGTTCATAATGAAATGAGCAAGACCTATGATGACTTCCCAATGAAATCTGAAGAGGAATAATCAGTATTCAAGCAATACCCATGCATCTTTTAGATCTCTTACATTCACAAGACCTTTATTGCTCAGTCTGTGTTCAGTACTCAATGATGCGTAGACCAATTCTTGTCCAAAAACTGGTGCATGTAAGCGTGCCCAGTCGCCACCATTTCCAACTCCCATAAGGGCGTATTTGATTTCAGTTTCTTTGAGTTTTTGGCAAGCCTCAACAATTTGTAGAGCATCTTGGTGGTCGTTGATTGTGGAACAAAATTTGATGATATCGCCCTTTTCAACATTTGCTTGAACCAATTCAAGGATTTCATCCGATGAAGGTGTGCCTGTAACATCATGCTTTGAGCCGATAATGTTGATTCCATTGCTCTTTGCAGAGGTAACTAGGCTTTCTCGTGATGAGGAATCAATTTCCAATTCGATATCAATCCATGATACTTTCGAGGCTATTGCCGACTCCAAAATAGAAAGTCGTTGCTTTTCTGTCCCGGGGAAAAATCCACCTTCATCTCTTCCGCGAACTGTAAAGATAACTGGAAGGGGGATTCGTTCCTTAAGCTGAGTGATGGTGGATTCAACATCAATTTCCTCGAGGTTCTTTCTTGCCCATTCTTCTTCAGGAGGCACGATTGATTTCAATTCTCCATCCTCAGTTTCAACCTCAACTGGTTCCATCGGAAGAAGATAGAGACGGTCAAACCGAAGTTCTACCATGTCTGCTCCAGATAGATTTGCTCTCGCAGCCTCATCTGCTATTTGTTCAATATCAGTGCCATCCAAAGTGACACAGATTTTTGGGTCTGCCATGAGTGTGCGACTTTAGACTTCTTCTTAACCATCTCGCATGGGTTCTCAAAAAATAATTTCACCGATTGAATTTGATTTCTTCATTCTCTTTACAAAAATACCTCACAATACGTTAATTTGCTCAATCTATGAACACTATATTTACAAACCCCCTTTACTGTGTGAAAAATTAGGAAGCGAGTGCTACTGACACAAATTATTAAATCATGTTTTTTGATTGAATTTCGGTAAAATTTGCACCAGGATGGGAAAATGTCTTCTGAATATGATTCATCGAGTATTCAAGTATTGGAAGGCCTTGAAGCCGTCCGGAAAAGACCAGGAATGTACTTGGGTGACCCGCATGATGGTTCAGCATTGCACCATTGCATTTGGGAAGTTGTCGATAATGCTGTAGACGAGCACCTTGCAGGGCACAATCCCACCGTTGAGGTCACATTGAATTCCGATGGTTCCGTGACCGTTCGTGATCATGGCAGGGGTATCCCCGTAGACATTCACAAAGAAGAGGGCGTGAGTGCAGCCCAAGTAATTATGACAAAATTGCACGCTGGCGGAAAATTTGACAACGAAGCATACAAAGTTGCGGGAGGCTTACACGGCGTAGGCGTAAGCGCTGTCAATGCGGTCTCCGAATTTCTTAGAATGAAGATTTACAAATCTGGAAAAATATACGCCCAAGAATATGTACGAGGCAACCCTCAAGCAGATTTGAAAGCAATCGGAGATACACAAGAAAGAGGCACAGAAATTTCTTTCAAACCCGATTTGACTATTTTCAGTGACATCATTGATTTCGATTTTGAAATGATTAACACGCGACTTCGAAGGACAGCATTCCTTAATGCTGGTCTTGAAATTAAATTTCTCGATGCACGTTCTGACGATTCGGAAGTAATTCAACACAAATACGATGGTGGTTTGAAAGAATATGTCGATTGGATGAATGTAAATAGAGAACCACTGCATTCCGAACCTGTGCACATCATTGGAAGCAGACAAGGAGACAAGGGAGAAGTTCAAGTCGAAGTGGCATTGCAATGGACCTCTGCGTATTCAGAATCAATACACTGCTTTACGAACATCATTCACAATGCTGACGGCGGAACGCACCTATCGGGTTTAAAAAGTGCCTTAACAAAGTCGATCAATACATATGCTCAATCCAGAAATCTACTCAAAAGTTCGAGTGGATTGAGCGGTGATGACATTCGAGAAGGCATTTCCGCAGTGGTTTCAATCAAACATCCTGACCCATCATTTAATGCTCAAACCAAAGCAAAGTTGGTGACGAGTGAAGTCTCAGGTATTGTCGAAACTGTTGTTAATGAAAAGTTGAAAGAATACCTCGAAGAAAATCCTTCAGCAGCAAAGGCAATCGTTGAAAAGGCTGTTTTGTCAAGTAAAGCGAGAGAAGCTGCAAGAAAAGCACGCGACTTAACGCGCCGAAAAGGTGTTCTTGAAGGCGGTGGACTTCCTGGAAAACTAGCCGACTGCCAATCTAAAGACTCAACAGAATGTGAAATTTATCTCGTCGAAGGTGATTCCGCAGGGGGTTCAGCGAAAACAGGAAGAGACAGGCGTATCCAAGCGATATTGCCACTTCGGGGCAAAATTTTGAATGTTGAAAGACAAAAAAGCAATATTGCCAAGGTGTTTCAAAACCAAGAAATTCAAACCATTATCAAGGCTTTTGGTGCTGGTGTTGGTAACAACGAAGATGACGAGGGGGCATTTAACCCGAAAAAATTACGATATTCAAAAATCATCATCATGACCGATGCAGATGTAGATGGAGCACATATTCGAACCCTCTATCTGACATTCCTTTGGAGATTTATGAAAAAGGCCATTATGGAAGGTCACGTCTTTATCGCTCAGCCTCCACTGTATCAAGTTTCAAAAGGACGTTCCACCCAATATGCTTACTCCGATGCCCAAAGGGACGAAATCATTCAGCAACTCAAAGACGGAAACGAGAATGTCAAAATTAGCATCCAGCGTTACAAAGGTCTGGGTGAAATGAATCCTGAACAATTGTGGGAAACCACAATGAATCCTGACACCAGAACAATGCTACAGGTGACCGTGAAAGAAGCTGAGGAAACCGACAGATTGTTTGAAATTCTCATGGGTGAAGATGTACCAGATCGACGGGCCTTCATTGAACGATATGCAAAGGAGGTGACCAACCTTGACATCTGAAGACAAACAACAACCAGAAGAAGAAGTCAAATTTAGGTCATTAGGACACACGCTATCTCATCGAATCAACGATGAACTGAGATCTTCTTACATCAATTACGCCATGTCTGTTATTATTGGCCGAGCCCTCCCTGACGCTCGAGATGGCCTCAAACCTGTTCATCGACGTGTTCTCTACGGCATGCATGAAGGTGGCCATACCTCGGATAAAAAATTCAGCAAATCAGCCCGTTCAGTCGGTGAAGTTATGGGTAAGTATCACCCTCACGGCGACCAATCGATATACGATACGATGGTGAGAATGGCTCAAGAATTTTCTCTTCGATATCCCTTAATAGAAGGGCAAGGAAATTTTGGCTCAATCGATGGCGACCCCCCCGCTGCAATGCGTTATACAGAGAGTCGTTTAGACCGAATATCAAAGCATATGCTTGAAGATATTGATAAAAATACGGTGAATTTTGAGCCCAATTTCGATGACTCTGAACAAGAGCCTACAGTTCTACCATCGAGGCTACCAAATCTACTTTTGAACGGAAGCGACGGTATTGCAGTCGGTATGGCGACTCGGATACCACCACATAATTTGACTGAGGTTGCGGGTGCTATCGAACTTCATGTTCAGCAAATCCTGGCACAAAATGTGAGCCCTGGCTCACTCCCCTCCATCTCTATAGAACAATACATGGAACATATTAAGGGCCCAGATTTCCCAACAGGTGCAACAATTTTCGGAATCGATGGAATCACCGACATGTATCAAACAGGTAAAGGTCGATTTCACGTGAGAGCAAAATGTGATGTCTTTGAAGATAATGAAGGAAAAAGGATCATCATCACCGAGATTCCATATCAGGTCAAAAAATCTGACATGCTCGAGCATATCGCTGAATTGGTTAATAAAGAAACGATCATTGGCATTCGTGATATTCGTGATGAGTCCTCAAAGGAGGGGATTCGTGTCGTCATCGAGGTCAAGAATAATGCAGACCCACATGCAGTGCTCAATCAATTGTACAAATCATCACGTCTCCAAGAATCTTATTCAGCAAACATGATGGCAATTCTTGATGGTCGTCCAGTTCTCATGACCCTCCCTGTCATGCTTCAAACATACGTAGCACATAGGGAACAAGTGATTGAGAGAAGAGCACATTTTGACCTTGACAAAGCAGAAGCAAGAGCACACATCCTTGAAGGATTGGTGCGAGCACAAGACCGAATTGATGATGTCATCGAAGCAGGAAAAAGAAGCGAAAGTCGAGAACAATTCGAAGCCATTCTCAGTGGCAAAGAACTGATGTCACCAATCGCTGCTTTCGATTTCAGTGAAGCTCAAGCAAAAGCAATCGCGGAACGTCGATTGTACCAATTAAGTCGTCTTGATGTGAACAAAGTGATTAGTGAACACAATGAGCTAAAATTGACCATTGCAGACCTCAAAGAAGTCATTGAATCTCGACCAAGAAGATTGACAATTCTCACAACTGAACTAAGTGAAGTCGTCGAGCGGCATGGCGACCAACGACGTTCCGAAATCAATGTGATGCCTTTGTCCATGGACAGAGAAGACCTTATTCAAGAAAGGGCGATAGTCATTACTCTATCAGAGGACAATTACATTCGACATACACCGGTTGAATCATTCCGAATCCAAAACCGAGGAGGAAAAGGGCTCAAAGGTGTCACAACAAAAGATGAAGATTCACCACAAGCAATTGTGACCTGCTTTAGCAAGGATAGATTGTTGATTTTCACAAGCAAAGGTCGAGTGTATGGCCTTAAGGCTTGGGAAACGCCTTTGGGAAGTCGTTTAAGCCGCGGCACCCACATTCGTAACCTGCTTGAAGAACTCCAAGAGGATGAAGACATTATTACAATTTTACCACTACCGAGAGAGTTAGTGGATGAAGTCACAGAACGCTGCTTGAACGGCAATTCAGGTGAAAAACGGCCCCCCTCGGGTCATTATCTCATGTTTGCCACAAAATTAGGACTCATCAAGAAAACAGATTTGCATGAATATGTTCGCATCAACAAGAACGGAAAATATGCCATTCGTTTCAAAATTGAAGGAGATGAATTGATCAATGTACGACGTTCAACCGATGAATATGACATTGTCATGATTTCAAGCACGGGCTACGCATCCAGATTCAAATGTGCAGCAATCCGTCCCTCAGGCCGAGTTTCAGGTGGCGTGTATGGAATTAAAGTTGGCAACCGCAAAGGCTCTGGAGGAGGAGAAGTTATCGGCATGGTCTCCATCATAGACCCATCTACTCAAATTCTAACTATTTCAAAATACGGTATGGCAAAACGGAGTCGATTAGGAACAGCATTACGTATACCCGATGTCGATGCACAAGGAGAACAACGGTATGACGAAGATGGAGCTCCTAAGATGATAACCGATGGATACCGCTCAACTCGGCCTGGGGCCAAGGGTGTACGCACCATGAAGTTGGATGAAGATTTTAATGATTCAATTGTGAGCCTAAGAATGATACCAAATCCTGACGATCAATTGTTTATTTTGACAAAGAAAGGGATGCTTATTCGAATTCGGACAAGTCAAACAAAAGAAACTACTGGCAAGGCAACTCGAGGAACAAGAGTAATGGAATTGAGAAACGATTCGAAAACCGGATTTGATGATGAAATTATCTTCACATCAAGGCTCCCAGCGGAATTAATCGAAGACGAAATCAAATCGAATGTGGATGAATCAAGTGAAGAAGAATAATCGGTGACTTGAAACCACATGGAGATTTCGGTCTTTACAAGCATATGGAAAGGGAGGAGAATTCATGTCGAACAACCAACTCATTTACGATTGGAATACCATCGAATATGATATCCAACGAAATCCTTCAAATCATCCTCACGATGTATGGTTTGATGATGAAACATTGCGAGATGGTCTTCAAAGCCCAAGTGCAAGAAATCCTTCGATTGACCAAAAAATCGAATTATTAAGTTATATGGAAAGACTAGGGATTCAGAAAGTCGATTTAGGATTGCCAGGTGCTGGACCATTTCATAGAGACCACATCAATGCAATGTTGAGTCATATCAACGAAGAATCATTCAATATAAGGCCCGGTGCAGCAGTTCGAACCTTAATGAGTGACATTGAACCAATCGTTGAAATGCAATCACAACATGAAATGCAAATTCAAGCCTCAGCATTTCTTGGAACAAGTCCAATTCGACAATACACAGAAGGTTGGACAATAGAAAAGTTGGTGACCACCATGGAAAAAGCCGTTTCTTATGCTGTTGAGAATGATGTGCCGGTCATGTTTGTTACCGAAGATACAACTCGGTCAAAACCTGAGGATGTCAAATTGATTTATCAGAGAGCATTGGAATTAGGTGTTCGCAGGATTTGCGTTTGTGATACATGTGGACATGTTACGCCAAACGGAGTCAAAAAATTGCTCAACTTCATCGATGAAGAAGTCATCAAAGATGCTGGTTATCATCGAAGTGATATTGAAGTGAATTGGCATGGACACCAAGATAGAGGTCTTGGCGTTGCAAACAATATCGCTGCTGTCGAGGCCGGTGCTGATGTCATTCACGGTACAGCCTTAGGCGTTGGCGAAAGAGCCGGAAATGCACCCTTGGACCAAACACTTGTCAATCTCAAACTGATGGGTGTAATCGATAATGATTTATCGTTGCTCGACGAGTACGTTCGAAAAGCGAATCAGTACATCGAGGTACCACTTCCAAGAAATTACCCTGTCTTTGGAAAAGATGCTTTCGAAACTGGAACTGGCGTTCACGCCTCTGCAGTTATCAAAGCAATGAAAAAAGGGGACGACTGGCTTGCAGATCGTGTCTATTCTGGCGTACCTGCTGGAGATTTTGGATTGAAACAAATTATCCGTATTGGTCACATGTCGGGTCGTTCAAACATCATTTGGTGGCTTGAGCACAACGGAATTGATGCTGATGAGAATCTGGTCGAATATCTGTTTGAAGTTGCTAAGCAACAAAAAAGAAACATGCTCGACAGTGAAATTTTTGATGCTATAACCGCTTTTCACACAGCATAATCAGTTCTTATCTGGATCTGATTCTTCGCTCTCGACTTCTTCCGCGTACTTACCAGTCCATTCAGAATCGACACTGCCGCCACTCCATTCGCCCCAAAGCTCAATCTCATTGACGTCGGTTTCATCCCTCCAAACAGGATTATCTGTACTACCACTGATGATGAAGGAGCCATTTTCGTCGATTTGCTCCTCAAGGAGGTTAAAGTGCTTAGAAATCGGTAAAAAATGCCCCACTGGCATCCCAGGGGCTGTGAATGGGTTGGTTGCAGCCCCAATGATGAGGCCGTCTTCTGGGGCGACAATATCAACAGATATACCTGGCGTAGCTGGATCGGATATGGTTGCAACCACTGAACCTTCTTTGATGATACTGCCTGAACTCACAAACATATCGAGCAAGCCACCCTCTGCTGCCCTCAACCAAGATGAGCCACTTGCCATGATTCGAAATTTTGGACGCTGGGGCTGACCTGGAATCATTCGCAAAGAGCGTAGAACATTGAGTACACCATAAACAGCGACTTTAACGGATTGATTGCCGAGGAAGTCAGCCCCTCCACCTTCATAGGTGATGCATGGAATATCAATCTCGTTGGCTGAATATCGCAATGACCCTTTGGGCGGGGATGAATCAAGGATGATTTCGATGCCAAATGATTTTGCAAGTAAGTGTGAACTTGCATGGGAAAGGTTGGCTCGGATTTGAGGCATGTTTGTCCTGCCCTTTGCAGCACTATGCAAGTCGATTATTGCATCAGAATCTTGAATGAGATTTTCAAACAATTGATGTGCAACTCTTTTTGTTGTTGAACCCTTAGGATTACCAGGAAATTGTCGATTCAAATCTCGGCCATCCGGAAAATATCTTGATTTTGACCTGTAACCAGGTAAATTGACAACTGGGACGATTCGAATCGTTCCTGCAAGTGATCTAGGGTCAAGGGCTCCACCTTCATCTGTAACGACATTTGAAAGAAGATTGGTGCAGGTTGAAGGCCCTGTCAATTCATCGCCGTGAATTCCTCCGAGAATCGTAATACAAGGACCGGGGCGATTCCCGTGTATGACCGTAACAGGAATTGGCCACTCATCACCAAGAGAGACATTGAGAAGAGGAAATTCGACAGTTCGAATCGTCCCAGGTTTGATTTTTTTGCGGAAAAAACGAACATCACTCCAATCAGCATCCCTATCCCACTCGGGTCTATCCTCGCTTTTATGTTGTTCAAGTGCTCTGCTAATCTCTATTTTTCGTTTCTTTGGAAGTTCATGGGCAAGACGTATTGGCTTTCTCGAGCCATCCTCTGCCATAAACCTCCGAAGCCAATGAAGAACATCAATACTACGATGATTTGACCATACAATCAAAGACTTTCGCATGCAACTCAAACCATGCAAGAAATAGGTGTTCAGAGGAAATATGCCCCAAATTCAATCTGTTTTGGATGCGGCCCTGCCAATTCCCATGGTTTGAAAATTGACTCTCATCGAATTGAAAACGGACTTGTCCTTCACTATCGATGTCAGGAACATCATCAAGCCTTCCCTGGGATGATCAACGGCGGTATTATCGGTACTCTGCTTGACTGTCATGGAAACTGGACTGCTGCTATCGCGCTAATGGATGAATGGGGTGATGATGAACCTCCATGCACTGTAACTGCCTCCTATGAGGTAAAATTGAGACGGCCTACCCCTACAGACTCAGAACTTGTCATCACAAGTCAAGTGACGGCCATTGATGAACGAAAGGTCAATGTTGAAATGCTCTTGGAGGCAAATGGCAAAGTTTGTGCTACCGGCACCGGAATGTTTGTTGCCGTTGAGCAAGGCCATCCAGCGTATCATCGGTGGTCATGAGGGATTTGATGGTCCAGCCAAATGCTCAACAGACGATTCGTCTCGAGCAATTACGTTCTTTTGTTCTTTTGAAGATGGCTGAGATACATGACTTTCAATCCAGTCGATTTGCTACTTTGGAGAAAATTCCATTAGGCGTATTACGTAAAAATGCTACACAAAAACACGGCGTGACTCGATGGCGACAGCATACCCATCATCTCTCCATTGAAGGTATCGAACTTCATCCAGAACTTCTTTGCGAAGAATGGCAAGAATATGCTAAATTTGTCCTGTATCATGAGTTTTTACATGCTATTGGTTTCAAACATCATGATGCAATTTTTCGACATTTGGAATCGCGTTGGCCACTTAAAAACCGAAAAAAGGTTGGTCGCAAATTTACCATTTTTTTGCAGAGGAGGAATGCTTCTTGGCAATGGGTTTGCTCAAATTGTGACATCCTTATTTTTCGAAAACAGCCTTCTCGTGGAAAATATATCTGTAAATCTTGCAAAACAGTTTTGGTTGATGAACCACTGTTTTCATAACATACATTGTTTGATATGTTAAACGCTCCTCGCAGAAGTGAGACACATGCGATTGAGGGCAATGGTCACCCTGCTAACGCTATCAATTCTCATTTTCCCAATAGATGTACAAGCAAATTTGAATCAAGAACCAGGGGGTGGTCGGTTCTATCTTTCATGTACTGATGATGAAACTTGTCAACTCACACCAACGCCAATTGGAGAAGAAATCATTTCAGGGCAATCCACATCAACATTCATTCAGAATGATGTCCTCAATTTTGAATTTGATTTATCACCAGAACAAAGTCATATTGCATTATTACCCCTAGAACTCGAAGAATTATCGGTTGACTTGATACAGCAAACTGAATCTTTAGGAATATTTCGTCCAGAAGCTGAAATTCGGCTTATCACAGGTCAAAATGTCAATTCTTGGACTTTTGAATCCACCACTTTTTCCAGTCCGTCAGCATATGAACCATATCGACTTGAAAATGAACCGATGACATATGATTTTTCTCGAGTTGTTTGGCCTGGGGACCAAGTCAAATTATTCGTTTCCATTGTTCTTGACCAACCTGGAACTTGGGAACTTCGACTTCGTGGAAATTCGTTTATCAATCTTGATATCGATTGGTCTATAGACCCTAATATTGCAGACGTTGATGAGCCTTCATCCCAACTTCAACCAGTCGAAACCGAGTTTGAAATACTTCATTTCGGAGCACTTCTTGGAGAAGACAAGGATTGTTGGAGGTTCGAGGTTCAAACCAATGAAATCATGAGGTTATACATTGACTGGTTGGAAGCACCTCTTGAGGTGGAGCAGCCACACAGCGTCCCGTTGGTATTCGACTCCACGGGCAAAGAATTGCCTTACCCTGAAATAGTAAGCGAATTTGAGGAGGGAAATTTAAGAATTATCTATCGATGGCGAGCGGTCCCAATCGATACCTATACAGTTTGCTTTTCAGGGCAAGACACTCGATTCCAACAATATCAATGGGGTGGGTCATTTGGTTTTGAAAGTCTTGGACCAGTCAATCCTGATGGATTTCAGCCTTTTTCATATTTCCCCTCTGGTTCAAGTTTCCTTGGAAATGCCGATTCAACGGTCTCGCTGGACAAACAAGGTATCAGTGGCTTGATTTTCTTTGGAATCTTGTTTCTTTTCTCCCTCCTCCTTTTTACTCAACCTACAACGAATCTCACATTACGTTACATGATTTTTTTACCTGGTGTGTTGTTCTTACTCGTTGGAGGTGTTATATTACCAACGATATCCATTTCACAACAAAGCCAAGACGACAACATGATCTCATTTGATGAACTCTTCGACATGAGGCTTAGCCAATTATGGGACGTTGCAGCACCTGGAATACCCGAACAGAATCTGTATCGCCATAGTGGTGCTACATTTGGACTTCTTCATAGCGATTCTTTTACACTAAGACTGAATGTTCAACGAGCCTATGAACTCGATGATGGAAGATGGCAATTACAGATAGAAGAGTTGCAATCCTTCAGGATAGATGAAGCAATTTTTACTCAAATTTCCAAAGGCGGTGCTCAACTCAGCGATAGTGGTATGTTAGAAGACCACACAGTTCGTTTCATTTTATTATCAGGAAGATCGTTGTTGCTTGACCTTTTGATGCTTGAATCGATGCTCATTGTTGATGAAAAACCAACCTCATCAGTCTTTGATATAAAACTCGAAATGATTTCCACGACCCCTGCTGGCTCCGTGAATGCACCAGCATGGGCTACTCGCCCAACAAGTGTTTCTGAATCTGATTGGTCAAAGTTACAATCCTCTTTGTTTCCTGACCGCTTAACTATTTCGCTATGTGACTGCGAACTCGATTTGGTCGATGTCCGTTTTGAACCATCAAATCGATTTGATGCAAGCGATGTACCAACCGCAAAGTATGTCGTGAATTACCCTAATGTCGCATATGAAATTTGGTTGTTCGCATGGGTTGGTGTCGTCCTATGTGCCTATGCAGGCTCTATCGAGATCAAGAGAATTATTGTGGCAAGGAAGTTGGCGATACAAGCATCAGTGCAATCAAAAATGTGGAAATGAAGTCACTCAATCCTTTTTCTTTGCTTTACTTTCTGCATCTTCAAGTACTTCATCGACGTCCATCATTGCGTCCTCTGCTGCTTTTTGAATCATTGAACGCTCGGCATCAGTAATTTCCCCATCTTTAGCTGCAGATTTTACGGCTGCTTGAACATTCATCTTTGCGGCGTCTTCATCCGTGATTCCCAATGCTTTTTGGAATGATCTTAATTCCTCATATTCGGAATCGGTAATCACTCCGTCTTCCCACGCAGAATCATAGGCATTCATGAGAAATTCTGTGTATGCCTCTGGATTGAGTAGTACATCCCGAATTAAACCGTGGTTCACTTCATCATTTTGGTTTGCAATATCCATGAGTGCAATGGAACGACGAACTTCTTTGACGGCCATATCTTTCAAACCATGTCCTGCCCAAATTGCACCTGCTGCTACGACAGATGAAGCAAACCAACGCATGATGTTCTCATCGACGAGGTCACCTGGGCTTACCAAATGGAAGATACCAAGCACGGCCATTGCTGCACCGCACATGATTTCGACCCAATCATTCAAGTCTGGTTCATCATCGAAAACCGCAAGGCGTTGGTCGACCAGTTCTTCCATATCGTCGCTCATGGATTCAACTCACAACGAAGAAGGTCTTAGGTATGTCGGCCAAAATATTAGCCGTTTTCCTTTTGGACTATTGACATCTGTCCAACAACATGACCATGGAGGATGCTGGCATTCAGAATCTTCTAATTGATGAAAAATTTAAGCGATTCCTCATAGATTCTTGGGGAATTGCTTCGCTGTATCCTCCTCAAATGCAAGCAATGAAACCCATCTTGAATGGGAAAAATACGCTTGTTTCCATTCCTACCGCTTCCGGAAAATCATTACTCGCATACACTGCCATCGTTCAATCATTACAAAAACACAAACCTGCAAAGGCAATTTATATCGTGCCACTCAAAGCACTTGCAAGCGAAAAATACGAAGAATTAATGGAAATTGGTCAAGCATTAGGACTTCACATAGGATTAGCCATTGGCGATGCTACTTCTGAAACAAAAAACATCGATAAAGCAGATGTCCTCGTTTGTACATCTGAAAAATTGGATTCCTTAATTCGGCACAGAAGCGAACTTTTTGAACAACTCCAGTGTATTGTAGCAGATGAATTTCACCTCATGAATGATGCTTCAAGAGGCCCCACATTGGAAATGAACCTAACACGATTACGACTGCATCATCCAGAGGCACAAATCATTGCTTTATCTGCCACGGTGGGCAATGTACAAGAGCTCGCTGACTGGCTTGATGCTGAATTAATCTTATCCGAGTGGAGACCGGTCGATTTAGAATACTCCACCTTTCATAATTTTCATGTCGAACCACGAAAAATTCAGGGTCATGGTTCTTCAAAAGTCCAATTATCGCCTCCTCGAACCTTACAGGGTTTGGTATCCCATCCAGTTTGGAGTGTCGTTGACGACGCAATGAATGATTCCTCACAAGTGTTGTTGTTTGTGGGAACGCGAAAAAGTGCTCAGGCAGAAGCACGGAATTTGTCGAAACGAGTCTTGAAACGCCTCAAGGGTGAAGATATAGACAGAACTTCTCGTCTTTCTGAACTTGCCAATCAAATTGCCAATTCATCCAATCAATCGAGCATATCCGATCACCTCGCAGAATCTATTCGGGGAGGAGTGGCCTTTCACCATGCAGGCCTCACTCACCAACAACGAAAAATGGTTGAGCAAGCCTTCAAAGAAGGTCTTTTAATTGCCCTTACAGCAACACCAACACTCGCTGCAGGAGTAAATTTGCCTGCTCGTCGAGTCCTCATTCGAGATTTGAAACGATGGGATGACGGATTTAACCGACCATTGCCCATCATGGAGGTTCGTCAAATGATGGGAAGAGCGGGTCGTCCAAAATACGATACAAAGGGCGAAGCTTGGATCTATTGCAAAAATTCGGATGGTTGGGAGGAAGCGGATGCTGTGTCCCAACGGTATTTCTTTGGCCAAGTTGAAAATATTTCATCGAAACTTGCATCTGAACCAGCATTGCGAATGCATTTACTTGCTCTTATTGCAACAGGTGGTTATTGTCACAAAGGAAAAATTCTTCATTTCTTCAAAAACACATTTCTAGGCAAGACTCTTCCCGCCTCACAACTTGAAGAACGCATTACTCAAATGCTGAATTGGCTTGTCGAGGAGCGATTCCTTAGGAATTTGGGGCCAGATGACTTGTATGAAACTGAGGAACACCCATACCAAGATGGAGACGAACCATGGGACGATTCGATTCCTTCATGGGTTACTGCAGCGAAAGAAACGCAAGGTGTTGGATTTCAAATACCCAGCTCACAACCACAAACATCAGCACATTCAGTTCCAACATTTGGATTTCAATCTGCAAATCAACTGCATCAACATCCATCAATTGAAATTCAACGTAATGACGGAGGCAGTATTCAATATGAAGGTACTGAATTAGGGATTCGAATTTCTCAACTCTACCTTGACCCTCTTTCGGCAACCATTCTTCGAACAGGCCTTCGGCGATTTGTAAGACGTGCAGTACGACAAGATGGGCCAATCTCAACCTTAGGTATGCTGCATCTAGTGTGCTCAACACCTGATTTCCCATCGTTATGGGCGAAATCAAAAGATTTGGAGCCAAATTCGCAGATGTTTCTAAAAATGAACAGTTCAGAAGACGAATTTGTTTTGGAACAAACCTATCTTGAAGATATGATTGCTAAAATCAAGAGTGCATGGATGCTTGAACAGTGGTGTGAAGAAGATTCATTTCGAACCTTGGAAACCACATTTGATGTTGCTCCAGGAGATGTGCATCAAAGGACAACTATTGCTGAGTGGTTGTTGTATTGTGCCAAAGAAATCCTCCTCCTCGATGATGTCTTTTCTCACGAACATTCCGCCTACATTGCCGATATTGCTCAAAGGTTTGGTTTAACCAAGCAAAGAATTCGCCATGGTTGTAGAGAAGATTTACTTCAGTTGGTCAATATTCGAAATATCGGTAGAAATCGAGCAAGGGATTTGGCATTGATGGGCTTACGCACACCGAAAGATGTGTACTCAATGGGTCCAAAACAAAGAACGGAACTTGAAGGAAAGCGTGGTTGGGGCCCTGTTCTCATCGAATCAATCATGACAGAGATCATGAAAGTTCTCAAAACTCAATCCAAGAAATCAACCATGCGGCTTGACGACACTCCCCTCGAAGGAGAACGAGGCGACTGATTCAAAAAGTTGGAGCATGACGGTGGATTATGGAGTCATTTCCCAAGTTTGCATGGCGAAGAAAAGGTGGTGAATCCGACCCGGATTTTATTCCTACATTCATCAGCAATAGACCAAGCAATCGCTGGGTTATGTGTCATAGTGAGGTAATTTTTTCAGACTTCCAACTTTGGACAGCTTGGGAAGCATCCGTTCGTAGATTTGAACGAAAAACAGCGTTGGCAAGAACCATTGATGCGGAGTTTTTGCGGTATTTAGCCGGTACGAACCATGTATCTGAAGCATTTTCAAGGGCAGGAGTTGACACAGATTCAAATGACGGTTGGTTGATTTATCTACCGGAGGCTGGATTCGATGAAATTGAAGGTGTGATTCAACTCACAGAGGTTCATAACTCGGATGTCAATACAATTGCAGTGTCGCTCCTTGATTTATTGGGTTGTGAAATAGATGAATCCACTCGAACACCAAATGTAGCAGGATTGAATCAACTCGGTATTCAAGATTTTACCGAGCCAGTTGATTTTGAAATCTTAGCAATTTCGCATATACACTACGCTGATTTACAAACGTAACCCAATTTTTAGGAGGGTTAAAGGACTCCATCAATTTAGCAATATCATGGTCATTTCATCTGAACACAATGGGCGTGCAGATTTCTCAAATCGATACCTCGATTCTCGAAAAATTGCAAAAGCAATTGACCTTGCCATCGACGAGGGTGCTCAGTACGCAGAAGCTCGACTGGTTGCCCTTACTGAAACTGACATAAAGATGAAAGATGGGCAAATCGAATCAGCAGTTCCTGGCCAGCAAGTTGGACTTACTCTGAGGGTTCTTGTCGATGGTTCATGGGGAATTCATTCAACAACTGACTTTCACCAAATTCACGAACAAGTACCATCAACAGTAAAACTTGCCAAGGCTGTTGCAAATCGAAGGGCATCAAATGTACCTCCAATCGATCTCGCAGAGGTACCAATCTACCAAGATGAGGTTCATTGGCAAACAAAAAAGGATGTCCGAACGACTGAACTCGACGAAAAATTAGGTTACATGCGTGAATTTACATCCTCTGTTCATCACCATTCCATTCAATCGGTAAAGTGCGGTTGGATGGATGAACACATTCACACCGAATTGGTCACTTCAGAAGGCATGGATAGAGTTTGGTCTTTTCAACGCACACTGATGCATGCGACATTGGAAGGGCGTTCGGGGACCAATGTCATGTCCTACAGAACCAGAGTAGGTGGTGAAGGTGGTGTTGAAATTATCGAAAAGGCAGATTTAGATGCCCTTGCTACAAAAGCTGAAAAATCTACTGTACGACTTCTAAATGCAAGTTCAGCACCCTCAGGAAAAATGCCTCTTGTAGCAGACCCTGACCTCACCGGAGTCTACATCCATGAAGCACTTGGGCACCCTTGTGAAGCAGATTTAGTGGCTGCGGGTGATTCATGCCTTGATGGAAAACTTGGCCAGAAGATAGGTAGTGACATTGTGACAGTTGTTGATGACCCTACGCTACGTGGCGGTTATGGAGCATTTCCTATCGATGATGAGGGCTTGAACACCCGTGAAAAATTATTGATTAAGAACGGCGTTCTCACCGAATATCTCAATCACCGAGAAACAGCTTATCATTTTGGAATTGAGCCAAATGCTGGGGCAAGAGCACAAGATGGATTGCATCATCCAATGGTACGAATGTCAAACACAATTATTCAAGGTGGAACTCATAAAGATCTTGACGACCTCCTTGCGGATATCCAGTTTGGCGTCTATGCATGTGGCTCAAGAGGGGGTCAAGTTGACACTGGCCGTGGTTCTTTCCAATTTTCTGCACAAGAATCATGGCTCATTGAAAATGGTGAATTAACGACTCCTCTAAAAGACGTGAGTGTCAGTGGAATGACCCTTGAAATTCTCAATAATGTGGACGGATTAACAAAAGATGCTACTATCGCTTCACCAGGTTTCTGCGGTAAAGGACAAACAGTTCCAGTTGGTGATGGCGGCCCACTCATGAGAATCAAAGAAGCACTGGTTGGTTGAAGTATGATTCCAACTGATGCTCTCGATAGGTTGCTCCAAAAAGCAGATGTTATTTCTAATGCGTGCAAAAGCGCAGGTGTTGAACAATGGGACATTATTGGCATGCAAAGCTACAACGAGGGTGTCGAGATCGAAGCGGGAAAAATTAGCCTTGCCGGAGGCGGAGGTGACGGCGGTTTTGGCATTCGGGTGGTGGACAAAGGCCGCTTCGGCTTCGCCCATCTGGTCGACGTTCAGAACGTTTCTTCCGCAATTGAGTTAGCAAAAAAAATTGCAAATATCTCGCCGCAAATCCAAGGATTTGATTTGCCTTCATTTGAATCAACGAAGAAGGTAGATGGTATGTTTGACAAATCCATTGTCGCTACCAGTTCAGAGGATTTGCTTCAAAATGCTGATGATATTCTTGCCCACGTTGCTTCAAAAAATGAGCATGCAATCGTCACGGGGGGCGGCATTGAAGTTTCAACCACTGCATCATGCCTTATCTCAAGTTCGGGCATTGAAGAATCCGGAGAATCAACGATAAACTCAATTGGAGTGCAACTTTCTATAGATAAAGATACATTTTCTTCAAGTTATGATCACCAAAGTTCAAGGGTCAAATTAGATAACATTCCTCATTGTGTTGACAACGCTCTTTATTGGGCTGAAATGACACAAAATCCAATAAAGCACAATCTTTCTGCCGAAGAGGCAAAAGTGATTTTCACACCCTCTGCATTTTCAAGCTTGTTCAAATATATCGTGCCAAACTCTGTCATTGGTGAACGTGTAGCAAGAAATATTTCGGTTTGGTCAAACCAAATGGGCAAGCAGGTCATTGACCCTCACCTTACCATTACCAATCACGGAAGATTGGAGGGTGGGCTTGCCTCTTCATCTCGAGATGATGAAGGCGTCCCAACACAAATATTACCACTGATTAAACAAGGAGTATTGATGAATACGTTGTGGTCCGTCCGTGATGCTGCAGAAATGGTTCAAGAAGGAAAGGTCGAATCGGCACAAACAACGGGTTCTGCGTTTCGGTCAAGTTATCAATCTCCACCTGCAACATCTTGCTCTGAAATGATATTAGAAACGACAAAAAAGCAACACAGTAGAGCCGAATTGCTCGACATCATCAACACCGGCTACATTATTCAAGATGTCATGGGTGCACATACTGCAAACCCCACATCTGGTGATTTTTCTGTCACCTCCAGCACAATTTTACGAGTCGAAAATGGCGAGATTGTTGGACCGCTTTCTCAGGCTGGAATTTCGGGGAACCTCATATCAGCGCTTCAGTCAAATGTTGAACTTGGAAACGAGATTTCTGTCCGGGGACGATTTCACCTCACTGATGTTGCCTTGCAATCACACATCAAAATCAATCCTGCTTAATTGCTTCATCTCGTCAGCAATTTTTTGAATGACATTGTTTATACCCTGTCGTCAATGGTGGCTTTCACCATGGAGGTAAATGGAGTGTATTGTCTTCCCCAACCCGCACGAAAAACCATCGCCTGTCCTCTTGTCAGGCTGAGAGAACACACGCTTGACGGAGGCTTCTTTAATGAGTGATTCAAAGTATTCAGATTACATTGATGCTGTGTTGAAAGAAATTCCTGATGCATCACCGGATGAGATTCATTCGGCATTTGAAAAATATGAAACTGAATTTTATATTCCTCCTCAAGATGCATTGAGGTCTGTTTTACGTAAGTTTCAAAGTGAAACAGACACACCTTTAAAGTCGAAACCAACACAACAACGACAAACAAAAAAGGTTGTCCAATTCAATGAATTAAAAGGTGATGACAAAGATGTTGAAATCGAAGTCGCTGTGGTTTCTCATAATCTTCGTCAGCAACTCATTCGAGGTGAGGAACGACAAATCGCATTTGGAATGATTGAAGACCTTCCTTGGGAAAATGAACAAAAAAGAACAAGATGGGATTACAAGGATTGGGGCAGTAACTCTCAATTACTCCCGGGTAGTATCATCCGACTCGAAGGAGCATCTGTCAATGAATACAATGGTAAAATGTCCATCAACATCAACCAAAGCTCAAGAATCGTTGTCCTTCAAGAAGGGACAGGTTCAACGGTCAAAACCGAAGATCCACAAGACATTGCTGAACTGCCAAACGATGGATACGTTACAGTTGTCGGCAGAGTTCTGTCTATCAAAAACGACCAAATTCATCGAAAAGATGGTTCAGGCTCAATCGACGTGATTCGTGGTCGTATTGCCGATTCATCCGGCCATATCGGTTTTCTTTCATGGGAACCATTTTCTCACGAAGTCGGTGCTTTGATCAAAATCTCTGGAGCACAAATTAAAACCTTCAGAGACACACCTGAATTAAATTTCGGACGAACGACAAAAATCGAACCATATCACGATTCTAAATTCTCTTCAGTTGACGATTTGAAGCGATCCTCTATGACAACAATTTCAAATCTTCGAGATGGAACAAGAGATGCAGATATTATCGTGCAAATTACGGATTGGATGAAACGTACATTTGAACGGGAAGGAGAGGAGCGACACCTTTGGTCTGGACAAGCCATCGACCCTACTGGTTCGTGCAAAATGACGGTATGGGAAGATGTTTCTTTTGAAGAGAAAGACCTCCCATTATTTGTAAAAATAACTTCTGCTCGTGTTTCTGCTTGGCAAGGTATTCCTGACATTATGGTTGATTCGGCCTCTCAATTGACTGTACTTGAAGACCCTCCTTGGGAGGGGGACATTGACCCTGAATCTCATTTTGTCGAGGTGAAACTCGATGAATTAGCTGCTGGAGGCTCACGCGTTGGCATTGAAACCCAAGGCACAATCGTGAGTGTGAAAGAGGATTCTGGCCTCATTTTGCGTTGCCCCGAATGCCGTAAAGTCATGAGGGAAGGACGCTGTTTTGAGCATGGTGAGCAACCAGGAGAAGAAGACATTCGTTTACGCCTCATTCTTGATGCCCATGGCTCAACCGCATCTATTCTTGCTAACAAGGAGGCTTCATTGCAATTGACTGGACTCAACGAAAAGGAATTCAAGAAGTCCATCGAGGCTGGTCAAGACCAGTTTTTGATGGACTTGCGCTCTCAACTGCTCACTTCTTTTGCTGTGGTCAAAGGTAGGGCAATTATTGATGGACAGGGAACCATGATTCTTGCATCAGAAATTAGTATCCCTGAACGAGATCCACAAATGAGGGCGACTGAATTACGTGCATTGTGGGGGTGGAACTAATGGAGCAACGACAAATTGTTCGGCAACCAAGCGAGCTTATGCTCGCTTCTGAATTTGGAAGTTCCCATCTGCACGAAAAAGGACCTGGAGAATATGACCCCACTTTCGTCATTACGAAACTTGGTTGTAAAGTCAACAGAATCGTTGTCGCAGGACTTCTCGAAAGACTTGAAGTAAGGGAAACATCAAACGGAACTCAAATGTATCAAGGTCAAATTCGAGACCCCACAGGTTTGTTTTACTTTTCAATCGGCGAATATTCGTCTTTATCACTTCAAGAGTTAATTCACCAACTTCATGAACGAGTGTCATCAAGTGAACCCATTCTCGTTGGTTTGATTGCGAAAACAAGGTGGTATCAATCTGAGGATGGAGGAGTATACACTTCATTACGACCCGAGGAGATGACCGAGATCACTCGACAAAAGTACGCAAATTGGCTCCTTGATGCTGCAGAATCAACCTACAATAGAATTCAATATTGGGCATCATCTCTTGATGTTGAAGCAACGTTGGAAGGCTTCTCAAACACGGACATTCCTCAACGCCTCCATCAATCCATGGTGGCTGCTCGACACCATTATGGCGATGTCGACCTCGAAGTTTTCAAACTAAATGTCATGCAAGCACTCGATATTGCTGAAGGAAAAATCGACGCAGCAACTACACCCCCGCCCGAAATCCGGTTACCAATCAATGAAGACACTGACTCAAGTGATCAATCGGTTGGAGACCTCATCAAGACGGTCATATCACACTTCGACCAAGGCGAAGGCGTTCAATATCAAACCATCATGTCAAATACGATGTCCAAAGGTTTCGATCGAGAAACCACTGAGGAAGCCATTGACCTTTTGATTCAAAATGGTGTGATTGAAGAACCACGTTTCGGTTGGTTCATTATGATTCATGGCCAATAGTTTGACCCGTCAAATTGAATACCTTCACTTAACCTCCTTCGCTCAATGGCTGGCATCGATTTCTTTATTCGTCCCGCGACCGCAACTTCTAGTTCGGATTGGATGCGAATTCCAAATGCTGATATTCATGTCCGAATGACAAGAAGACTCACTCGTACTGTTCTCCGCGGGGGTGAAGGCGATGACCTACATGATGAGGGTTCAGAATCTTCCGTGTATAGCGTTCGTGGTGAATTAAATCTGGAGGATTACAAGAAAATCGTTTCCATGTTTCGTACAGGTCAACCGTTCATCCATGACCCATTTGATGAACGAGATGTCAAGGTTATTTTTTCGGTTCTAGAATACGATAGTCAAAATGGTTCATTTTTGTTTGAATTTATTGAAGATGTAATTTGATGGTGAAACAATGCGAAGCCTTCAGGAAAAAAGAGAACTTCTCTATGTCATTCGAACGTTGGATGTCCTTATTTCTTCTGGTGTTGGTTTAGAAGCAGCATTACATACCATCGGAAAGGGTGGTTATGGCATTATTTCTGAAGACTTTTCGAGCATGATGGAACGACTGACTTCAGGTAAAACACGTGGATTAGGTGATGAACTTAAAGCACTTCAAAAGACTGCTGAATCGAAGGGTTACCAACGGCTCCTTAACACACTCTACACGAATGTTACACAGAACACTGATCTTGTTGATACACTCAAGAAGCAAGGTGCAAGAATGGAAGAAGAGCGAACTGAAGAAGTGGAAAAATACATCGAAACGCTCGGAGGCGTTCCGGAATCACTATTATCAATCGGTATGATTGGCCCAATCATCCTCGCCATTATTGGTCTTGTTCCACAAATCATGTCTGGAGACCTCGGTGCATTCATGAGTTTACCCGATGCCGCTGTTATGAATTCGGTGGTCAATGTTGGACTTATTCTAACGCTCGTTGCTATGTTTTTCATTGGCTTAAAAGCACACACGAAGGACCCAGGGCTGTGATACCTTATGATACCACGAATTTTAGAATCCTTCAATGACTCACCATTGATGCTGTATATCCTCATCATTGCAGTCGCCTGTATTGGTGGTGGAATTCCACCGATGCTTGAAAGAAAAAGAAGAAGAGATATTGAAAATCAACTTCCTGGTTTCCTTGAAGCCCTCTCTGATTCTGTGGGTGCTGGTCGAGGCCTTCAAGAAGCAATGAAGGAGCAAGCGGATTCATCTCCAGGTTTGCTCACTTCGATACTCAAAGATACATTACGAGAATCACACTCTTCTTCATTTGAAGCAATGTTAGCTTCATTTGCTGCAAAAACTCGTTCAACACAAGTTCAAAGGGTTATGGTTCTGGTTGAAACTGCACTACAGCAGGATGCTCCGTTACAACCAATACTTGCGGACTTAAGTCGTGATTATGAACGATTGAACGATCTCATGAATCAAAGAGAAGTTGAATTACAAGGAAGAGGCATTCTTATTATTCTCTTTGTAAGTATTGGCTTACCAGTGCTCATTGCGTTTATTGTCGGGTTATTTGCCCCTGCCAGCAAGGGGTATCAAATCTCAGAATTTAATTCGACATTTGCTATGTTTTTTGCTGTCGCTTCAGTGATCGGAGTAGGCGTTACTGGACGAATGTTAGGTAGGCTGAAGGATATGCTGTGGTGGCTTCCATTGTGGATGGTTCTTTCGATGGGACTCTACCTTGGTGCCGTGAAAGCGATTGGAGGATGAAGAACAATGTCAGAACAAATAATTGACCAATA
>JAUREO010000059.1 GCA_030827365.1 Candidatus Poseidonia sp. | reverse complement strand
TTCAATTCCAAAGATTGTCTTTCAGAGTAAAACGCTTCCCTGGGAACGAAAAGCAGGTCAGGCCGAACATTATGATGACTGTCCTTGGATGAGTTTGCTTCTCATTCGGGATGATGAATTTGAGGAGTGCTGTAAAATTCTTGAAGGTCAAAAACAGTATACCATACCAGGTAAAGCTAACACAATAACTCCCTTCGAAATTCGAGTTCTTTCAATCAAGGAGGGTTTATTGAAGAACATTGGACCAACAGCACATGACCTTCCATATCTAGCTCATTCTCTTCAAGTCAATCCGAAAGATAAAGAATTGTGCGGCAATGATGAGGATGGTATCTTTTCTGTTATCATCTCCAATCGTTTACCAAGTAAAATCAACACAAAATACCACGTTTGTTTAGTTTCTATAGAAGGGCATACATCGAAATTACCTATAGAAGACACTGTGCAACATCTGACTCAAGATATCGTGGAATCACCACAGCCGATTCAAAATCAAAATCAAAATCAATCAACTCAGTTTATTATTGAGGGTCACAATGGCGTCCGTCGAGTTTCATCTCTACCGGTTCAACTTCCAATTAACCCTCCTGAAACACTTCAGTTGATTCAGGGCATGAAATCAACCTCTGATGTCAAACTTATCCTCCTCGATTATTGGACCTTTAAAACTGGAGACGGTGGTGATTTTGAATCGAAAATCAAGTCAATAAAATTCCGTCAAACCCTCTCTGATAAAGACAAAGTAGGCGACCTCGATTCCTTGGCAGGCTTCAGTTTAGAAGAAGGCGAACATCGCACGTATGAACCTGCACTTTTGGGATCGGATATGGACCCAGATGTTACTGTGAACTCCTTCCTGTACACCGATATCGTCGAACATGATGGGATTACACGGCCTTGCTTGTACAGAGGACCATGTATTGCAGTACCAACATATCACGAAATAAAAGAGATGCCCTACGCAAACTCAGACGATGCAAGAGGGCTTGAACCATCAACAGGATTAGATGTCATACATCATTCTTCAGCATTTGAACTTGGTCGGTTGCTTGCATTAAGCGACCCGAAATTCATTGAAACACTAAGTCGGTGGAGACGACTTCGTTTGAAGAAAAAATCGCTCCAATTGTACAAGAAAAGTTTTATCGATAAGTCATACCTTTCAAAAAAATTTGACATCAACACGGTTGAAAAATTGCCCATTCAGTCTTTACTACAAAAAGCAATTGTCAAAGAGGCAGCCTTACCACTCAAGGAATTCCCGCCGGATTCGAAATTTAGGAATGAAGTAACTCTTCCTACTGTTGGAACAACTGAAGATTTCTTGGTGGAACTTTCTGTTGGACAATTAGCACTCGATGAAAACATGATGCTTGAAGAAAATCTTCGATTACAAGGAGCTTACACAAGAGGTGGACAATTTTGATGATAGATAATTTGACGACGTTTTCCGCATACACTCGCCTAGGTGCCTATAAACTTTTGACACAGATGACAATGATCACAACGGATGATGCAGAGGAGGCTGCATGGGATTCCATCATCACATGGTTAGGGAGACTCCGTACACTTGAGGGTGTTCCTTTTCCTTACATTGTACCTCACGAAGAGATGCTCCCAAATGATTCGATCAGATTTTTCCATATTGATCGTAACTGGATTGATGCAATGATTGATGGTGCATTAAGCACTGGTGTATTGGATTCACGAGGTGCATTAGCTGATGTTGACCCGGAGAAACGTCGCGAACTCTACCTCGAACTCATGGAGGCACTCAACAAACAAGAATTGATTTTGAATCCATTCAGAACTGCATTAGCTGCTCATGATAAGGCCAGAGCATTGAATAAGAGTGTTTTTGAGAATGCTGTATCGCAAGCAAACCAAAATTATACCCAACGAATTCAACAAGAAATTGCGAAATTTCCAGAACAGCAACGTTCGATGAGCGATGCGATGAAGGGAGTAGCACAAGGCGAAGTTTCGACAACTTCAAAAATTTCATCCGAAGGAAAACATGCTGACCATCAAATATCGAAATCAACGAAATACATCGCCGGAAACACATTAGAAAACATACAATCATCCACTCAAAGTTCACCCTTTATTTCAGAAATTAATCATGAATCCTTTAGTGAAAAAATGAGAATTTCCCGAGATATTCAGGGCGAATTAGCGACACAAATTGGTGGAATTTTATCACAAATGACAATGATTCGAGGTGGATTACTCACTGGATTTTTATTGCGTTCTACAATCGTTCGAGACTACCCCGGACTTGAGATTCAAGCATACGATGCACCCGAATGTGTTGGCGAAAAACGTGAAGAGGGTTTTGATGAAGGCAGAGCAGTAGAACTCATCCGAGTAGCACGACTCTCAGAGACAATTCTTCTTTGTATTTTCAACGGAGTACCAACACATCTGCGGATAAAAGAGCCCTCGGAGGGCCTCCGGTTGGGACTTGAAAAACAAGACAAAGGAGGTGGAAAAATTGACCCGAGGCTCTTTGTGAAGTACAAAAATCGAGACGGGTTTATTGAAGAAGGCAAAACTATACCTATCAGAGTCCGAGCAGGAACGGGAGATATCTCCGTTCTTCGAATGAGTGATTTCATGATTGGCAATGCTTGGAATAATGAACGAATTGAGCAGAATTTAGATGCAGATGAAAATCCAAACCTCGTCAAAGGAGGCTACGTAGCAACACAACTCATGCAATTCCCTTACCAGCAAGACTTTGTTTATGATTCAATTCGACAGCAACCAATTATTGGTAGCCAAGACGAATCAATCGTTAATGTCGAAGCAATAAGGGTGGAAAATTCTTCTGTCGTCAATCGACCCAGCAGCGGTGGTGAACAACATGGCTAAACGTAAGAAAACCCATGTTGAGAATAAAAAATCAGACAGTGTCAAAAATATCAGTGGTCAATCTATTGCGAACAACAAAATTGATATTGATTCAAATTCAAATTTTATTTCCAACCAATCCACTGAATTAAATGTCAAATCTAATTCTTCACTTTCGAATGTCGAAGAGACCATATCAATGAATACAAATACAGATGGTGTTTGGAAAACCGACGCTCTTCGACCTGAAGAGAAAATCTTCACCAATACAGATACAACGCCGATTGCAAAGGAAGTCAAAGCAGGAAAAATCATACAACAACCTGAAATCGGAATGAAACATGACACTAAATTTGACAAAGAATTCCTTGAAGGAACATTTCAAACTCATTTGGAAAGGCGGCGTCATTTACTTGTTCCAATTGATGTGCAAGCCCTCGTTGTCCCACATTCCACCTCCGTCAAAATTGAACCCAACAAAGAACAATTAAAAGCACTCATGGAAGTTGACCAAAGAGCACCACTAAAGACTCATTTTATTCAACGGGAAGGTGAAGAAGGCGAAATTGAATCAGATTGGAGGTTGCATGATGCCTTCACATATACACCAAATACTCCGACAACCGGTGGATTAGAGCCGGGAATTCATCTTTTCTGGAAGCCTCCACGATCATTACTTGAGGGCAAATTAATTGAAAATAATGATGTGATGAATGAATTTGAGTACAAGCAAACCGATGGGAATGTACCACTGGAATATATCTCCACAGAAGAGAAATTTCAACATCCAATTTCATTTAAAGATGCAATTCGTAACAGAGTTGAATTTACCACCGAACCAGCGGATGTCAAACCACTAAATGAGACATTAAAATTTCCATACCTACCTGATTTGTGGGTTGTTATTCGAAAGAAAAAATTTGGTGGACTCTCACCAACTGGAAGACCAAACAAAGCGATGACAGAGGAACCACTCGTAAAGGCTTGGGTGATCGATTCGGTGACATTAGAAGTTTCTTCACTCAATAATTTTTCACCATCGAAACGAAACCCATCAGTACCAGAAATGACTGCAATCGGACCCGAGACGGGTGATATGCACTGGACTGCAACATATGATAATGCCAGAGATAGGTTTGGATTTCATGACCAACTACCTGATGATACGATTGCAACGTTTGATTATTTGGTCTGCGGTTGGTTTACCGAGGAATCCTCTGATCCTGCATACATGGAAGCACATGCATCTGAAGAAGTTTGGTTTTCAAAAATGAGAGATGAGTTGCGATGGGATGTCAACCGCACAGATATTGACAATGATCCAAGTGCCTGGGCTGTAATGTATGCATATGCAATGAGCCAACAAGAAGGTGGTGAAGAAAAGTGAAGAAGAACAAATCAACGCCTCCTAGCAAGAATAATATCCTACCAGGGAAGAATTCGACTCCACCTCGAAAAGAGGGAATGCCGATAGACATGGTTGGAAAAAACGCATCATCGAAGTCAGAAAATTATTCGAGCGATGTTTTCAAAATAGGTGCTGAGGCGATAGAAAAAGACTCAAGCCTGATCATGCGAACTGCAATTGACACCATCGGTGAACATTGGCCGAGACACACATTGTACCATGGTGCCGTATGCAATGTTAAATGGGGTCAACCGCTTGAAAATAATGATGCATATGAATTGGATGCGGCTATTGGAGTGAATCAAGAAGAGGCATTAGCCGCCCTCATTTCATCTGAACTTGCCGAAAATAATGCAGGTATTTCGGACCAAGAGCGACAGGAATTTGAGAAATTTTTTGTTGGTTTTACCCATGATTTACTCGGCGAACTTGATACAGCAGACGGCGAATATCGATTTGAGCATGAGGTGCATAAAGAATCATTTCACTCCATTGATGGAGGGATACTCTTCGATTACGTGAAAGAAGAAGAGAAGAGGTTTGAACCAACAAACAATCGTCGTGGTACTTCATCTTCTTCAAAAAACCAAATCGCACAACAGCAGACGAGTCTAGGGCAGCATATGGATAATTTTGGTTATCGAGGAGTCAGCCAAGACCCGATGTCATTTGTCAAGAACAATGACTTTGCGTTTGGGCCGAAAGAAAAACCAGTACCAAAAGTTACAGCTTATCCGGCTCCGAGGTATTTTGAACCACGCGACCCGGTACTGCTCTTTTCAGACCAATTGCGCTCAACAAAAGCATTGGAGGAAGGATATTACCATCCTGAAGGTCTTACAAAAGTTCGTACCATGGCCGATATTACTCGACTCATAGGAGAGCCAAATCGAACGGTGACATTTGCACAAAGCCGTTTATGGATGCCCATAGAAATTGATGCATTGTACGATGAATTACGTTATTTGGAAGGACATGAAGACGAGTTTAATGCAACAATGAAATTATTCACTTTGGGCGGATATACCGTCAAAAATCTACGAAACAGTTTACCTTCCCCAATTGCCTATCAACAATGGAAACAGGCATGGCTTCCACTCTTTGCAGATATCAAATTCAAATTTTATCCGGATAAAGAAAACTGGGAATTGAAGGGAGTAGATTACCAGCGAACGAGTGGACATGAATCTATTCAAGCAAATGAGAGTGAAGCAATCATCATCACTGAACGGTTGCCAATCACTCGTAGTGCCCCAAATGTAGTTGTCTCACAAATCAACAAATTTCTCAATGATGAAAATGAACTCGATGAAATAAACGATGGAGTTCTCGAAGTTGAAGAAGAAAACATGCTGGAACAACTTGTCTTTGATTTCAAACAACGTGACCTCTTATCCATAACACTAAGTGGACTTGACAACAAATTAAACCAGTTATCCGAAATACACCCCATTCGAGCAGGTCTTGTCGAAATTCTTGAATTAAAAATCGTTGATGCATTTGGTAATCTTCGTGAAATTCGACCGGAAGGCCTTCTCAATTTTGACAGTGGTCAACCTCCGAAAGTCAGTATAGGTTTAAGTTTGCAAAATGATAGAGACGATTCCGGTAAAATTGTCATACGACCACGAATTCCCAAACCATCTCGATTGGATTTCAGATTACTTGCCCACAACGATGACACACTACCAGCCACTGGTGGTACCGCTGCCCTCCTCAACAGTGATTTAGTTGCATCACCAATATGTGGCTATCTTCTGCCAGATCATATCGAATGGGCTATGGAAGTCTTTGATAACGAAGGGAATGCGAGAGGGCAACTCCGTGTTGCTGACCGTGACTGGACACTTGGAGGTATCCAGAAAGGACAACTTGCATGGGACAACAACCCTGGAAACTTCTCTGCTGCAGGAACCGCACCTGATTGTGGAAACAAGCATCTTGACCGCATCGTCAATTCTCTCATGGAAGTTGGAAGAATCGATGAACAAGAACGATATCTAGAAAACTCTGGAGAGGGTGTTTTGTCAGCTTTGTTACGTGCCATCGATACAACATATTGGCATTCCGATCCGTATGGGAAAGGTGGCATTAATCACCCATCATTTTACATGGGTCGACCAATTGCTGTTGTCAGAGCACTTCTTCGACTACAGGTAGAAGGTGGATGGACCCAGTTAAGTGAAGCACAACGAAAGCATGCATTTCAAGTAAAACTGGGAAGTATTGAAAGAGAAATCGATGGATTACTAGGATATTTCATCGATGATGACTATACAAGATTCTTCACTGTCTTCCCTATCGACGAATCAGGTGCTCCGATTCCACAATCTGACCAGTCGATTGATCATGATTTCCTCTCATTCGATAATACATTGGATGTACTCCCTGAAACAGATATTTTCTTGACACTCCTATTACATCCACAATCGGCACTTCATTTAACAAGTGGATTCCTTCCACAAAAAGAGATTATACTCTTAAGAGAACATTGGGAAGAAGCGATGGCAAAAATTGCACCGACATTCAAAGTTGGCCCAGTACTTGTGGACCCAACCTCGATTCGAATGCCAATTGACGATGGCAAACCACAAATGCAGTGGAAGTGGATTCATAGAGAATCGCCATCAAGCGTTCTTCAGAGTGATGTTAAGGCGAGTGATGATTTAGCAGGTTTACCGAATGGGAAAATGCTTGCTTACGAAGGCTGGTTGAAATTAAATCAAATTAATCAAGGTGAATGAACTATGAACTCTCGAATACATACCAATAAAGAAGCAACAGAGATGGTGAATCAAAGAAAATCGAAACTCTACTCAAACAACTTTGGGGAGGTAAAAGTATGAAAAATGTAAAGATTCTTGTTTTGTTTATAATTTGTTCTTTCATGTCAATGCCTTGGACAGTGAACATTCAGTTCGAGGATTCAGAACGCAACCCTGCGTATTCACACGCCGAACCTTATGCTCAATTGGACAACACTGTACATGAGGTCATGCAACTCGTTACTTCTTCGGGAACCCCTGGTTCATACAATACTGATTTCAAAGTCACATCCTCTGTCATAGACAGCGAAGGCTCCACATATATGGTCGGTGTTTTGACTAAAAACAAACTCATCATTGGTTCGGAATGGATTGATCACCACAGTGGACTCGGCCGTGCGGACGGAAATCCATCACTTGTACTTGCAAAGATGGACGCTGAAGGAAATTGGGATTGGATTTTTGCCCCAACACCAAAAAGTGGAAGTTATTGTTCGGCAGTCGACTACAACAACATCAATGCATCAAGAATTCAAATGAATGACATCTCCCTTTCAAGCGATGAGAGCGAGATTGTGATCGCAGGTTCATTCACAGGTTGTTTTGATTTTGGAACTGGTTATCGACTTCACAATCCATCTCAATATGCTGATGCTGGTCTTGTCGTCATGATGCATGCGAGCAATGGAACAAAAATTTGGGTTAAAAAAGTCATGACATCGGATGCTGACCCTGCCTATGGCCACATTAAGTTCAACAGTGTGGCATTCAGTGATGTAGGCACAGAACGTAAGATATTCTTAGCCGGACATATCTCAGAACTTGCGGTCACTGAGAATTCAAAAATTGTTCGTGGGGATTATTATGGGGATGCATATTTCATGGTGTTATCAAAAACTGGTGAAGTCCTTCACCATGAAGACAGTTGTCCACAAAATGATATTCAAACAAATTCTCCATGCAACAATTATGGTTACGAGGAAGGTGTTGTCGTTTATCCATTCGGTGAAGAATTGTTTTTTGGTATTCACGCTTCAAATGGAAATAGCCAAACCAATCTCTTCAATTCGAGCGAGGGAATTGTGAAATCAGGCTACACAGATCACCCGACCGGTTGGTTCTTCAGGCAAGATAATTACAGTTATGTATCCACTGGCCCAGAAAACTTTAGCTTGAACCCCACTCGAGTTCACAAGATCTTTGATGTCTATGCAAATGAGGAAGATGAATTGACATTTACGTTCAATAGCCAAGGAGGGAATGGAGACCCTGGCTTAACAATCCTCGACCATCAACTTGGAGAAATGCTTCAATTTGTGCCAAGAGTAACGGGCCTCGCGTGGGCACTGGAAGCCGATGGATACATCGAAGGAAAGTACCTTGAACGACACCTCATACTCAACTGGGACTACACCTATAACGAAACTATTGACGTGTACGATGAAAACGATACCCTTGTTGGTGTTCTAGAACTCGACCCTAAAATTAGCATTGTCGACATAACCACATTGAATCTGGTGGGAGTGTTGCCAGAAATCTCTGAAGAACGACCACTCATCGTTTCAAACAATCAATATCACACGAGCATCATCGGTTTAGGCGACAGAAATTATCAATACACGATGTTTACATTTCAACACGACACTGATGCAGACGGTATTCCTGACTGGAATGACCCATTTGCGTTCTTACCAGCATCTGCTGATACAGACGGGGATGGTGTAGTGAATTCAAACGACAACTGCCCAAATAATTGGAATGAAAACCAACTCGATTTTAATTTCGATGGTGAAGGTGATGTTTGCGATTCGGATATCGATGGTGACAACATCACAAACAATGTCCCATACGATGGACAAGGCAACGACCAATGTCCATTTGAGGATTCATCACTTTCCGATAGCAATCTGGACGGTTGTCTCGATGATAGTGATGGTGATGGCATTCCAGACCTCTTTGACGCATACCCATTCATACACGCAGCAAATGACTCAGATGGCGATTCTATAGAAGATGTATATGACAATTGTCGGTACATAGCCAATACAAATCAACTCGATTATGATGAAGATGGCATTGGAGATTCTTGTGACAGTGACATTGATGGCGATCTCATCAACAACTCAAATCCATTTAACGGAAGTGGTGAAGACCAATGTCCTTACGAAAATGCTTCTTTATCGGACCTTAACAATGATGGATGTATAGATGAAATCGTCGCAGATAATGACTTAGATGATGATGGCGTCATCAACAGTCTTGACAGGTGCCCAGGATTTGATGACACGATTGATGAAGACGATGATGGACTCATTGATGGATGCGAACTCCATCCGAACGATACTGACAACGACGGGGTCATCAATGGGCTAGATAATTGTGAATTCATTTCGAACCCGCTTCAAACAAATATCGATGCTGATACCAACGACACACTAGGAGACGCATGTGATTTGGACATTGATGGGGATGGTGTAAATAACACGATTCCACTCGACACCATGAACCAATCAAACGAAGATAAGTGCCCTTACACTTTTGCTGCTTTAGAAAATGACGAGGATAGAGATGGATGCAACGATGATGTCATTGTCGAAGTAGAGGTTGAGGTCGAAGTCGAAGTTCCAGTGAAGGAAAATTCCACATCCATTATTGACATCGACCTCGACAAAGAAGATGTTCAAACGGCTGCTGAATACTTTGGAATTCCACTGTAATGACGCAATTAGATTCAGTAATGGCAAAGGTGCGCGCAGAAAATCGCGCAGCACTAATCGCCTATATCCCTGCTGGATTTCCTTCTAAGTCTGGT
>JAUREO010000058.1 GCA_030827365.1 Candidatus Poseidonia sp. | reverse complement strand
TTCCAATTAATTCATCGATTTGTGTAGTGAAATCTTGGGCTGCGTTCATGCCCATAGCAGCACCAGTAGCAAGTAAACCAAGGCCTGGAATTCCTAGAACCAAGAGCGGTTTCTTTTGCGAGAGAGAAATTAAGGCCCAAGTAAGAACAGTAAAACCGTGAGATACCGCAGTAAAATTCGACCCTTTTGGCACATCATATCGGATAAGTGTTGGTACTTCAGTTACTCTCAGGTGTTTTTCATTTGCATCTTCAAGAATTTCAAGTGATAATTCCATGCCTTCAGAATCAAATCGGAGTTTTTCAAGAGATGCTTTGGAAAATGCTCTGAACCCTGATTGTGTATCACTGATGTTGAGGTCACTTGAAAGATTGGACGCAGCAGTAATCACTTTGATGCCGAGTTTGCGGTATGCAGGCATATCTACGCCTCCTCCGCCATCAATAAAGCGAGAACCAATGGTAAAATCTGCTTTGTTTGACAAGATTGGTTCAATCACTGCGGGAATATCATTTGGGTTATGCTGTCCGTCTGAATCCAAAATGACAAGCACATCTGCTTCCATCTCAAGGGCATGTCGAAACAGAGTTTTCATCGCTGCCCCATAACCGCGATTCGTTCGATGACGAATCACATGAGCCCCGCATGATTCTGCAATGCTTGCACTCGCATCCGATGACCCATCGTCGATACAAAGAACAGTGTCGACATATCGTGCAGTGCTGATAACAACCGAACCTATGGTCTCTTCTTCGTTAAACATCGGCATGCCTGCCACTATTTTCAACGAATCTTTGCCATCCGGCATTGTCCTCACCTAATCAAACTCGCGAACCGCTTCTATTTAGAAATAATGACCTTCATTTGATTTTTTGAACGAATATAGAAAATAAGGGGGGCACCACAGCCGTCCGAAGAGGGCTGTGGCGCATCAACTGCTCAATGCAGAATTCGTAAATGTCAATACATTATTGAAGGATGTACTCAATCTTGAAATTGGCTGATGGTTGTAACTGCTCTCTCACCGGAAAGCACTCGTTCCAATGCACCAATTGAAATGACAAGAGGAACATATGACTCACCATCTGCAGTTACATATGTCGAACATTGTTCGAATGCAGATGAGTTGATGGAAACCTTGATTGCTCCACCAGCATTGCTCTTGCGGACATATCCTACGAGCAAGGTTTGTTCTTCTGTTGTCGTTTCTTGGGTGTGTTCTTTTTGTTTTACCATTGTATCACTCCGGGGTTTACCCCCATTTTTTCCTGAATTGCTTCAATGATTATGAATCAATTGATGAGTGTAGAGAGCGTTTCACTTATACGGACGGTGCAAGTCCACATATCATGCGAGTCCTCGTAACCGGAGGTGCTGGATTCATCGGTTCACACCTCATCGACCGACTCATTGCACGTCATGATGAGGTTCGGGTCATTGATAATTTGAGCAGTGGACATTCAGAATTTCTTGAACATCACATTCATTCTGCCCAGTTTGAATTCTATCATGGAGATGTATGTTCTCTTGAAGATGTTATCGAAGCGACCAAGGGAATCGAATGTGTTTTTCATTTAGCTGCAAATCCAGACATCCGACTTGGAACTCAAGTTACTGATACTGACCTCCGTCAAGGTACAATTGCAACCTATAACGTAGTTGAGGCAATGAGAATCAACGAAGTGAAAACAATTGCGTTCGCATCGAGTTCTGTTGTCTACGGTGAAAATGCACCCATGCCAACGCCGGAAGATTATGGGCCCTGTATGCCAATTTCACTCTATGGTGCAAGTAAATTAGCAGGCGAGGGCCTCGTGAGTGGTTGGGTCGGAACATTCGGATTGCAAGGCTATATCTTTCGTTTTGCAAATATTGTAGGTTCGAGAGCAACACATGGCGTCACCTATGACTTTGTTCATAAATTGCGAAAGAATCCTAACGAATTGGAAGTACTCGGAAACGGTTTGCAGGAAAAATCATACATGGATGTTGGCGATTGCGTCGATGCGATGTTACACATCATGTCAACAAGAAACGATTCACTCAATGTATTCAATTTAGGCTCCCATGATACAATTTCCGTGAGGGATATTGCCCGAATTGTGATTGAAGAATGTGAAGCAAAAGATGCTGTCATCTCATACACAGGTGGTGACCGCGGGTGGGCTGGTGATATACCGAAAGCTATGTTGTCTATCGACAAAATGTTAGAAACGGGGTTCAATGTCCGCATGACAAGTGAGGAAGCAATTCGTCACACTGCACGTACCGTTTTGAAAACTTTAAGGTGATCTCATGTACAATGAAGAAGCAACAGCACGAACAGATACCCTCATCAAAATTATCAGTCTCTTTACCCTCGTTTTACTCATCATTGCATTCACTTCAAACCCTGTATCTACTGGTGTTGGCGTAGGTGAAAGGGCCCCCCCTCTCGCTGGTAAAGCCTACAATGGTGGAGGTTGGGTAGATTACGACTTGTACGACCACATCGACCTCGATTGGGAGGAAGGAAATAGTTCAGGAACGTGGTTCGTTCTTGAGTTCATGGACACAGATTGCCCGTATTGTTGGAATGATGCAGCACCAAAAATGAGCGATTTACAAAATGCAGTCAAATCTGACCAATGGGGTAGAGCACCTGTTGAAATCTTAGTAGTAGCCGTCGAGCTTCAAATTGAAGGACACGATAGTACCAGAGCTGAAATCGAAGCGTTTAGGGACAAAAATGACGGAGATGGTTCATTCAAGTGCAACTCAGGACGAAGTCCCTGCAGTACAAGAGATGGTGGGCCACATTCGTTCCCCTACATTGATGACCTCGACCGTACCCTCCTTAGGGATTGGAACATCCCCGGAACACCAACCTACTTCATCATTCAACCCAATGGGATTATTGCTTGGTCATCAACTGAAGCAAACAACTACGAAATTTTAGATGCCGTAGCCGGCTTAATTCCTAAGGAGGACTCATCTTGAATTCAAACATCATCCTCTTGTTGTATATCTTGCCTCTCGTATTGGGCATCTTGTTTATTAGTCCATTACGAAATACATTGTCAAATGGCCCCATGCTCAAATTCTTCCCCTCACTTCAAGAAGATACAAGGAGAATTTTTTTCGGTCAAACACTCATTTTGCTATCAGGTTTTGGCGTATCAGCCCACACGATTTGGATTCATAACAAGATATCTGAAGGTGGAAATTATTGTGCCGCACAGGCACTGTTTGATTGTGACAGTGTCATTGGAAATATTGAATACAACACCGTTCCTATACTTGGAATTCCTTGGGGCTGGTTAGGTTTCATTGCATTTACGTTGTTTCTTTATTTTACTCGCACCATTGCAAATGAACCCCAAGCTGGGTTTGTTCAAAACCATATCAAGTATGGGAAATTGATGACCATGGCTGGATTCGCAATTATTGCACTGCTGGTGTTTTACGAATTTAAAATGGGTAAAATTTGTCAGTACTGCACAACAGCACATATTGCAAATGTAGCCGCATTCTTTGGATTTTATCAAATTGAAAAAGCGTATCAATCCGATACGTGGAAAAAATTGGCATAAGGTGACACAATGGAAAGAGAACAGCAATTTTGGTTAGGAATTATGGTTGCAGGGATTATCGCTCTACTCGTCGTTTCAGGATTCAATCCCCTAGACATGTTGAAAACCAGTGATGACGATTCGGTCTATTCCACTGCAGATTCTAAACACCCTCTGGCTCAAGAATGTCTCGGTGGCCACTCTGCAGGAATGCTTCATTATCACGCAACAGTCGTCATTCAAGTGAACGGTGAATTCGTTACCATTCCAAATGGAATTGGAAATCCTGACGGTGAATGCTCGATGAGGCCACTGCACACCCACGCTGAAAACAATGTAGTGCACATTGAAATTTTGCAACAACAGGATGTTCCAATTGAGGCGTTCTTCGATACCTGGAACAAACATTTTGATGAAACTGGCTTTGATACATACAGGGTCAATGAAACTCATGAACTTGTCATGATTGTTAACGGAGTCGAAAATAATGAATACAACGATTATCTCTTGCAAGACGGAGATGAGGTGTTCATCAATTTCAAAGAGCGAGATTAAGGAGTAAACGACCCAGAAAACACCAACGCTTGGGCTTCGTGGCCGACTTCTTCCATCCGAATAATGGTGACTTCGATTTCACCAACCCCGACATATGTCCTACGAAGTTCATTCATGAGAAGCGTTTGAATATTGTCTACTGACGTCCCATATAAGGCTGTAATGTGATGAGTAACCTCCTGCCCTGAACGAGCAAGGTACTCAACAAGCCATTCTTTTGGTTCTGTAGTTTCCCAAGAGATGTCTTCCCATGTATTGTTCATGATAATACATTGTCGTGCTCCTTTATCAAATTTCAGTATAAATGATTCAAAAAAACAGTAATTTATGGCTAGGTATATTACTTCAACGACGATTTCCGGAAATTAGGAATCATCGTCATGGATATGCCGACGGCAAGAAACAAAATAGCGAACAACATCGAATTCGATTGAGGATTGTCCCCTCTCTCGCGATAACTCAGTTCTATTGCACCATAGGATTCATTTGGAGTTCCATTCATGACTTCATCAAGTGTAGGTTCATGGATGAGAACGATACTCCAAGAATCTTGAGGTTCGAATTCAACCTCAAATGAGGAAAGACAATCGTCTGAAACCGAAGATGAAAGTCCAATAGATTTGGTAATCGAATTTGTTTCAATATTGCACTCTGATAACCCTACCACAACTCGATCCCTTGTTGACTTTCCGGGGTTGATAGCTCCATCTGGAACGACTTTTTCGTGTTCAACATACAAAAATGTAAGTTGACCTGTTGATTGAGAGAGGTCAATGTTTTTGACTTTGGCAATTAAATTCGAATTTTCTTTTACGACTTCAAATTCTAAACTGCTGACATCTGTTCGACCAAGTTCCTTTTCCAAGATATCATTTTGAACTTCTCCCCAAGCATCGTATCCAATTCTCATTTCGCCACCTTCAACGATGAAGGTGGGTGTCGAACCTAAATCGGGGTGAGTCACCATTCTTCGGTCAATCCTGTCCTTTGCAGCTTCTGGCTGAAAAGCATCCACATCATCAGAGGGGTGCAAAGCGAGCAAGATAATCCTTGAACCATGAGAATCTGCTACATTGACAAGATAAGGGTCGACCTCAGCACACACTTCGCACCACGTGGCGGTGAGTTCCTCAACAACCAGAGACCTTCCTCCAAGTGTGGAGGAGACTGGTTGATCAAATGTCTCGTTTAATTCGACAACAATGCCTTGTGCTGAAATTGAACAAAGCATCAGTGTTAATCCGAACATCAAAAAATGCTTATGTACGAACATACAGATGCCACCGAGGAGAACCTATGATTAACTATGCCAATGGGAAAGGATTCTTGAACTCTATCCTTTACCAATCAATGAGACAGATGGCTGACCACTGGGTTGAAAATCACAAACGTGATTCTTGGAGGCGTCAGGCAAAATCGAGTGGATACAGGGCAAGGTCTGCATTCAAACTGAAGCAAATTCAAGAAAAACATACGATATTACGACCTGGCGATGTTGTTTTTGATGTTGGATGCCACCCTGGTGGTTGGAGTCAAGTGGCTCTTGAGTTCATTGGCTCCAAAGGTGCATTGATCGGTGTAGACCTTCAGGCAACTCAAAGCCTCGATGGTGCACAGTTTCTAACAGGTGATATTCGAGACCAACATATCCAAGACCAAATTCTTGAACACCTAGGTGAGAAAAAATTCAACTCTGTGATTTCAGATATCTCGCCCGATATTACAGGAAATTGGGATATTGACCAGTCGGTCGCTTTGGAATTGGTTGCTATGGTGTTTGATTTTTCAATTCCATATCTTGGCAAAGGTGGTTGTTTTGTGACAAAGTTGTTTCAAGGAACAGGTGTCGAAGAGCTTATCGAAGAAATTCAAAAGCACTTCGTATCTGTTCGTCGTTTTTCCCCTGAAGCATCAAGAAATTCATCATCTGAAGTGTATTTAATTTGCAAACATCACACGCCTTGGAAATCCCCTACAAAATCAATGGCCACACGGTTCCACGACAAGATGAATCGATTGCTCAATGAAGAGCAAGATGAAATTCAAACCATCAGCACCACGATGAAAGTGAGAAAGAAAAAATCGACTTAAACCCTTATTACCATTCATGAATTTCGCTAAAATTATGAAACAGAAATCAAATCAATTTGCAAAAAAGGTTCCAACATCCGTCGAACAGTTGGTGCCAAACCAACGAATAAAAAACCTTGAACTCGTTATTCTCAGAATGTATCCAACTCGAATGGTGGTATCAGAATCTTACACAGGACCTGTCGCAGCAGGTTGCGGCCGAGACCACACTGGACTTGTCGGCATGGTGTTTTGGAATGAACAAATTCAAACTTTCCAAGTCGGTGATATTGTTCGAATAGAATCAGGATGGTGCAAACTCCGCAATGGGCATTTGGTCGTCAGCACCGGAAGGACTGGAAAGATTGTACTGGTCGATAGATAGGGTTTTTGTCTCGCGTAACCATAAAGAAGGGTAGCGTGTGCGCAAAGCATCGCAGAGGCATTCAAATGAGCGCACGAGCATCCAATTGCACATCATCAGGCGTACCATTAGCAGATTTAGGTTCAACCTCTTTCCCCTGCCCAGGGTGCACAGAACCAATTGGTCGAAGTCCTCGATGTCGAAATCAAGGCGTTTTATACACTTGTCCACAATGTGGATTTGTAGGACCCTGAGGTGAGAGCATGGGAAGAGTAGCGATGACATACAAATTGAATCCTGATTCAGAAGTCGAAGCAAATATCGAAGAGATTGTACAGTTTATTCGATCGTTCGCAAACGAAGTTTACGAAGTACAAAGCGTTGAAACAAAACCTCTTGCTTTTGGCTTGCAATTCGTTCAAGTTCACGTCGTCATGGATGACGGCCCCGGTCTTTCTGACAAGTTTGAAGAAATGATGAGCGATCTTGCCGGCGTCGGTGAAATTGAAGTTCTCTCCATGGGACTTCTGTGAATTCAGATTCTTTCTCAAATCAAAGATGATTTGTTGGAGTTTTCATGAATTCTCTCATTAGAATTGTTGCATAACTGCCAGGTGGCAAGGTAAATCGAAACCGTACACACGCACCTTCAGGATGCCACATTTGTGGTTGGATTACTTTTTGAGCACGTGTTGATTCTTCAAGGACAAGTTCAGAAATCGGGACAGTTTCGGTTTGAAATTCCTCAAAAGTTGTTACAAGGGCCCTACGTGTTCCTGAGGTCGTTAGTGCAGGAATATCTGCTACAATCCAATCTTGATCACCAAGTCCGAGTTCTTTTGCAGCGCCTCGTTCAATTTCGCCGATCAAGTGAGAAGCAAAATCTACTTCACATCCCGGTAAAGGACCTGTGGTCACAAGGCGACCCATTTCACAATTACGAGAAATTCTTGGTTGAGTTTTTTGTCGCACTTCGACACATGAAGTTGGTTCAAGTTGCCCTTTTTCATCAACTCTTCCAACGAGGTCACCAATGTGAGGTTTTGACAAAGATACACCCGATTCCAATCGATTCTTCATAGAAGTGTTGAAAATTTTCGATTGAACGGCATGAATGGTCATTAACTGTAAATTACTGGGCAGTGTGGAGTATGCACCCAAAAAATCCCCTTCATTTTTAAGGAGATGCTCAATCATTCGGCGCTCATAGCCCATCCAATTTGGCATTTCTTCAAGAAGTGCTTCTGAAAACCCTTCATTCGTAATTTTTTGGCGAACGATTGCTGCTTCATCATCTTCTTCACCTGGCATGGTAAGGTATGTCATCACCGCTTTTTCCCAATCACCCGAGAGGGCGCACTGACCAGTTGCGGCTGTGACTGGACGACCTGAACCGAATCTTTGGGGCCCAATCCAATTTGGAAATTTGTCCTCGCCAACCGCCTCTTTCATTTCTTCAAGAATGGATGTAATTCGGCGGGCAACTTCATCGTTTGTGAGCGGATTTCCGAGTCCATCGGCACACCCTCGAACAATAATAGTAAATCTGTTCCCCTTATGGTTGCCAAAACCAATTTTTTGATGGGTTCGACCAAGAACTTCAATCTCGACATCTGACATCTCAATTTCGGCAACTTTGTTCTGTGGTGCGTCAATAACAAAAATTTGTGTTGTGACAGCACGTTTATCTTTTGTGCCAGCAAAGAAAATTCGATTTCGTGGAATACGTAGTCGATTAGCTAATTGCTGGCAAAATCGATTTGTTTCCCAATTAGTTAAGGTAATTCGAGCGACAGTGAACCTACCTTTCGGGTCAAGTGCGATATTGGTCGCTACTTCTTCCACACGGAAATCTGACGTCCGTATTTTGAGTATGCCACCAATTCCAGGAGTTGACGAAGCAAAGCCGAGAAGCCCAATCGCTTCTGCGATTGGATCATGGAGTAACATCATTGCTCACGTTCAAAGTTTAAGAGTAAAATCATTGACAACCGAACCGATAATGTCTTGCAAGACTTTGTCGGGTGAACCTTTACCTGTGGTTCGGATGTAAAATTCTGGGTCGTCGAGTTCGGGGTGACCTGGAAAGTAGTTGGCATACTCCACGTCTTTGTGGGTGTTAAGGCGTTCCCTCAACACTTGAAGTGCAGTATGGCTCTCACCAGTAATTCTCAATCGGAGTTCGTTTTTGTCCTTCTGTAAAACCTTAACTGGCATAGCAATCAGTTTAGCCAACTGCCCCTGTTTTTTGAATGTTCTTATGTAGTTAAAGGCAAATAGATTTTATTCTTGACGAATTTTTAAGCCTCTTGTTTTTTTACTTTCATGCGTTCGGGAGGGTAATGGATACGACCCGCTTTGAGGAATGGTTGGCCACTAAAAGCCAACTTTTCAGAAAAAGTGCACCAGTAATACTCATTGTTTCATCACTCATTTCAATTGCTCTTGTGTCCAATTTAGCCACAAACCCCCCATCCTTCCAAACCGATCTGAATGATTTTGCTCCAGATGACGAAACAAACGATATTTACGACAGAATTTCTAATGTATTTCCCAATGAATCTCGACCCTTGTTTGTCCACGTCACTGCTGACGATGGTGGAAATGTACTGAAAATGGAACATATTCAAACGATGCTTGATGATATTGAAGTCTTTGAATCAGAATCACATAAGCGGCAAAACTTGGTGGTTGAATGGACGACAACAACAGGTATTCTTCAAACTGCACTTAACGAAGAAGCGAATCATACTCCTTTGTCCGAAGTGAGTTCTTGGGAAGAGATGTTTGACCTTGTCCTCGAAGACGGTCAACGGTGCACTCTTAGTGCGGACGACCAATTTCTCGCTATATCGACCTACATTTCATCTGCACTTGTCAATAAAGACCTCGAAATTCTTTCCACATCTTGCCAATATCTCGCTGATGGAACAACAAACGCTGAGCCATTCGCAAGTTCGACCTTGTGGGTTTTGAACATCGACCCTGACATGAATGAAGAACAGCGTAGAGAAAAACAAGCACAACTTAGAGAAGTGTTTGTCATTCAATCTGAGAATTCCACGCTTCATTATGAGGTGATTTCCAATGACCTCATCACATACGACATCGATGCAAACACCTTCAACAATTTGGTCCTCCTCATCGTGCTTGCCGTTGTGGTGGTCCTTGCCATGCTCTACATTGCATTTCGTGACCTCAAAGAAATCGCTTTTCCTCTGGTTGGTTTGAGTTTTGCACTGATTTGGACATACGGAATTTTGAATCTTTTCGGTGCACGTTTTACTGTCCTCGAAGCTACAGTTGCACCTCTCGTCCTCGGTTTAGGTATTGATTACGCCATTCATCTTCAAAGGACGAAGGCGAATGTGAAACAACAAGTTGGCGATAATGCAGAAGCTTGGCTTCGCTCATGTGCTCAGTTATCGGTGCCTCTCGCGTTGGCAG
>JAUREO010000057.1 GCA_030827365.1 Candidatus Poseidonia sp. | reverse complement strand
ACATCCCAACATGCAGAGTGTTTTTAGTCAATCTTGATTCAGGTGCCGCAGAAGACCTTGCAGAAATGCATCGTTGGGTCAATAATATCGACGTTTTGCCCATGAATATCATCCTTGTTCAAGGCGAGGTCAAAAAAGAATGGGCCGGCGGTTCAATTCAACAATTATCACACCGACTTTCACGGTATTTGTGATGACATGTCTGTTTTGACAGTAATGCTCTCTGCTGTTTTTGCAGGTACTGTTGCCATTTTAGTCACCATTGCTATTGAAAGGTGGGGAGGGGTCATTGGTGGAATTTTAGGTACAGTGCCTTCAACCATCGTGCCAGCCTCGATTGGAATGTACATGATTTCAACACGGGAAGAATTTCTCGAAAGTATGGCCATCATTCCATTTGGAATGATGTTGAACGCCATGTTCCTTGGCGTGTGGCTCATTTTGCCCGCTAAGTTTCCTCAATCGAGCCATCTCCTTGTAAAAACCACGATGATGTCGATTCTTTTCTGGGCAATATGCGGCTCAGCACTTTTCGTTGTATTGGAATCGCAAACATTTGCAAAAACATCTCCTCAACAACTTGGTTATGTTGGGTTCGTTTGTGTCTTGTGTGTCGCCCTTTTTTTCAATATCAAACGCCTTCCAGCACCACGGGGTCATCGCAAGATCACCCGCCTCACTTTGTTTATTCGCGGTATAATGGCAGCGACAGCAATTGGAATCGCTGTTGTGCTATCACACCTCCACGAACCTCTTCTCGCAGGTTTAGCAAGTGTATTCCCTGCTATTTTCTTGACCACGATGGTAGCGTTGTGGCACGCACAAGGACCTTCTGTGCCGAAAGGGGCTGCTGGTCCGATGATGCTCGGAGGTATGAGTGTGGCCGTCTTTGCTTTACTCGCCATGGTTTGTTTTCCACGATTTGGACCATGGTTTGGGGCCTTAACCTCATGGTTTGGAGCTATTGTGTTGTGGTCAATGCCAGCATTTTTTGCACTTCAAAAATATAGACAACGAGAGCCAATCAACATCGTTTAATTTACTCATTGTTTGATGTTTGATCGTTGATAAGTCTCGTCCAACGACCGGATTCTGGTACACCTTCAACCTCAATATGCACACTGGAAATATGTTTGATGGTTGAGATTTTCTTTCTCAATTCGCTGAGGTCATAAAGACAGCAAGGGCAGTGTGGTCTTGAAGGTTTAACGACCAACTCAACTTCACCTTCTATCGACACCTGCATACTCTTGACGACATCGATGGAAGTAAGTGGCTCAACATTGTGTGGGTCTTTCCATTGTTGCAAGGCTTTGAAGACTTGGCGTTGGGCCGCTTCATGATGTTTCTTTTTCATTCCGAATCGCCTAACTGTTCTGCTTCTTCAAGTGACAATTCGTTCACTCGATCTTCGACTGAACTCAGTTCTTGCTGGCATTTCTTGAGTAGTGCAGCACCCTCTTCAAACAATTGAATGGTCTCTTCAAGCCCTTTTCCACCTTGTTCAAGTTGCTGAACAATATTCTCTAAACGCTTCATTGCTTCACCAAAATTTAATGCTTTTTCACTCATTTTATTCACCTATCTCTTTTTCTTGTACGGTTGAATGTGCTATTCCATCTGCGAGTCGCAGCAAAATCGTATGACCTTCCTCGATGTCGTGTATAGACTGCACGACAGCACCTTTGGATTCAATCATTGCGTAGCCACGTTCAAGGGTACGCTGAGGATGTGCCGCATTGAGGGTTGATTGCATTTGGATGAGTTGCTGTCTGTATTGATTGGTCGAGGATTTGACAGAGGCCGAAAGTCTTGATTTCAATCCGTCCAATTGACGATGCATTGCTACGACACCAGCTTTCGGAGCGCTCGCAAGTCGTTTGAAAAGAAAATTCAACTGGGTTCTGTTTCGCTCAAGGTATCTTGACATCGCGAGGGATGAACGCATTTCAAGTTCGTCAAGCCACTGTTCGAGGTTGAGTCTATCTGGAACGACAAGTTCAACGGCGTGAGAAGGAGTTGATGCACGGACATCGGCAACGAGGTCAGAGACAAGGATATCCGATTCATGACCCACGGCAGATACAACGGGTATAGGACTTGCAAGAATTGATCTTGCGACTTGTTCAAGATTGAAGGCCCACAAATCCTCAACCGAGCCACCTCCTCGACCGACAATCACAACATCAACGGGAACAATTCCTAATTTTTCTGCTCCATGTTTATCCGCCCACGCTCTCGAAACGGCGAGGGCACGTGCAATTTCTTGTGCTGCTTGTTGACCTTGGACAAGCACCTCGACAACGGAGATTCTGATGTTTGGATATCGAAGCACTGCAAGCCTCTTCATATCGGCAAGTGCCGCAGAATTTTTTCCCGTGATGATCATCACATGTTTTGGCAGAACAGGAAGTGGCTTTTTTGGACGGTCGAGAGCCCCTTCCTGTCTTAATTGAGCGAGCAATTCACGTTTTGCAAGCTCAAGTTCACCAATCGAGAGAACCGGCATAATCTTCTTGACAACCAATTGAATTCGACCTTGTTTTGGCCATAAATCGAGATTTGCGATGACGATGACCTCACTACCTTCTCTGATGCTCGGGTCGATGGGAATTGAAGCATTCCAAATGACACAATTCATTTGCCCTTTTTCATCACGCAGTGCAAAGTAAATGTTGTTGTTGTGTTCTTTCCATTGAGAGATTTCGCCTTTGAGTGTTTGAAGTTGGAATTGGGGGTCTTGAACGATGGTTTGTTTGACGAATTGCACAAAATCCCCAATAGGAATCGGGCTGCTTGTTGTGCTATCCAAAGCCATATTTGTATAGTGTCGTCGAGGGTTTTTCAATGCATGGTCGCCTTCGAATTAGATATCGAATCAAACGGCACCCATTACATCGGTTCAATTTGAATTTTCAAGCCCAAGTCAAGTTTGAATCGACCCATCTCATGACGTTTTTACGTCCAATTAAGATATAATAAATACCTAAGGTAATCGCACTCAAGAGTAATGTCTTGACCCAGGTAACCAAAAATCCACCAGCACTGCCTGTAAATTTGAGTGATCTACCATCAATATCTACTTTTGATGCCCAAGCATTGTAATACATTACACTTGTAAATGGAACTGCCAACAAAAGGGTAAAAATATTGATCAGCAAACAACCAATTTTGAGGAAAAACATTCCAAGACCTGAATCCGCCATTTGTATCTTCCAAGTTCCGGTGCCATATCCGTCTGCACCTGCTACTTGCATCATGGGCTGTTGTGCCACTGGCGCTGCTGCCATTGTCTGTGTTGCTCCAGGGTTTTGTACTACAGGTGCGTTTGGGTTTGCAACCCAGTTTGCCCCATCCCACATGTACTTTCCATCATCCGAAATTTGTCCAGTCATGTGTTTTGCAAGTTTATCGTATTTATAATGATTACATTTGCACAGCCAAGCAAATTACATCATCAACATAAGAAAAGAAAACAAGCTCTGCTGTCAAATCATTGGTCGACGTTATTTACTTCCGAAAATATCATTTTGTCGAATATGCTTAATCTTACTACGGGTGCCCTTTTGATGAGGTCATGATTCGTTGAGCCAGCCTTGAACGAGCTTTGGTAAGAGTTCCCCCGCCTTGCCATAATGTATTTCGTCGAAATCATAGGCATTGAGTGGCTCTTCCAAATTCACAAGAATCGTTCGAGCCCCTATCATTTTGGCGATATTGACCATACCAGATGCAGGATAGACATGGCCTGAACTACCGATCACGATGAACACCTCACACTCCTCAAGAGCGGTGTAAATCTCACGCATGTGTATAGGGGTTTCACCAAACCACACGATATCAGGTCGTAGTGTTGAGGGCTCAGCACAACACGTACACTTCACGAATTGAGGACGGAGGTCTTCATCACTCATTCTTAATTCGCTTCGTCCACTTTGTTCGCATCGTAGTGTTTTGAGGTTGCCATGCATGTGAAGAACCTTTGAACTTCCTGCACGTTCGTGTAAATCATCGACATTTTGAGTGATGAGTGTGAAGTATTGTAGGGCATTTTCAAATTCTGCTAAGGCAAAATGGGCTGGATTTGGCTCGACTTCAAGCATTTGCCTTCTTCTTGCCTGATAAAAATTCCAAACCAATTGAGGGTTTTCTCGCCAACCTTCAGGTGTTGCGACATCTTCAATTCGGTGTTCCTCCCAAAGTCCATCGTTATCACGAAAAGTTCGGATACCCGATTCTGCTGAAATTCCCGCGCCCGTGAGGACAACAACTCGTTTTGATTGCATAACCGGTGTTTTTTCCGACTGTTTATCAATTGTGTTCATAGAATTGCGATTTCGAATCCTTGAGTCAAAGAAAACAGATGCAATGTCACCATGCAAACAAGAAAACAGAGACGAAGAAAAGTGCAACGAGACCAAACACAATATCAAAAATCATTCCAATTTTGGAATTTGTATTTGATTGTCCAGTTGAGAGTTCCCAATCAGATTTCATGCTATAATATGCAGCGTCCATGAATGCAGCAACGCAAATGGACATACAGCAAACCGAATTTGCGAGAAACATCGTTGCCCCACTTTCCATGCTGCCTTCATTGAAGACAGAGACGATTACCGAAAGGAGTAAGCCCACCGCGATGACAAGATACGACCAATTTCTCCAATTTGGCGTTGGAGAAAATTTCAGGGGGATGTAAATAATCTGTTGTGGTTGAGCGTTATTGATGATAACTGGTTGGTTTGGATTCGGCATTGCAGGTTGACCAATCATCACCGTTTGTGGATTTGGTTCATTCACAGGGCTGAAAGTTGAAATTTGGGGCAAGGCAACACCGCAATACGAACAGGTTTTGGTTTGCACGAGGAGTTGTTGACCACACGATGGGCATTGTTGGGCCATGGCGTAATCATTCAATTCTCATTGATGATATTTCCCCCGGTCAAATCAAGAAGGAAAAGGATTGACATTCAATGGACAAACTCCTCAAGTTATGCGAACATGTTGGGTGCTTGACCATCCTGCTCACGTTCGCCTGTTGACAGGTCAACTCCAAACCTCCGAAACACGAGATATTATTGTGGCAACTCGGCGGCCTGAAGTCGAAAAAATGCTTGGAACATCCGAAGGGATTCTGCCCCGAAGAGAAATTATCTGGGTTGAACGTCCTATTGGAAAAGCAAAACGTCGCAAGGCATTGCAACGGCTTCGAACGGTCAAAAAAGTGTTCAAAGATGCACTGCGTAATGGCATGCCTGTCCAACGGGTGGTCAGTATCGGAGCACCACTTGAACACTGGGCCCACGCCTCTATACGAAAGCACCGAGGATCTTCGTATGAGCGGTGGTACATCTCAGACACGGAGATTAACCATCTTGCTCATACGCTCGCGAAAAAATATGCTACCGATGTGGTCATTCCAACACACTGGGATTCCTCCCTCGATGGAGGATTTGAGGCATCGGTTGGTTGTCGAATCCATCGATTGGATGGATTACATGGCCATATTCATCTCAAACCACAACTTAAATCGAAGCATGTTCGAAATCCCCCTCACATTCTTGTTCGAAGGTTACTTGGCGATGGTCACCACGATGAAGATGAAATTGTTCCAATACCCTCTTCGGCATGGGATGGATGTGATGTGACATTTGTTGATGAGGAACACGGTATAGAAGACCCTTGGAAACTTGACTCGATGTTGTCCTCTTCGGATGGTGTCATCACCCAATCGGTTACGATGGCGAGTGAAGCGGTGATTCTTGGTACACCAACACTTCTTGTGAGCAGTGCAAAACGAGGATTCCTCGATAGGTTGGAACGTGATGGGGCGCCTTTGTTTCGATGGCAAAAACCTTGTGAAGGTGACGAATGGCTCAATCTTAAAGCTCAATTTCTCGCTGGAATTCATTTGACTGACGCTCTTGAAGAAATGTCTTGGCCAGAGGCATTGAACCAATTTAATGCACTTTTAAGTGCTGATGTTGAAGAGTAAACAACGCAGCACCAATGATGCCAGCAGTTTCCACAAATGTTGCTTTTTGGAATGGGACTTGACACTCAATCAGATGACAAAAATGATTCCATTCGTTGCAAATTGCCCCTCCGAGAACCAAACGTTGGGCATTGGTTCGTTCGATGAAATGATGAAGGACGACGTTAAAATCAAGAATCCATTGATGATAATCGAGATTTCGAATCATTTTTGCTCTCCCACTGGCGTACGTTTCCAAATTTTCAACTCTGCCCGGAAATGGATCGAGTCCGAGGTCTCGATGGGGTTGTAAGACGCCATTTTCGACAACTCCTGTTCCAAGTCCAGTTCCAATGGTCACCATAAGCATCCTCCCTGCTCCATCTTTTCCACATCCCAAATGATATTCACACAACGCTGCAGCGTCAGCGTCGTTGAGCAAATAGACTGGCTGGGACTCGGTTGCAAACGTTTTTTCAGCATCAAAACCATGCCAAGCCTTCCCTAAGTTTGGTGCAGATTCGACCATCGTTTCCTTTGTCATTCCAGGAAAACCAATGCCAATAGGCAGGTGAGATGGAAAGTTCCTCAATCCCGTTCGAATATTTTGAATGATTTCTTCTTGACTGGAATCGAGGTCGTGAGCAAAGCGGATGACTTCACCCTGAATCTCACCAGTTGATGTATCAACGCAGGCGATTCGACAACCTGAGCCACCGATATCGATGCCGATGGCTGATCCCATGAAAAGATGGTGACGATGATGCTTGAAAAAATCTCTTTACGAGTTCACATTAAGCCAAGCCTCAATAATTTCGAGGTGGTCACCAGCGAGTTGAATTGAACCACTAAGGATGTTTGAAATGGGCCAAAAGCGAGCATCAGAAGCATCGTCTCCAGCATGTGGTTGACACTCTGTGTCGACTTGAATCTCATACACCACGCTGACAATGTGTTTGCGGGGGTCTCGTTTTGGGTCACCCATGACCATGACCAAGCGTGGATGTTGACCATCAAGACCAGCCTCTTCTTTGAGTTCGCGTAGTGCCGCATGTTCAGGTGTTTCACCTTGATCGACAAACCCTCCAGGTAAAGCCCATGCCCCCTGCATGGGCGGAAATTTACGTTGAATGAGAAGTATTTCATCACCTCTGCGAACCGCAGCATCAGCTGCAAGTGCTGGATTGAGCCAACCTTGGCACTCGTCACACACCGTCATTTACTCACCGAATCGTCTCGAGCGGTCTTGATAGGTTCGCACGGCTTTGAGAAGGTCACGTTTTTGAAAAGAAGGCCAAAACACATCTGTGAAATACAATTCTGAATAGGCCATTTGCCAAAGTAAGAAGTTGGAAATTCGTTCTTCACCACTGGTTCGAACCACGAGGTCAGGGTCGGGCATATCTGCTGTGTACAGTCGACTTGAAACCGCATGTTCATTGATTTCTTCTAGGGATAATGTGCCATTTTTGTAATCTTGAGCAATGGATTGAATTGCAAAAATTAACTCCTCGCGACTTCCATAAGCAAGACATACTGTAAAGACGAACTGGTCGTAGGATGCCGTTTTTGATTCTGCATAATCGATGGCGTCAGTGACTATTTTTGGAAGTAAATCTCGTCGACCAATGATTTGAACACGGACTTTATTTTCATGAATACGAGGATCATCTGCAATTTCTCTTAGCCCCTCGTTGTACAGATTGAACAGCACATCAAGCTCCTTTTGGTCTCGGTTGAGATTTTCAGTTGAAAGTGCGTACACTGTTAACCACGGAATTTTTAGTTCCAACACCCAGTCGAGCACACGTTCAAGTTTTTGTTTTCCAATACGGTGACCAACGTTTGTGTTTAGGTTTGATGTCCATGCAAATCTTCTGTTGCCGTCCATGATGATGGCAAGATGATTGACTTTGATTGGGTGTTCATTGATTTCACGAATTAATCGGGCATCGAGAGCTTGGCCAAGAGCGTCGCCTACTCGGTCAGAAATACCCATTGCTTCGCCCCCACAAAGAAGGGTGACAAAGATAGCGTTTCATATCTCCCATTGTGAAACTTCACAATCAACAGACTTCTAAATCACCATGTAGACCATGATGTATGGGCAACGAGGCATGGTGGCCAATCGGGTTGACCTCTTCTACCTTTGAGGATGTTGTCGCCGATGCACGCTTCCCAACTCAATGGGGTTTTATCGATTGCTGGGACTATACGGTTGTCGAAGACACGCAATGGTGGAAGGACGTCCTCCAAGCAGGTCAACCTTGGGGTGAATGGCCGCAATCTATCGAAACCATCACCCTGCTTAAGCACGATTCATCCGGCGTCCATTACGCCATTGACGACAAGTACCGCGTGCATGTATCGCCTCTGCTACATACCGCCGTTTTGTCAACATTAGCCAGATACGTTCCATGGGAACAAGCCCTCACCAATGTGGGTGTTCTGTTGCCCGTGTCAGGAATTCTTCTCCATGATTCGGATGCTGTTCTCGTCTATCCAATGTACACAGAAGAACAAGACACTTCGTTTGTTGATATTCGAAATTTCATTCAAAGAATGTCATCAACGCATGATGCACTCGCTGAATTCGCAACGCCAAACACTGAACGAACATGGAATGCCGACCTCAATTCACTGGAAGAAAAAATGAAAACCAGCACGTTGTGGAGGGCTCCTCACAGCGCGGACACACAAGGCATACCTAACATTCGTTTGGAAACACATTCCAAGGTGATGAGGAAAGGACGAGATTTTTTGCTTGCCTTACCCCATGATTTAACACATTCACTGTTGGTTAAATCCGACCGCATTCCCAGTTTGGCTTTGTTGATGATGACTGAATTCAAGTGGGAGTATACTCAAGGTGTATCAGGTAAAGACCAGGAAGTCATTTTTGATACATGGTCGTCCATTGTGCCTAAAAAATGGTCAAGTCAAAAGGCACTCTCAACCGCAAACGGCGGAGCATGGATTTGGAGATACCATGCTTGTTTACTCCAACTTGCCCACGCGATTGCGTTCAAAGATACCATGCTTGAAATGTATTGTCGCGGATGGCTCAAAAACGTCTCACGAATTCAGGCTAAATTATCCACTCGCCAAATGATCAAGATTTGGATTTGGGTTGCCGTTGCCCTTTGGGTCTTCGCATATTTCGGATGGAAGTTAGAGGTGTTCACTCCGCTTATTGCAGTTGCACTGTCTCTTGTTGGTGTTGGTCTTACAGGCTTATCGAGATGGTTGTTTCAACGACAAATCATACCGCCCTACGAAACATCGTAGTGTTCATTTTTGAGTTCGAATTCGACCATCGTAAAATTCGAGGTTAAGATCCGTTGCAAGTTGCATGAGGTAGAGGATAAAATCTTCTCGAACTTCGCGCTCTTGCACTCCACTTGTGATGTTCCAGTACAGATTCACATCAACGTCAAGCGATAATGCAGAGATTGCATTGACTCTGCACCAAGAGGACTCCTCTTTGAGAGTAAACTCATTTTCAGAAATATGTTTGACCACACGTTCGCAGTATGACTTGATAGCTCCATTGTTTGAATTGATATCGAAATGAAGTTGTGTTTGCCATCGGCGCCACCTCCTTTTTCCGAAATTTTCGACGGGAGTGTTAACAAGATTCGCGTTAGGCATGGTGACCACAGTATCTGATGATGTACGAATGAGTGTGGTTCGAAGATTGATTTCCATGACCTCACCTTCGACTGAATCGACGAGAATATAATCACCAACTTTGAAAGGGCGGTCGAGCAAAACGGTGACCGCCCCAAAGAAATTGGAGATTGTGTCTTTTGCCGCAAGGGCGAGTGCCAAACCGGAAATGCCAAGTCCTGCAATTAGGGATGTAAGTTCAAATCCAAGCGAGTCTGCAACAAAGACTGCACCAATGAAGACCACGATGAAGCGGACAGCGCTCTGCAAGGCGGAAATGAGTGTTTTTTCCGAACCATCGAGATCCCCATCGACATCAATAATCGAGATGATATCTTCGATAATTTCAACCAAACGATACGCCCATATGACCAGCGAGATGGCCACAATAAATTGAATCACGCCAGGTAATCCATCGACGATGTAACTTGGCATGACCACAGCACTGCCTGTGACCAGCGACTCTTGAATGACAATATCGAGAAGGATGTAGGCAATACCGAAGCCAACTGCGGTCCCAAGAGCCTTGTCACTGTCGTGAATTGTTTTTTCTTTAATCGAATCATGGCGTACAATCTTTCGAAGAATCGTGGGGAAGAATCGCATAGCGATGAATCGAGTCACAAAGATGGTGATGGCAAGTCCGACAAGGAGATACAATGACAAGGTCGAAAAACCAAGAAACTCATCTCGAAGGGAGGAATCTTGTGCTGGATTAAGA
>JAUREO010000056.1 GCA_030827365.1 Candidatus Poseidonia sp. | reverse complement strand
CCGTGACGCGCATTGCAAAACCAGCGGTATACGTCCCCGTTGCCGATGGACCACCGATGAGTTGCAATCTCATGGCGTATGTTTTTCCTGCCTCATAGGCATATGGAACATCGTCAAGGACAACTTGAACACTGTTGTCAGCGACTGGATTGTGGCATAAGCAACCTGACTTGGCCACATCATCAATTTGGACATTACCATCTGAGCCTGCATAGGTTTGCACACCACCAACACCACTGTGCAACGATGAGCCAAGTGGCAGAAGGAACAAACAGACGACAAAAAGAGGTATTGCCGCACGAGGAAAATTTGATAGTCTTGGCACAGCCTCACCCTACGAATTAACCGACTTGTATGGACTCCTTAAACATTGTTAGTTGATTGCTACAAAAAATGCTTTGCAGTGTAGCGTTTTCTCTTCAAAAATTTACATTTTGGTCAAATTACATCAAAACCCAACATTCTTGACATGAGCGGCTTTGGAAAGATACATGTCAAATCATGCCTTTGAAAACACCTATGGCCTCTCTCAACAACAACTCAATGATTTGGACGAAGCTGAGGATTTAATGCTGAAAGGTAGCCTCGGTAAAGCCGAAGAATTACTTCTCAAAATGCTTGAAGATGAAGAGGACTGTATTCCTGTACTCTCTAACCTTGGCCACCTGTATGGCAGATATCTTTCTGAATTTGAAAAGGCAGTGGAATATTACGACAAAGTTCTCCATCTTGAACCGGACAATTCATGGGCTCGAGATGCGAGAAGAAGATACCTCCGGTACATCGAGTAATTTCAAACCATAGATTCATTGACGGGCAATGTTCAACGGTCATCATGGAATCAACCAACCTGCTGATTGCAGGCATAGGTGGACTTGGTTGTTCCTGGGCGAAGCAAGCATTTCACCGGTGTGGAAAAGGTGCTACACTGGCCCTTGTTGATGCTGACCCTTCGAGTTTCGAACAAGATGACAAGACCCACATACTTCGATTGGGCCACACACTCGACAAAGTGGGTTGTGCAGCACTTCCTCCTCTTGCAGAACAGCGAATGAGGAGCCTCAATGAAATGACTCGACGAATTTTTGAGGACGTGGAACTTGTTGTTCTTCTTACCGCTTTGGGAGGCGGCGTTGGCACTGGTGCTTCCGTTGAATTTGCTCGACAGGCTCGGCAATCGGGGGCGATTGTGCTTGCCATCGCAGCATTACCCTTTGACAGTCAACACACCAGACTCGAGATTGGCAAGGAAGGATTTCACAGGTTACAAGCAACAGCACATGTGGCTGTACAACTCTCTCTCGAGCGCCTCGCAAGACAAGCTCGAGACAAAGGACAAAATTGGCAAATGGGCTCAGAATGGATTGAAGATTTGGTCGATGGCCTTGTACGGACTTTACTTCGAATGGGTCTCATCAATCTTGACCTCATGGACTTAAGGGCCATCGTAAATCAAACTGGCCAAGCAACCATGCTCGTAGGCGTTGGCCGTCCCGATGACCCAAAAGGCATTCTCAAATCAGCACTTATTGCACCACTTGCCGAACTCGATGTGAAAGGCGCAAAGGGCTGTTTGGTCCAAGTTGAGGGGGGGCCTGGAATGACGATAGGTCAGGTGGATGCAGTGGCGTCTTTGTTTACTTCTGCTCTTGATGAAGATGCCCAAGTTATTCTTGGTGCGAGGGTAAGTGAAGACCTCATTGATACCATTCGAGTGGTAACAATTCTATCCGGGATTCAAACTTGAATTCAAAGAAGTTCAACATCGTCGTCTTCATGTCCATCTACAGCCACATCGATCTCTTCAAACTCAGGGTGGGGTTCAGTGGATTCATCTTCAACAGGTTGAAAAATGATTTCATTGATTGGAGAGGGAAGAGATTTGACCAAGGCGTGTACTTCGCTTTCTTGAATCATGGAACGGTGAATCTTGTCAATTATTTTCCCGAGACCTAACACGACGGTAAGAACCACAATTGCGTGACCCATAATCAAAACATTCCGGACATCACCAAATAAATCCGACAACACCGCAATAGAACCCGCATAGGCAAAACCAAAGGCAATTCCAACCGGTAATGCATTTTCTTCATTAACGAGTTGAAGAGAAGATTTGTACGACCTCGATGTTAATGCCCAAATCGACATAATCACTGTGAAAATCATCAAAATGATCTCTTCAAAATACATCAACGCTGAACTGCCAGCCTCCCTTAATTGACGTTGAATTGTAAAGAAATGCCAGGTCACGAAGAGTATTGAGAGAAACAACATTCGCGTGTATCTGGCTTGAAATTCTTGCTCTTGTGAACGATTTTTTTGATGACGGGTGAGGTAAAGAAGGAGAGATGTTGTGATGATGATAAGGGTAAACATGAGCAAATATTCAGACCAAGATATGCTCGTATTTCCAAGAATTAAAACATCATATCCGAACATGACGACATACACAATTAGAATGAACATTGGAATAAGGACGAATCTATTTGTTGGAAGAAGTGGTAACTGATGACCGGATGCCCTTAGCCAATGAAGTAATGCTTTGCCCTGTAAGATTGACCACACCACAAAGAGGGATGCCAAAAAGGTTGGAAGGTACTGGCCTGGTCCATTTTCGACATCAAAAATGGACACCATCAGAATGAACAATACGATGCTTAACACAATAGGTGGTATCAAGGGAAGGAAGATTCGTTTCAAGACTTTGATTCCAGCATCTGCATCTTTTGGTAGCATAAGGTTCTCAAATTTTGACCCAAAGATAAATCCGAGTAAAACATAGGCTAAACTCAAACTAATGAACAGCATTGCTTGGTATTCTTTCGAACTTGAAAAAAAGGTAAAGAGCACAATGCTGGAGGTAACGAGAAGACCAATGTGAGGTAGAGTCTTAGGTTTGGTTAATGTTTTGAGCAGAGATAACAACGTCATCGATTGGAACGCATGACTGTGGTTCTCGCCCACAAGTTCTTGTTGATGTTCAACCGCCACATCCGTACGATGTTCATCATCCATTTGATGATATTCACGATGAACCTCTAAACTCATCTATTTTGAGCATATCGCGCCACACATGGGGGCGAAGTTAACCAAGGCAAAAAGAGGTAAGCGTCGCTGGATTGGATTATCATTAAGCCCCGAGTATACTTCTCGGTCAATTCTTGAACAAACCCTCAAAAACATCGGCAAAGAAATCAACATTTCAAAGTCAATTCGACTTTATGATTTTACTCCTCCCGCAGAGGATAGAAACCGTGGGCGGGCGATTATCCTCATTGGGTTAGAATTTTCTAGCGTTTTGAGAAATTTTCTTTCCATTCAAACCGATTTGGGCATTGAAAGCTTAACCACAAGTGGAAAAATTCGATTGGTCAGAGAGCGACTCGGTCTAAAGAAGCCAAAAAAACAACATTGACTTTTTTTTGCTCGATGAAACATTAAGGTTTGACTTATCTATTCGTACAAAGAGGCGACGTTATGGCTGGTGGTGGCACGGCACCTGCACTCAAAATGTCGGATGTCCTCATTTTTTCTGGGATTTCAATCCTACTCGCTTCACTTGTCATGCATGCATGGGAGCCACAATTGGGCATTGAAGAAGACGGCGAAGCATTGTCGAATGGAGTATCGATGATGAAAGATGATCGCCTTCTTCTTTCTGTTAAAGTTGTCAACGAAAGCACGGTGAGAATTTCTGTACAAAATGAAGCAGGAGAAACCATAGGCTCTGAGATCAAAACTGTCGCAAAAGGTACTTCGTTTGAATATTCATTTGAGGCAGAGGATGCTGGTTTTTACACTTATAAGATAGACACACGTGGAAACGAGGCGGACATCAACGTCGATATTCAGAGAAAGTGGCTCATCGATTTTGTTCCAATTCCTATTGGAGCGATTCTCTTGGGGGTTGGACTCTCTCAAAGAAAAGCTACTCAAGAAGAATAAGGCTTACCTCTGACAAGTGCTTGACCAGTTGTTTACCTCCTTGGGCAATGCGAAGGTCCCCTGTATCTGTGATTCCAATCATTTCCACTTTGTAGCCATCAGCATATATTTCAAAGAGATGGCTCGAAGATAATACAAGTTCTTTTTCAATCATTGAAAGAACTTCTTTTTCTATAGAATAATTCATTGGTTCACTTGGCACAAGGATAGAACCAAGACAACCATGCAGCATTTGAACACTGTATTCAAAATTTGAATGATAGAATATCCCGCCGTATGTCGAGTGTTCTGAAAAGAGATTTATTCCGACCCCCAAAACAACCCTGTTGCTTTGACCCATTGATGTAGATTCAATAAGCAATCCACAACATTTTTTCCAAGTAGAATCAACATGTTTTACGAAGATGTCGTTAGGATATTTCAATCGAAATTCGGAACTTGGATTGAGGGAACGAAAAAGTCGAAGAAGATTGAATCCCGCATGTAATTGAATTAGAGGGCTTGGGTGATGATCACCCATCATTACAACCCAACTTGCTGCTGTGCTATGCTCAAGTGAGGCCCATGTGTTTTGGCCACGGCCTCTTCCTTTTGTTTGATGCTGAGCAATCCAAACACTCCCAACCTCAGATCCACTTGAAAGGGCCAGTTCATTTGTGCTCGAAACCGAATCGAATTCGTTCCATTCACCTTTCTGAGCAAACGGATGCCAAACGCTCACACAGGCTATAGTTTCATCTTCAAAATCAATGGTTTCAATGATCCGAGCTGCAAGACCTCTTTTCCATGCTGACTCGAGACAATCCTTCAATTCAAAATGGGATGAAACGACAAAGTAAGCAATACCTTCTTTAGACAATAGAGCGGTTTTTTTGATTTTCTCTAACATAAGTTGATACAGACTGAAATTTTCCTCCGCAAGCATACTTATTTCTTCGAGTGGACCAAGTTTCTGAAGACCTGCGATGTCTGATGGGAGATATGGTAAATTCCAAATGATTCGGTCGTAGGTCTCGTTGCCCCCCCACTGATGTGGGTGCTGATCAGTTTGAGGTCCTGGGCCTCCTTCGTAAATGTTCATTTTGAGTCCATGACGCTCAGCAAGATTTCGTGCTGAAGCAACAGCAAAAGGATTGATGTCGCAAGCAGTAACATGGTGACCAAGTGCCGAAGCAAAGCAGGCCAAGACTCCACTACCACAACCAATTTCAAGCACTGAAAGCGAGATGTCCCTCGGCCAATTCGCAATACTTCTTGCCAAGAGGTCCGTGTCTTCTCGTGGCGGATACACTGAAAATGGAAGCATCCCTGAGAATTGGTCTCCATTCGGTGATATCCAAGAAATTGTAACCGATTCGGACCCCGACCTCTGTACCTCGCGAGAAACCATCGAACGCTCGTACGGAGAGTCTGCCATTAACCCCTCGAACATGCAGAAAATTATGAGGATATTGTCGACTCGTTTCCTCCCTGAAGAAAAAATCACTGTTTTTTTCCTAAATTTTGATATAATTCGCCATGTTGTGAAAAAAGTGTAAGGGTCAACGCACTTACATAAAATATAAAAACACCATGTCGGTCGGACAAAAAGCCCAGTTGCTACATTGGGCCTGTAGCTCAGTCAGGTAGAGCGCCGGACTTTTAATCCGGTGGTCGCGGGTTCGAACCCCGTCGGGCCCGCCTGCTGGTCTTCAGGTCCAGTGTATGGGTTTGAGGAGCGTGCGGGGATGGTTGTAAAAAGTGCTACAAAAAAGAGACTCATTGAACTAGGTGTACCAGAAGAATATGCCCACAAACTTGCGACAAATCGAAACATGAGCGACATTAAGTCTCTCTCACACGAAGACATCGCGACAATTTTGGGTATCTCCAAGGATTCCGAAGAATTCAGCAACACGATGATCACCATTGCCGAACAAGGTAGTCGACGACGAAAGAACAAACAATCCAAGAAAATCACCATCCGTGCTCGAGCACTTGACGAAATTGACAAACCTGAAATTACTCTCCGATTTAACGCCATGAATCATGAACTCGTTCCTCACCAAGAACTCGTAGGGCCAGCCAACATTTCTGCAGCAGATCTGTTTGAAATCGAAATGGCTGAACTTGCACCGTGGCAACTTCTTGAAGAAGATGAAGAAACTGGTGAGCCTCGTCTCGCCAAAGAACTTCTGCCAAAGATTCTCATCTCAGACCCTGTGGTTCAAGTGATCAAAGAACTTGCGGAAGCTGAAGACGCTGATGCCCACTCAAACAATGCAGACTACAAACCTCTCGCAGCCGGTTGGATTTCTGACCGTGTACTCAAAGTAGTCCGCAAATCACCATCCGCTGGCCAATCGGTGGCATATCGACTCATCGTCGAGGGGAACTAAGGAGGCAATACCATGGAAGAAATCATTCAATCATTTTTTAGAGAACGTAGCTTAGTCAACCATCAACTTGCATCGTACAACGACTGCGTTCCAAGTCCAGAAAATCTACGCTCAAGAATGGAGCAAATCATTCGAAATATTCGCGTCGGTACAGACGATGAATTGGATGATGATGAAGGTGGCTTCATCAAACTCGATGTTGCCGATCAAGATATTGTTATTCGAATCAAAAATGTCAAACTCGGTGAACCCTCTATTAAGGAAGCCAATGGTTCAGAACATCCTTCGACTCCAATGGAATGCCGTATCAGAAAGTTGACTTACACTTCCCCCGTGTCTATGGATTTCACAATTTACAAAGGTGGAAGACCACAACCCACAGAAGAAGGGGTGCAAGTTGGTCAGATGCCAATTATGGTTCACTCAAGAGTATGTAACCTCCATCCAAGTCATATCACCAAAGACCGAGTTCTTCACAACACCACCTCAAAAGAAGACAAAGAGGTGTGGTATTCTCTCCTCCGACAAAAGGGAGAAGACCCACTTGACCCAGGTGGTTATTTCATCATCAATGGAACTGAACGTGTTCTCATCTCAATGGAAGACCTAGCACCAAACAGAGTAACCATCGAAATCAATAAGCGATACTCCAAACATACTGAAGTCGCAAAAATCTTCTCACAAAAAGACGGTATGCGAAAACCACTCACCGTTGAAAAGCGTCGAGATGGAATGTTGATGGTCAAGATTAGCTCTGCTGGCGGAACTGCCATTCCAGTGGTTCTCCTCATGAGGGCCCTTGGTATCGAAGTTGACCAGGAAATTTTCTCAGCCATCGGTGGATCAACTGATGCATTCAAGTTTATCGTGGCAAACATTGACGAGGTTAAAGCGAACGAAGAATATGAAGTCGAGCGCGAGGAAGAAGCACACGAATGGCTCCAAAAGAAATTCGCTGCCGGTCAGCAACGAGAATACCGTGAAGCTCGTGTGAATCAACTACTCGACAGAGAACTCCTTCCTCACCTTGGGGACCAACAAACCGACCGAAAAAAGAAAGCGGTGTATCTTGGTCGAATTGTTCGTCAAGTTTTGGAAATGGCCATTGAAGGTCGAGACCCAAACGACAAAGACCACTATGCAAACAAGCGTGTTCGACTTGCTGGTGACCTTATCGAAGATTTGTTCAGAGTTTCAGCAAATCAACTTGCAAGGGACTTGAAGTATCAACTCGAGCGACATCACAACCGAAAGCGTGAACTGAAGATTACAGCATGTCTGCGACCTGATGTTCTCACTTCCAAGATCATGCACGCACTCGCCACAGGAAACTGGGTCGGCGGAAGAACAGGTGTGAGTCAATTGCTTGACCGAACAACTTACCTTGCAGCCCTATCCCACATGCGACGTGTAACGAGCCCTCTTGTACGTAGCCAACCTCACTTCGAAGCTCGTGACCTTCACCCAACACAATGGGGTCGATTGTGTCCAAACGAAACACCAGAAGGTCAAAATTGTGGACTCGTAAAGAATGCTGCACAAATGGTGGACATCTCTGAAGACATCGATCAAAAGATGATTCAACAACAACTCACAGAAATGGATGTTATTGAGCCTGATGACTGGTCTGAAGGTGCACGGATTCACGTCAACGGTGATATTTATGGCACCCACAAAAACGGGAACCGTCTCGTTGAACAATTCAAACAATCCCGCCGAAGAGGACGAATTCCATACGAAGTTTCTATTCGACACGACAAAGAAAACAAAGATATCTTCATCAACACTGACAAAGGTCGAATTCTTCGCCCATTGTTAATCTTGTACGATGGTACACCTCGTCTTACACAGGACCATCTCCATGCTCTTCAAACCGGAAAGATGGCCTTCCGCGACCTCATCAACGAAGGGGTTGTCGAATGGGTTGACGCAGAGGAAGAAGAGGATCTTTACATCGCTCCAAAACCCTATCAACTCCCCGAAGTCATACCCGAAGGCGACAAGACAGGTCTCACTGGACGCACATTCATGTACGAAGACACGACATGGCTGAACCTCGGTGAGTCAGGGGCGTCCGAGGCTCGAATTCGAGCTGTCGTCCGAATGCCAAACAATGAGATTCGAGAAACTGAATTTTCAGTCCCTCTGCTATACTCGCCTGAACACACGCATTGCGAAATCGACCCTCAACTTGTGCTCGGTGTTTGTGCTTCACTCATTCCATACCCTGAGCACAACTCCACTCCTCGTGTTACCGGTGGAACTGCGATGGTCAAGCAATCCCTTGGTCTTCCGAGTGCTAATTACAGAATTCGACCTGACACGAGGGCTCATGTATTGCACTACCCACAACGCTCTATCACTCGAACTCGAGCCATGGAAACCACAAATTTCGACGAGCGACCTGGAGGACAAAATTTCATTGTCGCCATCATGTCACTTCACGGATACAACATGCAAGACGCTGTCATCATGAACCGTGGTTCAGTTGACCGTGCGTTGGGAAGGTCCACTTTCAACAGAACCTACAACGCTGAGCGACGAAGATTCCCTGGCGGTCAAGTGGAAGAAATAGAGAAGCCAGGTACTTCCCGACAAGAAGTCAAGGGCCTCAAGCCGGACTCCGAATACCGACATCTTGAGATGGATGGTCTTCCAATTCCAGAAACATACCTCGAAGGTGGCGATGTCCTTGTTGGTAAAACGAGCCCACCACGATTCCTTGAGGAAGCCCAAGGTGGTGCTTTCCTTATGGCACAAGAACGACGTGAATCTTCGATGCTCGTTCGACATGGCGAGAAAGGAAACGTTGACAATGTCTTCGTAACAGAATCTCTCGATTCTGGAAGACTCGTTCGTGTGATGGTCCGAAGTCACAAAGTTCCTGAAGTCGGAGATAAATTTGCTTCAAGACACGGTCAGAAAGGCGTCATCGGTCGCCTTGTCAACCCAGAAGACATGCCCTTTACAGCCGATGGTGTTGTCCCAGACCTCATCATCAATCCACACGCTATTCCTTCTCGAATGACCGTTGCACACGTTCTCGAGATGATTGGTGGCAAAGTTGGTTCAATGGAAGGACGTCGAATTGACGGAACAGCCTTCCGAGGTGAAAAAGAAAACAGCCTTCGTGACGGACTGATTCGAAACGGCTTATCTCACACTGGACGTGAAGTCATGTACAATGGTGAAACCGGTGAAGCATACCCCGCTGAAATTTTCGTTGGATGTATCTTCTATCAACGACTTCACCACCTCGTGTCATCAAAGATTCACGCACGTTCTCGTGGACGAGTTCAAATCCTCACTCGGCAACCAACCGAAGGACGTGCCCGACAAGGTGGTCTTCGATTTGGTGAAATGGAACGTGACTGTCTCATTGCACACGGCGCGTCCATGGTCATCAAAGACCGTCTCCTCGATGAATCCGATGGTATTGACATGTACGTGTGTGCCCAATCGGGTCACATCGCTTGGTACGACCCGAAGCGCGCAACATATGTTAGCCCGATTCACGGCGACGGAGCTGAAGTTTACAAAGTTCAGACTTCGTACGCATTCAAACTCCTGCTTGACGAAATGAAGAGTTTAGGGGTTGCCATGCGACTTGAACTGGAGGACCGAAAATGACGAAGAGAACAGACATGATTCCAAAGCGAATTGCTCAAATTCGTTTCTCACTGATGGACCCGACCGAAATCCGCAAAATGTCTGCTGTTGAAGTGAAAACCGCAGACACATACAAGGACGATGGACACGCGTACACTCAAGGATTGATGGACCCACACATGGGTGTCATCGAGCCTGGACTTGTGTGCCCAACAGACAATTGTCAATACCAGGATTCTCCCGGCCACTTTGGACACATTGCCCTCGAACTCCCTGTCATTCACATCGGATTTGTGAACTTGATCAAGACGGCTCTCAAAGCAACTTGTAATTCGTGCAGCAAAATCTTGCTCAACAGTGAACCTGGTTCGCACGGCTCTGATGAAAATAAGAGCGAACAAGATTTCTACCGCGAGCGAATTCGAGATATCATCTTGAAACACGGTGTTGGTTCGACAGAGTTCTCAAAGATCATCAAGGAAGTGGAAAAGAAAACCACAGAAGCAAAGCGAAAGGTGTGTATGCACTGTGGTGAAATCCAAGGTAAAGTCATTCTTGACAAACCAACGACATTCAAAGAAAAGACCGAAAGTACCGGT
>JAUREO010000055.1 GCA_030827365.1 Candidatus Poseidonia sp. | reverse complement strand
AATGTCTTAGGAGACGCTTGTCGTGGCGCTACATGGATTAGTATTCACAACGGTGGAGGGGTCGGCTGGGGTGAAGTCATCAATGGAGGATTCGGCTTGGTTCTTGATGGTTCAGATGATGCTGAAAGGAAACTTCAATCAATGCTAATGTGGGATGTTAATAATGGAATTGCCCGAAGGTCATGGGCACGAAATCAAGGGGCTATCAATGCTATTCAAAGGGCGTGCGAATACATCGAGGGTTTGCAGGTGACCATCCCGAATATTGCTGATGATGACCTTATTGAGAACATTGTGGAGGAAATATGATGACTGATACGGTAGTATATGTTGACGGTGAAACATTATCACTAACTGATGTTTTTATGGTAGCCCACCATCATGTGAAAGTTGATGTCGCACCTGATGCTTGGTCCAAGATTCTTGCCTCCAGAGGAGTCATCGAACGAATTCTAAGAGGAAATGAAACTGTGTACGGCGTAAATACAGGGTTTGGTTCTTTGGTCAACACCAGAATTGACAATGACCAAGTAAAACAACTTCAACTAAATCTTATTCGCTCTCATGCAACAGCCATTGGAGAGCCTATGCAAGAACCTGAAGTACGTGCCATGATGTTAATTCGCCTCAACTCATTGTGCAAAGGCTATTCAGGGGCTCACCCAGATGTTATGTATCAGTTGGTAGCATTTCTAAACCTCAATATCATTCCATATATCCCAAGAATCGGATCACTTGGTGCAAGTGGTGACTTAGCACCTTTGTCTCATCTAGCACTTTCATTGATTGGAGAAGGACATGTCGTTAAAAACGGAATGAAAATGAAGACCAAGGAAATTCTTCAAGAAAATGGGCTCATCCCAGTAGAATTGAGAGCTAAAGATGGATTATCGCTTATTAACGGAACAAGCCAAATGACTGCATACCTCGCATTATCAGCCTATGCATTGTCTCAAATTCTTCCACTTGCAGATATTATCTATTGTGCATCATTGGATGCAGCGAAGGGAAGCGCAACGCCCCTTATTGAGCAAGTCCACAACATACGACCACATCCTGGACAAAAATTAGTAGCAAAACGGATGAGAGAAATCATAGAAAATTCTCAAATTTTAAACTCGCACAAAAACTGCGATAGGGTCCAAGATGCCTATTCTTTTCGTTGTGCGCCTCAAGTTCATGGTGCAGTTCATGAATCTTATCAAAAATTGATTGATACCGTTACAATTGAACTCAACAGTTCAACCGATAACCCTCTCGTCTTTCCCGATACAAAAAATCCTGGGCCTCACGAAATAGTCTCTCAAGGAAATTTCCACGGTGAAATCATCGGTCTTGTTGCCGATGCAATGGTGCTTGCTCTGTTTGAACTTGGAAGCATAAGTGAACGTAGAATGGATCAATTACTTGATGTTAACAAAAGGGCACCTCATCCATTTTTAGCAAAGGATGCTGGATTAGAATCTGGTTTGATGATTGTCCAGTATGTAGCAGGGGCCGCACTTTCAGAAATTCATGGACAAACCTTGCCACGTACAGCATTCTCAACTTCTACTTCTGCTGGACAGGAAGACCATGTTTCAATGGGTGCAACCGCATCATTTAATTTGAAAGTCGCTATTGATAGAATTTCCGAGATTCTTGCTTGTGAACTCATTATTGCGATAGATACTTTGGATTTTCATTCCGAACAATCGAGTCCAATCATTGAAGAACTTCGAAAATTTACACGAATGACATATTCAGTTCGGAATGGTGACGAGTCGACATCTGAATCTATCATATCGATTGCATCAATAATAAAAGAAGGGACATGGTTATCGAACATTAACTCAATACACGGATTAATTTAAAATTCAAGACAAGGGGTATATCGAATTAGTATGTGGGCTGAATGAGCCACTTTTCGACATCTTCAAAGTTTTCAAGTTGATATAAATTATATCTTGAGCGTTGAAGTATTTTGACAGATAAATCATTCGACCTCGAATCTAATTCTCTCAGTAATTCAATGGCCCGGCGAATCTTTTCTTCAGTATGAAGATAGAGTTCGTAGGCATCATCCATGCTTCTCATCGATAGCGCAGGTTGCAATGCCGATACATCAAAGCCCATTCGTTTCCATTGAAGTATTCTTTTTGCAACGTGGTCTTTACAAAATCCCAACTTAGGTAATGTTGTGAGCATTCTCAAGTTGGTTTCACTCTCATCAGTATTCAACGGCAAAGAATGTTCAATCGTTGATTTATTTGTATTGACAACTTCAAGGCTTGATTTTTTGGTTGTCGCACTGGGGGCTAATCGTCGAATTCTGGCATATTGAATTGGAGTTAATGTCAGGGGTTGATACAATATAATGCACTGATGAGGGGATTGCAAGACTTCCTGCAATCGAGCAATGAATTGATACACATCTTGTTCCTCATAAATTTCAAAGAGCCAATCAATTCCCTCGAAAACAATAAGTTCAGATTCAGCCAAATGGTCGACAATGCAATTTTCAATATCTGAAATGTCAGGCAATATGGTTAACTGGCCCAATCTTTTTGTCAACCAAAAGACTTTCATTCGGTCAAAACCAATGTATGTGGCTAAAGTTCTGTGATCTAATCTTGAAATAAGGAGGGTGTATTTGGAATTTGAGAATCGTTTTTCTAATTCTTCAAAAGCGGATGCATAGGTGGAAAATTCCAAACTCAGTACAGGTTTGGGCATGTCATCCATATTCACTCACCCTTTGCGACAATCTATCAAATTTAGGTTAAAATCAATCTTCAATGCGATGAATGTATATAATATTCTTCTTCGTAGGCGTCATAGGTGTGCATATGATAGATGAAGATAATCGCAGTGGCTCGATGGCCGAATGTGGTGCCTGCCGAGAACTCATCCCTATAGATTCGTCACAGTGTCCAGCATGTGGTGTGTCATTTTCTGGTATATCCGATGAAGCTATGGGCGAATGTGGTGCGTGTAATAAACTCGTACCCATCGATTCTACAAAATGCCCTGAGTGTGGCGTAGTATTCGTTGCAGATGATGTTGTTGATGTTTTGCGTTCATGGTTATCAAAAACTGGCATCTCCGTTTTACAATTATTTGAACGATTTGATGTTGATGGAAATGGAATTATCGATTCAGATGAATTGCGAAATGGACTTCTCGATCTGAATCTTGCTGATTTGCCTCCAAGTCAAGTTCAAAGATTGGTTGAAGTCATCGATGAAAATGGTGACGGAGAGATTGATTTAGGGGAATTAGAAGTTATCATCGAAGGAGAACATGCAAAAGAACTGGGGTATGCTGAATCTGTCCTTAACCGAGTCATGTCTTCTTTCAACATAGAAAATAAAGATGATTTCCTTGCGTTTGCATCCAAAATGAATGAAGATGAAAATCAGTATTTGAAAGAATCTGAACTCAAGAAAGCCGCTACGTTGTATGTTCAAAATGAAAGTCCAGTTGTCGAGGGTGATGCTAAGGAAGGCCATAGAGCCTCGACTGAAGAAGAAATTGAAGGTGAACTAGGACACGAAGAGGAACTCTCTATTGAAGATGAACATGACGAGGAAGAGTCAGTTTCTGAAGTGGAACCTGAAATCGAAGAACACGAAGAAATGCAGTCAACAGACGAAACCGATGAGGCCAGCCCCGTAGATGATTCCGATGATAATGACGACTGGACCGACGAGGAAGAAGAATTTGGTGATGAAGAAGAAATTCATGCTGATGGAGGTGATGAAGACGCTGATGATGGAACTGACATTGAAGAAGATGAAGTAGCAGACGAAGTCGACTTTGTTCCAGGAATTCACAAGAAAGCTGCATTTGAAAAATTAATTGCCTTGATGGACGATGAAGGAGTATCAGTAAGTCGATTTTTTAACAATCTTGACAAAAATGGCGATGGCCAACTCAGTCATGAAGAATTAATAAGTGCTATTCAAAATGAACTTGATGGAGTTTTGTCAGAAGATGATATTACCGACCTCATGGCTGGTTTGGACCAAGATGGAGATGGAAAAATTGACCTTCATGAATTCATTCAGTCCATAGAAGAATTCGATGAACAAATTGAAGCCGAAGAACTCAAGGCGAAGAAAGAAAAGGAATTTCCAACTGTTTGGCAAAGAAGATTCATGTCAAAGAGTTGGAATGACATTATGTACCCAATTCTACATACCATGTTTGGACTTCTCATCGTCCTATTGTTAGTCAATGCACTCGTCGGCCCTGTCGACGGATCTGGTGGACTTGTTGCCCAAGAAACAGAATTTGGATCTCACCCTATTGGGTTAAATGAATCGAGATTAGATGGTACGATTTATCCGTGCGACAAGGATATTCAAATTGGGGGTTGTGCAAATTCATTGACTCCACTTGCTGGTGAAGCAAGTTCGATGCCAAAAGGATTTTACTGGGACGGTATTTTAGGCCTCATTTTGTCGGTTGCGGGCCTCATTTCTTCAATCACATTGCACTTTGTATTGGCACCTTCCTGGCGAGCACGAATGAGAGCAATGAAAGAAGTACAAGATGACCACGCACATGCACGTGATTTCGATGATGCCTTTGTAAAATTAGGAGAACTCATGGTCGAACAAAACCTAACAATTCGAGAAGTTTTTGAGGCTATGGATGCTGATAAAAATAAGGAAATTGATGGACCGGAGTTCCAGAAAGGGCTTGAGTCAATCGCAGGTGACTCCTTGTCTCCATATCATGTTCAAGCCATCCTTGAAGCTCTCGATGAAGACGGAAGTGGTAAAATCGATGCTAAAGAATTCATTGATGCGATTCTTGCACTTGACATGGGTATCCGTTCAGATTACGAAAAACATGATGATGGCGAGCAAGAGGATGATATACTCGAAGATGATTTCCAAATTGGAGATTATATTGGACTCGTACTGTATGACGAAGACGGTGAAGAAGAAGAAGAAGTATACGGAACGATTGTCGAATTTGATGATGATGAAGGTACTGTTACCATCGAAGAAGATGAAACCGGTGACGAGATTACTGGATACACTGAAGATGCATTCTTCCCTGAAGAGTGATCACATTGAATGAAGGATCTGACCCCCTCTCCTCATTCAAAAATGTAGTGCAATGTCCAGTTTGTGGTTGCTTAGAATTTTCTGGGACCTCAAGATGTCCTGAATGTGGAACGTTCCATTCCGGTAAAATCCTCGAAGAAAGAAAAGCCCCTACTCCTGAAGAGTTAGAGCAGTATTCGACTCCAGTTATCGACCCGGCGAATTATTCTATCCGACCAGATCAATCAATGCCAAATGAAAAATTCGTGGAGTCGGAAGATGTAGTCCATTGGGAAGGGGGCAATTCAGATTTCAGTTTCGAGGACGAAGATGTTCCACTTCAAAAGATACCTGAAAACAAAACAATCCCTGAAGATGAAATCATCTCTGAAAATTAAATAAATAACTTTCAAAAAAAGAATACTCAATATTCATTGGTGGGCTCGGAGAGAATTGAACTCTCGATCTTCGCCATGTCAAGGCGACGTCATAACCCCTAGACCACAAGCCCGACGCAAGTTAAGCCACCAACAGAGCGTATTAAACCGATTCGGTATAAGATCGTAAAAATCATTTGACAATTTTTGAAATTTTTCCATTGCAGCCGTTTTGAGAACAGAATCCTGCCATCCTTGTACGGCCATTATTCATTTGTACGAGTTTTCCATCTCGAATTGACCCGTAGGTTTTGCACTTTAGGCAGAATCCTTCCACTTCGCTCATAGCTTATCGTGTTGGCTATCGATTCATGTTTTTTCAAGACTTCGGAATAATTACCAATTTTTGCCAATTTCCAACCCCTTAGGCTACCCTCAAAGCAAAGAATTATGATTTTTTCAAAATATTTTGATAGGCAGGTTGCTAAAATGCGTTCACGTCGAACCACAAGGGTCATTTTCGAACTCATTGTCAAATGCTGATTCCCAATCATTGTCGCATAACATACATTATGCGACGTTATCATCATTGGTATTCTTGAGGAAATGTTCTGGTTTTGCCTCAAACACCCCAACAAGTGGTGGTCCAGCCAAAAATGACTCAATTCCCCCGTCCTTTGCATCAAGTTGATCCAATGCTTTTTGTGAAATCTCTCGCCATGCTTCCTGAGAGGTAAATACTGAATGTACAAGAAACAATTCCTTCTGGTCTGGATTCCTTGCAATCCAAGCGGTAATACAACCTTCTTGGCGACGCTTGAATTCTTGCCGAAGTTCAAGCATTCTCATGAGTCTTGCATCTTTACCAACTTGTCCAGAACAAACCACAGTTTCTACCCAATACATACTATCACTGAATTTATACTTAATTTGGTTCAAAAAATATTTACTGTTTAATCAATGGACAATATACTTTCCTTCAAGTTGTGTCGAATGAATCGGTGAATGACCAGGAGTTTGACACCAACTTTCCCAATGTGGAGAGTTGAGAATATTGAAAGTCGCACTGCGACCTTCTTGAATTGTCCCTTGTGAATGTTGGGAGTCTAAGTTAGATATCTGTGCAGCCTGAGTGGTCATACATTTCAGAGCCATCAAAGGATGTAGACCAGAACGTTGAACTGCAAATGCACCGATAAGTGGCAAGGATAAAAACTGGCAGTTGGGATTGAAATCAGTCGCAAGTGTGAATGGGATTTCTTCTTTTATGAGCCTCGAATAATCATGCATTTGTTGGCCGAGAACAAATGGAGCTCCCGGTAAACAACCAGTATTAACTCCAGACTCTTTCATCCGTAATCTCAAATCATCTGGAGTGAAGTAAGCATGATCTGCGGTATTAACATGAAGTTCAGCAGCTAAATCTGCACCTCCACTATCTTCGAATTCATCGATATGCATTCTTAAATCAAGGCCTAATTTGCGAGATTGCCTCAAAATATCTTCAGATTGTTCAACGGAAAACCACCCAGGTTCACAAAACACATCAGCAGATTGTGCAAATCCTTGGTCGACAATTTTTGGAAGTTGATTGCTCAATAAATCGTCCATGTACTCTTCCTTTGTGCATTCCTTTGGAAAGGAATGAGCACCCAACCATGTTTGCTCAATAGATGGTAATTGATTTAAATTTGACAAAATATTTCCACATTCTAAAATTTTTAATTCTGTTTCAGCATTTAATCCATATCCGCTTTTAGCCTCGATGTGAGTTGTACCATGTGACAATGCCGTTCTCAACCGGACATATCCTGCTTCAATCAATTCTTCACGAGTTGCTGAACGAGTCAGCGAGGTTGTGAGGGTAATTCCTCCACCCATCTGTTCGATTTCGGCGTATGTTTTGCCTTCTAGGCGATAACGGATTTCTTGAGTTCGGTCACCAGCCCACAATAAATGGGTGTGTGTATCGATGAGTCCAGGAATGATGCTTCGCCCTTGAACGTCGACCAATTGCACCTCATTCGAACCCGAGAATTCTTCTTCAGCCTCTGTGGAATCTGTGATTGATTCAACAATAGATGAATTTACAATAATTGCCTTTCCAGAAGAATATATATTATTTTCAATGGAAGGCACATATTCATCCAATGAGTTTTGCATGTGCGCGATTGACCCACAATTCAAAAACACCTGCCTCATCAATAGGTCCAATACATGAGAGTTCAAGAATGATGGGTTTCACGGCTATGCATGAACGGATGGACTGTTGGTATTGAAACCACTGCCCACACATTTTCATTTGGTTTGGTGGACTCAAAAGGAATTCCATATCCTTCAACCTCAGACACCATAAAACCTGAGAAGGGGGGCATCCACCCTCGTGAAGCAGCTGACCACCACAAGGATTTCGCTGCACAGCTCTTCCGCAGGGCCTTGGAAAGTCAAAATTTGAGCATTGACGACATATCGGCAATTTCATACTCACAAGGACCAGGCTTGGGGCCTTGTCTACGCGTTGGCGCTGCAGTTGCGAGGAGTCTTTCAACAGCACTCGATGTTCCTCTTATCGGAGTCAATCATTGTGTAGCACACATTGAAATTGGTCGACAACAATGTGGCTGTAATGACCCAGTTTTGCTCTATGTTTCTGGAGGGAATACTCAAGTCATTGCAAGATTAAACGGTAGATACAGAGTTCTTGGCGAAACCCTTGACATTGGTATTGGCAATATGCTCGATAAATTTGCAAGATCTAATGGCATTCCATTCCCCGGCGGCCCAGTGATTGAAAAATTGGCATTGCAATATCTCGAACGCGTAACAGAGCCCACATTAGAAGGACTTGAATTGCCCTATGCAGTACGTGGCATGGACCTTGCATTTTCGGGTCTCATGACTGCAGCCCAGCGACTCGTCGAAAATGGCCAATCACTTGATGCTGTATGTTGGTCACTCCAAGAACACGCATTCGCAGCTTGCATTGAAGTTGCAGAACGAGCACTCGCACACACAGGAAAGTCTGAAGTGTTGCTCGGAGGAGGAGTTGCTTGTAATGAGAGAATGCGAACAATGTCAAATTTGATGGCGGAAGAAAGGGGCGGCAGATCATATGTTCCACCCAAGATGTATTGCATTGACAATGGAACCATGATTGCTCGCCTTGGTTGGCTGGAACTCGAAAAGAGAACCACTGAATTGCACCAAAGTGCAATTGACCAATACCTTCGAACTGACCAAACACCTATTGTTTGGACATAGATGAAAAGCCATACACATTTTAAACGGTCAGCATCCGGTTTCGTTTGGGGGAGTGCCTAATTTCGAATCGAAAGAAAAGCGAGCCGTTCAATCCGTTCGCTCCCAATGCTGCGCAGGAACGCAAGCGAAGGCAAGAATCTCGACCTCCGCAACTAAAAAGGCCTGAACAAAGGATTCCTCAATCTCCAGTTGAGCCAAATCAAAAAACTCTGCAAGAACGTCAGGCAGAATCCAAACAACAACTACAAGAACAGGGCGATGTAACTCAAACGAAATTTGTAGAATCACCTGCAACTGTTGTTCCAAAAACGCAACAATTTCCTAAGCATAAAGAGAAAGAAGAGGATTCAAGACGACCGAAAATTCTCACAACCGAAGAACGAAGGGCGAAATTAGCTGAACAATCTAAAACCCTAAAGAAAGAAGTCCAAGTAATCACCGAAGTGTCGAAAAACGAAGTTGTTAAAGTTGAATCGAAACTTGATAAATTGAATGGGCAAGTGAGGAAGGTAGCATCAATCGAAGATGGACTTTCTCTTGATGAAGATGTAGATTTCGATGATGAATTTGAAGACGGTAAGAAAAGAAGAAAGACTTCTAGAAAAGACGTGTTCAAGAAGATTGAAACAAAGGTTGTCGAAGCAACCGACAAACGCCGACCAAAGCGCAGGCATGAGCAACGAGGCGGTGGATCACAGAAAAAAGAGAAGAAACTCGACTCGAAACGAAGTATCGAATACCGATTCGCAGCGAGAGATATTTTAGATAAACCAAGCGTCGCTGACATTCACCGGTCGAATATCTTAGGGCAAGTGTGGGCAAAAGGTGAGCGAATGGGCATTGACGTAGCCATTGCTTTTATTGATGAAAAAATCAATGAAGGTATTTTGAGTCAAGAGATTGGTCAACAAATGAAAACATTGGTCAAGGAAATGACGACGAGGAGATAAATATGAAAATAGAACAAGATACAGTAGCATCAGTACATTATACAGGAACTCATCCAGATTCAGGCGAAGTCTTTGATTCAAGTGAAGGTCGAGACCCATTGACATATTTGGTAGGTCATGGTCAAATGATTCCTGGATTTGAAGAAGAAATGCTCGGAGCAGAAGTAGGAGAACGCCGTGAATTTACTCTCGAACCAGAAAGAGCATACGGAGAACGTGATGAAAACGCATTATTGCAAATTGAAAAGTCAAATTTCGATGAATTAGAGAAAGAGGGTGTTTTAGAAGTAGGAATTCAACTTGTTGCTCAAATGCCTCAAGGCCCTGCACCGTTTATCATCACTGAAATTGGTGAAGAAATGGTTACCGCCGACTTTAATCATGAACTTGCAGGTAAATCTCTCCACTTTTCAGTCGAAGTCGTTGAAGTTCGTGCTGCAACCGAAGAAGAAAAAGCACACGGCCACGCACATGGACCCGGCGGACATCATCACTGATTCCTATCCGTAATTTGATGAACAACCTCACCTTCCCTAAAATGAAGCCGATGAGAAAAGAAGAGTGGAAGACACTGAGTGGTGTAGATTTACCTCACCATATTGTCACTTCAAAAGAAGTCGAAGGACTACTCGAAGGTCAAGGGGAAGCTGGTTTTCCCCCATACACAAGAGGGATTCATGAAACCATGTATCGAAGTCGACTTTGGACCATGAGGCAGTACGCTGGATTTTCAAGTGCTGCAGAGACCAATTCGAGATTTAAGTACCTGCTTGAACAAGGCCAAAAAGGTCTGTCTGTTGCATTTGATTTACCTACACAACTCGGAATTGATGCAGACCATGAACTATCATTCGGTGAGGTGGGCAAAGTAGGCGTTTCAATTTCTTCAGTAGAAGATATGAAGCAACTTTTTGATGGAATCCCGATGGATAAAGTGAGTACATCGATGACCATTAATTCACCTGCAATGATAGTTTTGGCTATGTATATTGTTGCAGCTGAGGAGCAGGGTATTGAGTCCAATCAATTACAAGGAACCATCCAGAATGATATCCTCAAAGAATATATTGCTCGTGGCACTCATGTCTTTCCACCAAAACCCAGTATGAGGTTGATTACCGATG
>JAUREO010000054.1 GCA_030827365.1 Candidatus Poseidonia sp. | reverse complement strand
GTGGTTCACCAACCGACTAGGACAAACGCTGTTCTTAACTCGGGAACCTCAACAACCTTCGACATTGTCATTGATGTTCCCGAAAATGCACAAGGCGGAGATAGAGGACCAACCATCACACCAGTTATTCAATCACAGCGTAGTTTTATGGAAATTCGTGGTCAAGATTTTGACCGGATAAGAATCAATACATTTTATGATGTGGAGATTGAACAAGTTAGTATACCTCAGAAACTAACGCCTGGACAAGCAAACGAAATTCTTCTAAAATTAACAAATCATGGAAATGGGCAGTCTGAAACCAACCTATCGTTTCCAAATTTACCTGAATCTTGGAAATGGTGGGTTGTGGATGAACATGGAAACATCATTCAAGACAATATTGCCTTGAGTGCCCCTTACGACCTTGAAGATATTCTGACCATTTCTGTCTGGATGTTTTTGCCAAATAAAGAAGGTGCTGGAGAATTTCACACCATTGAAGTGGTCGCTCAAACAATGAACGGCCAAGATATCAACACCCAAAATAATGCACTTGAATTCACTATTATCACCAGTTCAATCCGAATACCAATACTCACATTCGGAAATCAATCAACAGATGTAGAAAGTGGTGGTACTGGATATGCTGAGTCAATTTTAACAAATTTAGGTAATGCTGTGGACGACAGACTATCTGTTAGAGCAAGCATATCTGTCCACCCACCAAATGCAGGTATCGTCGCCTTCTTTACCGTCAATGGTGGAAATAGGCAATTAAACCAAGATGTACAATTGCAATTGTTGCCATCACAAGAAATTGTATTGCGAACCGAACTCTTGTTACCTGATGATCTTGCATTAAATTCGCGCATCGTGATCAGATATGAAATTATTGGGGCAATTGATGAAAATGGACTACCATACACCATGGAAACTGAAGCGATGATGATGGTGACCAAAAAGAGAACGCTCACTTTTGACACTTCACAATTCACCACAGACAAAATTGATTACAATTTAGCATCAGCATTCTACGTGAACCTCACGAGTACATCATCGGAACCAGAAATCATCTTTGTTGCAGTCGAACACCCTGAAGAGTGGCAAATCCTGTGTCAAAAAGTACTGTATGATTCTACTCCACTGCAATTTTCACTTCAGCCTGGTATGTCTATTGAGCAAAGACAAACGGTCGAATGTGAAGCACGTCGATTTGGAGGTGTATTGGAAGGTAACATCATCGTCCAAGTGTATACAGAGGACGCAACCATTTCTCAATCATTTTCAATTTTAATGGTCTTTGAACAAGAGCCCGTTCACGATGGAATGAGCACGCAACAAATTGCAATGTTCGGAGGTGGAGGCTTGTTGAGTGTGTTAAGTTTGCTCTTTATTCTCCGTCGACGAAGAGTATACGAAGAAGTAGAAGAAGAGGTCGCTCAAATTCAACAAAGTGGCCCACCAATTCAAGAAGTTCAACCTACGCAACCACCCTTGCACCCTCAAGTTTCAACACAACAAGATGAGGCAACTGTAGAGCATGATAATTCGTTTGTTCCTGCTGAACAAGTTGCCCTTGGAGGGCCTCCGCTACCTGAAGGTGGCTTACCTGCTGGCTGGACTATGGAGCAATGGCAATATTACGGTCAGCAATATCTCGATGGAACACTATGAATAAACACTAAGATGATGTGCTATTAGCACCATCATGGCTCAAGGTGGGGACGTCTTTCCACCCCTTTGGTATGGGCTCTTGCTTCTTGTTTCTCTGTTTGGTGTCTTGACATGGTATCTTCGTAATTTTACGCAACGCCTTCAACTCACAAAATTATCTGCTCTTTCAGGTATCACATCGATGCTGTTACTCGTCTGGTGGACATTTACATCATTTTAGGTGATTTCATGGCTGATTTAGACGGACTTGAGGGACATAGAATGGCAGGTAAATTCCCATGTCGCTTGCCCGTTTGGTGGGCAAGGCACGGAGATGTTGGAAAACAACCCCAAACAAGGGGTGTTTCAGGCAGAAGAATCACACTTCGGATTGAAAAAAAATTCAACAGATTTGAGCGAGTTCTCGCACGAATTTTTCGTGCACCAAGAGAGCTCAAACGACCTCTCGACACCATGAACAGCTTTGTTTGGGAGTTATGTGATGGACATAGAACTTTTGACGACATTTGTCAAACGATGAATGAAACATTCCACGATGAAATTACCCCTGTCATTCATCGAACAGAATTGGCTATCATTCAATTTATGCGACTCAATCTCATGATCGTACTTGACACCCCTCTTAATGGAAAATGGCAAGTTGGGCCCGGAATCACCCCCCAAGGTCAAACATTGCAGAATATTGAAGGAGAATCCTTTGAAACAAATTCAATTGAGGGAGAAATAAGTTGACAGTTGATGGATCTGTGCAAAATTCTCAAGTGGCCTCCCAATAACACATTCAAGTTTCGTTAACAATATAGGTCGTTGAAGATGTTCAACATTATCGAGTAACAAGCAAATTTGTTGATTCTTTGACAAATTATTCGTTTCAAGTTGTGAACTGTTTCGTAACAAATCAGAAATGTCTCCTTCGTACTTCTCGAGAATTTCTTCGGCTTCTACAATACTTAACCCATTTTTTAGATAGGTTACGATTTCAATATTGATGTCATGGTTTGCAAAAAATTCCACGGCACGTCTGGATTTTGAACATCTTGGATTGTGGAATAATTTCATTGCATCGCCTCAGTTGGCTCCCAAACAAATCGGAAGCCTATTCCATCACTTTTTTTCGCTTCATGAGCGTATGAACGATGGTACGAAGTTGTTGATGTACCATCCTTAAACCATGAACCACCTCGAATAACTCGTTCATTTGATTGTGATTGAAGTGGTCGTTGAGTTCTTTTCGTGTAGTATGAATCGTCCCAAGTATCTTCGCACCATTCAGAAACAAGACCATGAACATCAAATAAATTCCATGGGTTTGCCTTTTTGCTTTTTACCTTGTGCATTTTTGCCCCTGAATTTGCCCCATACCATCCGTAAGATGACAACTCATGTTCGTCATCTCCGAAACTCCAATGACTCGTCGTACCTGCTCTCGTAAAGCATTCCCACTCGGCTTCGCTTGGTAATCGCCAAACACCTTTCAGCCCAAGAAATGTAGAATCGACTTCTTGTTGGTTACGCAGGTCAATCATCTCTTTCACTTCATGAAACGATACAGATTCAACCGGTTGAAAAAAAGATTCCAGATTTGATTGATGCTTTGCAGGATTATGACTCATCACACCATTCCAAAGTCCTTGGGTACAAGGCATTTCAGCAACAAAAAAAGGCTCGATAATCTCGACTTCATGTGGGGGGCAAGCTCTCAAATCTTTTCCTGAAACATCACCCATCGTGAAGGTTTGAGGTTCTACAAGGATATAGTTGCAACCGAATGAGTCGGTAAAAAAAATATGATTTGGCATTCGATTCACGACGAAAATTTCTCGATAGTATTCATGACCGAATTCACAACATCGTGTAATCTTTCATTGAGTGATTCATCATTCAATTGGCCTTCTTCGTTAAACGCATCTTTAACATGTCCAATGGCAATTTGTTCTGGCACTGACCATCCGTGTAACCATCGAACAATAATTCGCATGTGGTTGATGGTGTTACTGTTTGACATTCCACCAAGTGTCGACATAAGTCCGAATACCTTGCCCCCTACGTGCTTGTCGTACATCCAATCAAAGGTGTTCTTCATGACTCCGGACAAACTACCATGGTATTCAGGTGAAGCAACAAGAAACCCATCGCATTCGAGGAGAAGTTCTTGAAACATTTTCACATGTGGATGATTCCAACAACCTTCTTCTCCAACAAGCGGCAAGGGCGTTTGGGTTGCATCCCAAAAGGTAACTTCAGCACCTTGTTGCTCAGCGTATTCCAACGCAAGTTGCACTAACATTCCACTCTTTGTTTTTGGACCATATTCACCGCACAAACCCAAGATTTTCATTGTATCACTGTTGCACCCAAAAGGCACAGAATTATCAATGTAGGGTTTTGTCGGGAAGTCAAGGGAAAGCAACGCTTATTCAATCAAGCGATTCGCTTAGAAGTGGCGGTAGTATGAACGACGACATCGATGAGTCCGACTTGGAAAATAACCAAGACGAAATTTCGCAAGAAGAACATGATGATTCCGAAATTATTGAAGATGAGACTACAACAATTACGAGTGAAGAAGAGTCTGAGGAGGATCAAATTGCAAGGGAAATTGAAGCATTGCTCATTGAAGGCGAAGATGCTTCAAGAAATAACGATATCAAAGGTGCACTTTCTTCTTTTAATAAGGCCATAGCCCTCGACCCATCTTGTGACATGGCTTGGTTTAATCGTGGAGTATTGTTGGAAGCACAACAAGATGCACGTGGGGCTCGACAATCGTTTCAAATCTGTCTTGACTTAAATCCTGACCATGCTCCTGCAACCGCAAATATGGCCATTTTGCTTGAGCGAATCGGCGACTTAGAAGGGGCCTATGAAACAGCCCAACGTGCTCTTTCATTCTTCCCCGGCCACCCTGCACTGCTGGATGTTCAAACACGGTGTAAAGGCAGTGGTATTTCCGTAGCGGTTGAAACGATGCGACCAAGCATCACACCAACTCAAAGTTACGACGAGGAAGAAATGCAATCCGTCCTTGAAGAAACTGGACTTGAAAATGCTGAAGATGTCCTTGCTGAGGCCGTACATCACGATGATGATGGCAACCAACATCTTGACATTGATGAATTACGAAGTGCTGCCACGATGGTTGCCGCAAGAGAATCTGTTTCACAAATCTGGACTGAAGAGAAGACGACCGAAGTAATTGAAGCAGTTCATGTGGAGGAAATCCCAGTACAAAACGAAGAGGATGAACTCGGGCAACTGCTTGACGAAGCTCGCCAACATTTTGAACTTAAAGATTTCAAAAACACAATCAAATCTCTTAAACCTCATATCAAAACTATCGCAGCTACAAACGCAGAAGCATGGCTAATGGCAGGACTATCGCTCTCAAATCTCGGCCATGATACACACGCTATCGCTTATCTGACCCACGCATTAAATTTGGACCAACATAGTATAGAAGGTTGGATGACCTTGGGCAAATTACAACGAACTGCAGCAAATTCAAGTGATGCAAAGCGAAGTTTCGAACAGGTGGTTCAACTCGATTCGAACAATCGAGAAGCACTTGAAGCCATTAACCAAATTTCAAGAGATGCTGGGCAAATTGAAGATTACCTTAATTCACTACGTTCTTTAACAAGCCTTGGTAACGAAGTTTCAAAGAATCAACTCGTCCAAGTTTTGCTTGATTTAGCCGATGGTGAGTCGAATATTCTCGACAATACCCAAGGCATACCACCTACGTTGCCTGCAGGACCAGAGATGGCTGTAGAAGCACTGTCAATCATGGGAGAAGATACTTCACCAACGCGGGCACGTGGGCTCTCTCTCGCCAACGACCATGTGGCTTCAATCACGATGTGGAAAACACTCATTCAAGCAGATAATAATGCTAACTATTGGACTGGTCTTGCAAGATCACTTGAACGTGCAGGTGAATTAGAAAAAGCCGAGAAATGCCATTCTAAGGCTCGTTCATTAGCTCAACCTCAAGTCAACTTCGTAGAACATGAGGCTCATATTCAGCAAGAAATACCACCTCAAGAATACGATGAGTCTGTCCAACATGTCGATACAATGCAACATGAGTTGTCACTTCAGCCGATTGAACCCATGCCCGTTGAAGTAAAGTCCGAATATGTGACTCAAGAAACCCTCAATGCCAACGCCATTTTACAAACTCCTATTGAACCTCGTCCAGTTCGTGTTGTTGAAGAAAATCCATTGGTTGACTTGGCAAAAGCTGCATTGGACGCAACGGAGGCATCACAGCGTGTTCAAACAATTTCGTCACAATCAAGTTCGATTTCAAATCATGACATTCAATGGTATAATCAGGGCATTCGTTTACTGGAAGACAAGAAATATCGTGAAGCACTTTCGAGTTTTGATAAAGCACTTTCTTCATTCAAAGACGATGAAGAAATGATCATTCGAATTCTAAATGGTCGTGGGAATGCGTATTACTTCCTAGAAGAATTTCCAAAATGCATTGAATCATACCATCAAGCAATGATGATCCGCCCCACGGAAGTTCGTGGTCAAACCTTGTATAACATGGGAGCAGCATATGCCTCGATGGAGCGATACAATGATGCAATAAAATGCTTCAAACAGGCCATTCCAAGAGGACTTGACGAGTCATCGCAAGTTGTTGCAAAAGACCAGATTCGACGATGTGAAATTCTACAAAAACAGCAACTCAAGAAAAAGCGATAATTCGTTTTACAAACAAACAGATTCAAAAATCTCCGCATGGTGGCTGGTAACATGGACTGTGGCACCTGCGATTCCGGACCTGCAATTGTCATCAATACTCCGCAAGTCGTTCAAGTTGAGTTGACGATGACACAGAAAGCAACAGAAATGCTCGAGGATGCATTTGGCGATGACCGAAGTCATGCTCTTCTCGTTGGTGTTCTTTCGGGTGGTTGCTCAGGCTACATGTACGATTTACAAATCGTTGAGAGTACGGAAATTGATTGCCAAGAGTTAGAAATTAACGGGTTTCGTGTACTCGTACCCAATGCAAGCAGTCACCTTCTCAACGGGATTGAAATTGATTATGTCGATAGGTTGATGGGCGGGGGTTTCAAAATCAACAATCCCAATGCCTCAAGTTCTTGCGGCTGTGGAGAATCATTCTCTTGAGGTCGACCAATGGGTCTGTTTCAACTCGATTCTTACGTACTTCTTTTGTCTGGAAACGATGGCTTGAAATTTCTTGACGGTTTGTCAACAAATAAAGTCTCTGGGACGTGTACCACTGTATTTACCGACCAAAATGCAAAAATTATCGACATGGTTGATGTCATCACTGTTGGCCAAAACATTGCTCTCGTTGGACATGCTGATTACAAAGACCGGCTTATTGGTCATTTATCATCTAAAATTCTACAGCAAGATGTTATATTCCGAGATATTACACCAAATAACAAGGTCTATCTCAGTACAGAACAATGGATTGCGAGCGATGGTGTAACAGTTGTGCAAACCTTTCGAGGTTGGCTTCTTGTAGTATCCAACACTATTCATCTTGAATCCACCATGACCCTTGAGGAGTTTAACGACTATCGTGTTGAAAATTTAATTCCCCACCAGGGCCATGAGATCACATCGAATGTTCATCCCTTTAATTGTGGATTAGAGCATCTTGTTCATGAATCAAAAGGATGTTATATTGGCCAAGAAATACTGACAAGAATGCGAAGTCGGAATAAAATGGGTAAACAACTTATTCAAATTCAGAACCCCACCGAAACAGCAACGACAAGAGGAACAACGAACTCGCTCGACATTCGAAAAATCAATTAAATCAGTAACCCAAAACATCGGACAACTGAGATTTGTAGAAATTCCCTGATGTTTGCAATGATGAAAGTTCGTTTTCTGTCAACTCAATTTCAAAAATTCGTTCAACACCATTAGCCCCAATGATGCATGGAACACCGATATAGACATCTTCTAAACCATATTGCCCTGTGAGGTAACATGAAGCTGGGATGAGCCTTCGACGGTCGTTCACAATCGATTCTGCCATTACCGCAGCAGCAGAACCTGGTGCATAAAATGCAGAACCATTTTCAAGGAGTTTGACAATTTCTCCCCCGCCACTCGCTGTTCGCTGCGAGATTGCATCGATTGTGTTTTCATCCATAAGTTGAGTAATTGGAATTCCACCTACAGTGGTGTATCTTGGAAGAGGAACCATCGTATCACCATGGCCACCGAGAACCATAGGCGAAACATCTTCTTCGGCACAATTGAGTTCCAGTGCAATAAAGTGAGCCATTCGAGCGCTGTCAAGGACACCCGCTTGACCGACCACTCGGTTTGCAGGGAATCCCGTCACTTTTTGCATATGATAAGTCATGAGGTCAAGCGGATTGGTGACCACAACGATGACACTATTGGGAGCGTGTTCTTTGATTCCATTTCCAACCTGTTCGACAATTTCAGCATTTTTTCCTATCAAATCTTCTCGGGTCATGCCGGGTTTTCGAGGAAAACCGCTGGTGACAACAACGACATCAGAACCTGCAATATCGGCATAGTCGGAAGTTCCTGTGATTTGACCATCATAATTGAGGATGTTTGAATTTTGAGATAAATCGAGAGCCTTGCCTTTTGCAAAGCCTTCGAATATATCAAGCAGCACAATATTTCCTATTTTCATCGATGCTAATGCGAATGCGCATGTAGCACCGACATTACCTGCTCCAATCACTGCGATTTTGCGTTGTCCCCTCATGTTCTCACGTCTATTTGCACGCTTCTAACTCAAGTCCATAAGGTAAATGGTTTCAAATTCTCACTCGCTATTTTGAAAGTTCGTTAGCGTGGTATTGAAAAACCTCGTTTGATTGGGAAAGTCTGTCCACAAATTCGTATGGACGGTGATATGCATGAGTGATGAATCTTCAAGCAAGAATTCTGTACTACGACTGGGTGTTCCAAAAGAACCTGAAGGTGAATCTCGTGTCGGCTTAGTTCCATCGAGCATCAAGAAATTATCGAAGGCAGGATTCGACATCTATGTCGAAAAAGATGCTGGCGTGCTTGCGAATTACAGCAACGAGGAATATGCTATTGCAGGTGCATCAATCGTTTCAAGAAATGAAGTTTTTGCTTGTGAAAATATTCTCTCAATTCAATTTCCTGGCATTGATGAATTACAAGAAGGCACAAACATTGCCTGCGTAGCCGACCCGTTCCGACATCCGGGCCGCGTTTCGGCGTGTAAGGAAAAAGGCGTGAATTTACTTTCGATGGATATGATTCCACGTCGGCTTTCTCGAGCACAATCCATGGATGTCAACTCAAGCCAAGACAATCTCGCAGGGTACAAGGCAGTGTTGCTTGGAGCAGCCCATGTTCCAAAAGGCATCCCAATGATGACAACATCAGCTGGTACCGTAAAACCTGCAAAGGTCATCGTCATGGGTAGCGGTGTTGCTGGTTTACAAGCTATAGCAACAGCAAAGCGACTAGGGGCTATTGTTTATGCCTCAGATGTTCGAAAAAGTGCTGCTGAGCAAATCGAATCGGTAGGTGGACGCTTTATCGAAGTTGAAGGTATGGATGATTTTGAAGATGAATCAGGATATGCTAAACCTCTTACGCCAGAATTTATTCAAAAAGTCAATGATACTGTTTGTGCTGTAGCCATGGATGCAGATATCATCATCACAACTGCCCGTATTTTTGGCCGACCAGCACCAATTACAGTACCACAATCTGCAGTTGATTCTTTCAAGTCAGGAGCAGTGGTCGTTGATATGAATGCAGATGTTGGAGGCAATTGCGAAGCGACCAAACCAGGAGAAGTTGTGACAACTTCAAACGGTGTCATCGTCGTTGGTACTTCCAACTTACCAGGCACCCTTGCGAATACTGCAAGCATGCTTTATTCGAATAATTTGACCACTTTTTACACCTCACTTGTCAAGGATGGCAAGGTCACATTGAGTGATGATGATGATATTTTGGTAGGTGCACCCGAAGGCTCTGACTTTTTTGTCAAAGGAATGGGCGGAGTGCTGTTGACAATAAATGGAGAAGTTCATTCTAAGCAAACACGATTGATGGAGATGATTTGATGGTGCTCGAAATTATTACACCCGACATGCTCATAGCAAATTTGACACTCTTTTTACTCGCTATTTTTCTCGGCTTTGAATTGATTACAAAGGTTCCCGCAACATTACACACCCCTCTCATGAGTGGTGCCAACGCAATCTCAGGCATCAGTGTCGTCGGAGCCCTTATCGGTTCAAATGTAGCCTTTAAGCAAGGAAATACCGAACTTTCAGGTATTCTGGCCTTTATTGCACTCGTTCTTGCGATGATCAATGTGGTTGGAGGATTTGCTGTTACAAATCGGATGTTGAACATGATTGCTGGTAAAAACAGGGGGAAAAACTGATGGTCGACGTACAAGGCAATCTATCCGATTGGACAGCTCTTGGCTATCTTATCTCTGCTTCGTTCTTCATTTTTGGACTCAAAAAATTGGGACACCCCCGAACTGCACCTCGTGGTAATTTGTATGGCGCCATTGGAATGCTAATTGCAGTTCTCACGACGATACTTGATATGCAATTGTCTTCGACATCAGCTGCCCCAATGAATTGGACCCTCATCGTTGCTGGACTTGCAATTGGCTCCCTCATAGGATACATTATGGCTGTCAAAGTTGAAATGACTGGAATGCCAGAAATGGTGGCCCTGTTCAATGGATTTGGAGGGGCGGCCTCAGCCTTGGTCGCTTTTTCAGAATCTTGGAAGTATGCACAAGACGCAACGATCTTCCCTGACGATTTAACCAAGGGTATCGTCGTTCTCGCTGCTGGACTTTCGGCACTTGTTGGCTGGATGACTCTCACAGGTTCACTGCTTGCCATGTACAAACTCAAAGGAGGTGTTTCGATTTTTGGGAAATGGATTCGCACACCTACTTGGGGTCCAAGTTGGCTCAATCCAATCAAAGGATTACTCGTTATCAGTGTATTTGCACTCATTTACCTGAGCATCACTGACCCTGATAATGTTCAGTACTTGTACGCCATTGTAGCAATATCCTGCTTGCTTGGAATTATCCTTGTTTTACCCATTGGAGGAGCTGATATGCCAGTAGTCGTCTCGTTACTCAATTCGCTGTCAGGAATTGCTGCTGCATTTACAGGTTTCATTATTCAAAA
>JAUREO010000053.1 GCA_030827365.1 Candidatus Poseidonia sp. | reverse complement strand
TTGGTATCATTTTCGCTCCATTGAATTGTAGGATAAGAGATATTGAACATTTCTTCAAATTCATTGTTAGAGCTGGATTCTTCTTCTCACCAGTAATGTGGACTGCTGAAATGGCATTAGAACGAGGTGAACTTGGCATGGCTGCGATGTGGAATCCAATGACGACTCCAATTACGATGGTACGTCATGGCATAAATGGAAACTTGGTTCATTTACCGACCGTTGCGATTTTTTCATTCATGATTTTCTTTATTTTTTGTTTAATAATTGGACCTATATTTTTCATTAGGGGACAAGGAAAGGCGGTGAAATTTCTATGAAGGTGCCGATAATTGATTTGGAAAATGTTTCACTTTTTTTCCCATACCAACTTAGTCCTATAAATTGGGTCAAAAGTTTATTCCAAGGCAAACAGAAGCCTCCTTTTTGTGCTTTAAAAAATGTCAATTTAAAAGTTTACAAGGGAGAAGTTCTTGGTATTATTGGAAGAAATGGATCGGGAAAATCAACAATATTAAGAGTAATGAGTGGGATTTATTCAGCGGATGAGGGAAGAGTATTAGGGCATGGTGTACAAACTTTACTTGCGGGGCTAGGCACTGGATTTTCTACTCATCAAACTGGTAGAGAAAATGCATTTATTTTTGGAAGTATTTTAGGGAAAACGTATAATGAAATCAATGAAAAATTAGATGATATCATAGAATTTAGTGAGTTAAGCGATTTTATTGACCAACCATTGAGAACATATTCAGCAGGAATGAAAGCTAGGTTGGGACTAGCTGTGGCTGGTGCGATAAACCCTGATATTTTGTTAATAGATGAAGTATTAGGTGTTGGGGACCCACAATTCAGAGATAAATCCATGAAACGGATCTTGAGCATGGTAGAAGAAGCTGGTACTGTTGTGATAGTCAGCCATTCTTTTGGATTAATGAAAAATATTTGTAATCGTATAGTTCACATTCACAAAGGCGAGATTGTTTTTGTTGGTGAACCTGAAGAAGCAATAAAATCATATTATGAGATATCAGATTAAGATTAAAATAGTTTTCAAATTGTGAAGTGAATTGAAATGCACCTATATTTTAAGAAAAGTATTGAGTTTTCATATTCATTTCAATTAGCAGATGCTCTTCGAGACAGCGTAATTCATCCATGGAGGATACCACTATTACCCTTGAATTTATGGCAAAGACATTGTATCATTCAATTGAATAAAAGGGGGCGAGAAAGCGATACTCCATTCTTGTTTATCATTGATTATGAAAAATTTTCTCTACGTGATCGAATTCAATTTCAGCCTTTTTTTAACTCACTTCAACAGGCTGAACTTTTTATTATTGGCAATGAGCAAATTGAAGGGGCATCTTATCATTTCACCCCGTTTAACTCAACAAATAAATCAAAAAAAGAATGGAATCAAGATTTGGAAAAATTGCTAAAGATAGTAATCGAATTGACCAAACCAGAAAAATTAATTTTTATAGGCCAATATCCATATGCAGGTATCATGGGTGTTTTAAGAGATATTGAACCGAAATACAACACTGCATGGATTCCCCGCCATGTAAAAGAACAAACATTAAAAGAACGGAGTAGAAAATTTGGCCGTCTCCTTGAATGGCCCGAAGTCAATTTAGACTCACATTCTCATAAGGCTAAAAATGTCTATTTATCAGATGACTTAAGTGATGAAACTCGTGAGTTGTTATTGAGAGAATTAGAGAGAGTTGGCCTTAATGAAGGCACAAGAGAGACTTCAAAAGTTCAATTTTTAACAGAAGAAAATGAAGTAGATATTGATTTTGAAGAAAAACAATTGATCGTTGTAACAATTCTTCAGTCTGAAGATTCACCCGCGTTGATTCTATCTCAATCACCAAGTCATATGCACTTCTATGAAGAAAACAATGAATATTTTGAGATCCAAGTTCGCTTGTTTTTCGATGCTATGAGTAGAACAGATTTTCCAGGACCGCACAATTCGATGGTTAGGGAAAAAGCATGGATTGACATTTATTCATCTTTTTGAGAATAAATTTTTAATGTTTCAACAATGTTTCTCTCTTCATTTGACATTACTGTTGCATGTGTTTTTAATTTGTTGAGATAATTAGATCTCATCTCTGATGGAATATATGCATCGGAATCAGGATGGTAATGAAAGAGCCAATTCACATCCATCTGAAGTACTGAATCAAGATGAGGATATCTTTCAAGGAGACTCGAATTATTCATGAATATTTTCTGTAAGGCGTATATAGTTGATGCTGCTTGCTTTAATGGTTGCTGATGTAAGTATGTGTCAATCTCCTTTGAAAAAACTACAGATTCGCCTCGTAATGAATTTTTGCGGAAACACTTCCAACATTCACCACACACATCTCCAGCATTTTTCGATCGTAAACATGATTGTGTGAGATGTCCGAATTCTGAATTTTCAACGATTTTCAAATTGATGATTTCTGACAATCCGGCGCTCGGAAGGATGAGGTCCAATCCTGCTTTTTGAAAGATTGATTTATAATGGTTCCAATATTGAGATTTTAGGAAATCTCGTCCCGAATGTCCATGGAATAAATAGGAGTTTTCAAGGGGCATTCCAAATGCAACACCACTTAATCCATAAAAATCAGCGAGTAAAATTGCCATACTCCCAACGGCTAAATCCGTGGAGAACCCAGGCCCTTTTCCTCTGTCGGTTCGTAGGAGTTCGTGGTTACTTGGTATACAAACTACGTGGCGACCTGATGCCTCAAGTGTTTTCAGCATTACATTGGCGTTTGCATGGTTCAATTTCGATTCAAATCCGTCTCTTTCGTGATACATTACTAATGTGTTCTTAGGCATCAATTCTAAACAAGCGTGCGAGTCTACCCCCGCCGAGTACGATAATGCTGGACGCCAGGCTTTTTTCCTCGTAGGATGCCATCCTTGGAGAATGCCCTGCTCCCAAGGAGAGGTTAGTAGATAATGAGTAAGGCGAAACAAGTCTCGATGAGTGTCTTCAATTCGCCATCCAAGTGGCATCGTGTAGCGGACCGTTCGAGTGATTCCATCAAACGTCAAAATTCTTCCCCGTTGCCTCCAACGTTTTGTGACATCATAGGAATCTGACACGATCATCTCTTTGATTTGAGGTTGAACGGAAGTTGATTTTCCGATGGAAAGATCAATTGATTGGAGCAAGTCTTGTTCGGTAATTCTCGTCCCATCGTGGAGGATAAAGTTCCAATCTTTGACTTGACTGACCACATTCATCATTTCCGTTTGCAGCGTTGTGTCTCGTTTGGCGTGCTCCCAAATGGATTCGTCGTCTTCCTCGGGCTCAAAGGAACTCAACCAGCCTTGTTCGCGCGGAATCGTCACCATGCCGATTCCCAATCGCTGGCAATCAACACCCACATGCAAATCCACCATGCGTTGTTGCGACCAACGGGTATAATCGAATTGGATTTTTCGAGAGTCATATGCCATGGTTCCTGTACCTATCACATGACAGGGAACATGGATTGACAGTCCGTGGCGGTAATGATGAACGCGTCGTGACTTGAAATACTGTTCAATCTCGTTAATCTCACATCCAACAGGAAAGACCACCCCATGTAGACCAACGCATGCTTCCCCATCAAATCTCATTGTCTCGTTTGCCATTCGTTCCACATAGTCTGGAGGATAGTTAAGGTCATCGTCGGCGAGAATGATTATTCCTTCTGGAGCAAGGGAGGCTGCTGCAAACTTTCCAATATCGGTCAAATTATTTTCAGGGGCAAGATGAACCACAATTCTTGGATCGTTAGGAAGGGGGGGGGGTTCATTACTTTCATTTACCCACAGATGTATTTCAGTCGGAGGAGTTGTCTGGTTGAGCAGTGTTGCCACAGTCCGTCCTACTGTTTTGAATCGACCGGGATACGTCGCCATACAGACCGTGATGGCAACGTTTGAAACTACTGGTTCGCTCTTTGGGACCTCAAAGAACTCACGCAACAAAATCGAAGAACAATCCGAACGCATGTGCTCAAGGTGGCGAGGAATTTTCCGGAAAGGAAGGTGTGATGTTGATGTTCGATGAAATTTGGCAGGAAGGCTAAATGGCTGCTCTATTTTGCTCATTTCCATCATGTTGTACCTATTCAGAAATGCACGTTCACGTCGATGCCACGTTCGATAAGCTCCTGCATACTTTGCTCGTTGGCCCACAATACCTCGCCAGCCAAAACCAAATTCGTCACCTCCGGTTAACGATTCATCGTGGTAGTAAGCGAAATAAACGAGGGCAGGGGTATGGTGAACGCTGCCTTTTCCGTAAACCAGTTCAGCTCGCTCCAATAACTCCGAATCCGCAGAAATACGGACCGAATCAAAGCCTCCTAATTCCTCTCTTATTGCATTCATTCGCCATAAACCCAGCATGCATTTCCGGACGAAATAGGAGCCAGCCATGGCGAGGCTACCGTTCCTGTGCAACCTGGCATAAGATTCAACCGCAACGACGGCTTTAGGGTGTTCGTCAAGACGATTCAGCGCTTTCTCAATGCGTTGTGGATGTGTCCAGTCGTCCGAATCCATAAACAGAACAAACTCGCCTTTCGCTTCCATGAGGCCAACATTTCGTGCAGCATATGTCCCTGCATTGTGCGGTTGACGAATCATTCTTGCCCGAGCATCACTTCCTAAGATACGCAGGTACGCTTGGCGATCTTCCTCTGATGATGCATCATCAATAACCAACAACTCGAGATTTTGGTGTGATTGATCCAAAATAGATCTCACAGCGGTTTCGAACAATGGGTTCATTGCATGTACCGTCATCAACACCGAAACAAAACGAGAATCTGATGAGTGCTGAATATCATCACAGCAAAGATACTTTAAATCAAACGACTGGTTCATCCATTTTTTTGATAAAGGAGCATAACCATATTTCGTCAATGATTGATTCAAATAATCTAGAGCGCGGCTTGGTTCTGATTTGCGAAAGATTTCATATGCGGTAAGGGCTGAGTTCGCCTTTTGTTGGTCAAGATGCAATCGCATCAATTCCAAGCCTTTTTCAGTCTCCCCAATTCTATGTAGGCTTAGAGCTCCATGTGATGTAAAATCCTCCCATCGATTACATTCTTTGGGGAGGTCAAGATGAATCTTAGCACTTTTTTCAAAGTCTTTAAGTTCGTAAAAACTGTATTGGGAATACATTCGATGTCCATTAGGATTCAGTGAATTTTTGTGTCGTTCGTAAATTTCAAGAAATCGTTTTGTTGACTGAAGAGCCAACAAAGCGTTCATGAGATGCTCCGTTGGAACCACAGATACTTTATCTGATTCTTCATGTAACTCACCAAATTGACGCATTTCTTCGTGATGACGAAGTTCAGCGACCGATTCAACCAGCCAACGCATAAGAGTCCCATTGCGCGGATGGTAGAGAATACGTTCAAACAACCAATTTTTGGCCCATTTTGGATAACCATTTTTGATTAGAATTTGTCCAATAGATGAACACAGCTTGATATCCTTTGTTCCTCGTACATTCAGCCAGTGCTCAGATAGATATTCAAGTGCTTCATTCCAATCCCCTTCTTCTGTTAAAAGAAGTAATCTATTTGAAATGTCATCAAACTTTGTCAATATTGTCACTCCTATTCAATATGGTGGTCTTTCGGAGGCCCCATTTACTATTTTCTATTAGATCTACTCGCTCTACATTGATGAGGATTGCTTCTATTTTCGATACTAAATCATTTTCTTCTTGGCGATGTGTATCATCAATGAGAATACAGTTACTTAATTTAAAAATCCAAGGTTCAGACAAGATTCCTTTTCTCCCTATGTCGCCTGGTGGACCATCAATAATTATAATGTCAAATTCTTCAAATTTCAATTCTTTAAAGTAATTAATGTCGTACCAAAAACAACTCAAATCTTGGATAAAAATCAATGGAGCATGGATACAACGAAAATCATCTTTAATGTACAACAGATCATGTTCAATTGCGGTTACTTTGTATTTTTTAGAACGCTCTATGGTACCATTTCCGCAACCAAATTCAAGAATTTTTTCCCCCTTTGTTGACAAAAATTGATCTACCCAATGGGAAGCAACATCTCCTAATTTCCAAGCACCCAAAGTCTACAACTCCGAAAGTATTTCATGGGCAATAAAAATTGCACCATTTTGTTCAGAAACTTCACTTTTCAAAGGTATCATTGAAATTAATTTGTTGCATTGATGATATATTTCATTTTTATTTCTTTTTTCCAAAACGATGCCCCAGCCTTCTTCTTCTGCAATCTTACAACGCGCCAGTTGGTCATCCATTCCAGTTTCCATGTTTGGATAAAACAATACGGGGAGACCCGCATTTCTCATTTCGTGGAACGAATTGTATCCGCCAGCCTGTACAGATGCATCAAAACCATTGAAATACATCGAATTAGGGTAATCGCGAAGAATGGTCATTCTTGGAAAGTCAACTGAAATGCGTTCGCCAATCATCGACTCGCCGAGAACGACGTGCACATTTGAATGTTCGAGCAGCGATGTGAGGGTTAAGTGGATTTCACTTTCAATGTCGTTGATCTGCCCTGCGCCAAGTTGAACATAAATAGCAAGAGCATCTGCTGGAATACCAAGCCTGTGTCTTGCTTCTGCCCTGGTAAGCAATTCGTTTTTGTCTAGCAGTACAATTGGGGGGCACTGCATGATGGGTTTTCCAACATCGATATCGATTGTTGTTTGCTCATCGTTTTCGCCAGGATGGATAAGTTTGTCAAAATACTCAATGGCGTCAACGGGAATGTTTGCTCCTTTGCGAAGCATTCCTCGTCGCACCCAGACCTTCTTCATATGGTCGTGACCTTGGATGGCATTGAGCATACCTCTGTATGGAAATGCTCCATCGAACATGAACATGTGCGGCCGATGTGTTTCAAAACACAATGTCAGTTCTTCCTCAAGCAATGCGTTCCATTCGCTTGTTTCCATATCTTTGAAATATGTTGGGCCAGAAATATGATGAGCAGGTATGCCGTATTGTTTGAGAATGTGAAGGGTGGGCATCGTTGTGAAAAAAATGACCTCAAGGGACTCGTCTAACTTTTTCATCTGCTTTGCAATGGCCAAAAGGCGTGTGAAATGACCAAAGCCTACGCCGTTGGTTGGAAACATGACAATTGTCTTTGTATTCAATTTCTCTTTTCCCACTGAATTGAGGGCGAGTGCTTTGGGTTGTTCCTTCAATCCTATCAACTCAAGTCCGATAGTAAACATGACCCAAGGTAGCGAAATTGGAAGGACGATAGCCCTCCATGGTCTCTTGATTGCCTTGGTGATATGAACACCGACGCGAAAAGAGGGGGAGGTACGTATTCGATGCAATTCACGTTTAAGGCGTTGTTCTCGTGATATGTTTTTTTCTTCCATAACAACCACGTATGCAACAATATTTCGTATGCCCTATATGATTGTCATGTTGGCTCGGTTTAATTCTTTCTTCTGTTTTGGAGGTTGAATTTCAATCATCAAAACGATTGAAGCGTTTGATAAAGGATGTTCAAAGAGTTTGGATGTGCATGGGGGCTGACCAAAAATATGTAATCAACCAAAGTCGCCCTTCATTCATGGGACTCATGCTTGTGACGGGTGGTGCTGGCTTTATTGGATTTCGAATTGCAACACATGCATTGCAATCAGGATGGAAGGTTCGAATTCTTGATAATCTTTCAACGGGAAACAAAGAACGCATCGAACTTCTACAACAAAACGGAGCAGATATCTGTAGAGGGGATATTCGCAACAGTGCGTTGGTTTCGTCTTGTATCGAAGGTTGTGATGTTGTCGTTCACCTTGCAGCTCAAGTTTCCGTACCTCTTTCAGTGCAACAACCTGAAGAAACGCTGGACATCAATGTGGGCGGGACAAAGCACGTCCTCGATTCATGTCTTGTTCATGGCGTTCGAAAAATGGTGATGGCTTCGAGTGCAGCCGTGTATGGAAATATCGACAAATTTCCTCTGTGTGAAGAAGACGCTGGACAAATTCTATCACCTTATGCAGATTCAAAATGGGAAAATGAAAGGCAAATTCTTCAAGCAAGAAGCCAAGGCCTTGATTGTGCAGCTTTGCGTTTCTTCAATGTCTATGGGCCCGGCCAAAGTGTTCAGGGGGCATACTCTGCGGTCATTCCAAAATTTTGTTCGATGATGATAGAGGGTACGGCCCCCACAATTCTTGGAGACGGAGAGCAAACTCGTGATTTCGTTCATGTGGATGATGTATGTTCAGCTATCTTTTCTTGGATCGAAGTTGATGTACAATCTCAGCAACATCATGTCTACAATGTGGCAACTCAAACTCAAATTTCGTTGCTTGATTTGGTATCCGTGCTCAACCAAAAACTCGGTGTTCTCAGTGGAGATTACTCGCCATTACAACCACGATTTGGGCCAGAGCGAGCAGGTGATGTGAAGCATTCGTACGCAAATATTGAGCGTTTGGTCAGAGCCACGGGATGGCGGCCAAAGGTTTCGTTCTCGGATGGAATTGAGGACCTTCTACGTAGTCATTTCATGAAACAAGAGTGACACCAACTTAGGTTGAGTTGAGTATTTCTGCCATCATATTGAGGAACTTTTCTCGTTCGTGACCGGCATCTCGAAGAAGGATTGGCCGAATCGTTTTTGCAGCACCAATGGCTTGAACGAGTTGAGCAACTTGACCAAATTGTACCGCAATCCCCAGAAATTCGTGCTCCACAACATCTGCCATGAGGCATTCTGCATTGACGATACTTGGTTTACCGTACATGGCTGCGTCAAACATTTTCGTTGGAAGCGCACCAAGCCGAATGTTTTCTCTTGTTGGAGAATACATTGCAAACATGACATCGATTTCATCCATTAATGCCCTCAAATCTTTTTGTTCAAATGGTCCAGACAGTTTTGCTTCACACTCACCATTGGCTTGTGCTTTCTCAATTAATGCGTAGACCTTTCTTTGTGATACTCCGTCACCAGCAAGTCGTAGGGTTGGTCTTTGGTCAGCAGGCATCGATGTGATGGCATCGAGGAGAAACTGGAATGGGGTCGTTTCACGTATCCTTCCAAAGTATCCAATGGTCAACTGCTCACCATTCCGCTCTTTGGGTTGATGGGCAATCGCTATCGGACGGTTTTCGATGACCTCTGATTGAATGCCATGAGCCTCAAGCCATTGTTGCAAACCAGGGTGAGAGCCATGTGGGTATTGGCCACTGCTCGTAACGACGCATGTTGCCTTTCGTGCATCCTTAAGCATGCGATTTTTTTGTACTATGCTGATTGTTTTGCGCATAAATGAACGAGGATGATTCATTCTCATCCAAGTATGGTGTAGGTCGTGCATATCAAACACAAATGGCAAGCCTCGTTTTTTATTGAGTACAACACCAATCGAAATTGTGTCTGCATCGTGACAATACACCAAATCGGGTGGGTCTCTAAGCAACGATGATTGCACCATTCGTTGAAATTTTTTGATGCCATAATGAGTTGATAATGTAGCCCCGTAGGGATAGTTTCCAATGTGATATCGCATGATACGGACACCGTCGACAAGTTCGCTTGCCGTGTGGGTTTGATTTCGGTCAAAGGCGTGAATCGTCACTTGACAATTAAGTTCACTCAACCATTGGGCATGCCTTTCAACCCTTGGGTCAGGGCGACACGCGTTTGTGACGATCATTGCCACTCTGGTCATAAACCTGTGAAATCGTTCTCTTCATTGAATTGTTGGGCGATTGCAAGAAAAATCGTTTCAATTCAATTGGTCACATATTCAAGAACTTCGATAATCACCTGTCCGATGACATTAATATTCTCGGAGGTGAGGTGGGGCTGAAGTGATAAGTCAACTGCAAAATCAATGTTTTCAATGGTGTGAGGAAGGTTGTCTTTGTGAGCTGTAATGTATTCCCATTGTCGGAAGTCGCGCGCGTTGCGGCGTATGCCAAAGACCTGCATTGGAAGGCCTTCCATTTTTGCGACATCGATGAACTGAATGGCTTGTTCTCGACTGATTCCTACGAGATGAAATTGCATCGTATCGTTAAACATCGTCACTCTGGGGTCGCACTTTGGAATCTCAATGTTCGGATGACCTTCAAGCATTGATTCAAGCCGTTCGTAGTTGTTGGTGTGTATTGTCCTTAAAGTAGGAAGGCGGTCAATTTGAGGAAGAAGCATCGCTGCTGCGACTTCATGCATCCTCATGGAATAGCCTGGAATCTTATTTTGTAAATCATTCATCAAATCATGGTCTAAATTGAAATGCTTCTTCCACAATGTCTCATATGAACCGGCATACAGCACAGCCTTTGCAGCGAACTCATCGCTATTTGTGATAAAAATTCCACCTTCTCCCGCACTCAATCCCTTGCTTGATTGGGTCGAAAAACAACCAATCGCTCCGAGAGTACCAAGTGGTTTTCCTTCCCAATATGTGCAATATGCGTGGGCACAATCTTCGATGAAAATGAGATTGTGCTTCTTCACGACCTCGAGCACTCGCTCTAAATTTGGAACATGGCCTCGCATGTAGGACATCAAGAAGACTTTGGCACCAGACTCCTCCGCTTTCCTATCGAGGTCATCAGGGTCAATACCCCATTCTCGAGTTGTTTCGACAAGGACCGGTTCTGCTCTTGCATGGTGAATCACACTTGGAACTGCGTGGAAAGTGAATGCGTTGGAGAGGACTTTGTCGCCGGGCTCAACCCCTGCAATGTTCAAGGCGATGAACATCGCTGAACCGCATGAATTCATGGCCACTGCATGTTTCACTCCCATGAATTCAGCAAATTTCTTTTCAAAATGAGCAGTAAGCGATTCTTCGGCTGTTTTTGGTTGATACCT
>JAUREO010000052.1 GCA_030827365.1 Candidatus Poseidonia sp. | reverse complement strand
AGGGCGACTTTTTCATCGAAAACATGTTTCGAAAGTACATAGATGCCGAAGAGACAGACCATCGATAAGACAAACCCAAACAGATGCAATGACGTGGATGAAATTCCAAATATTGTGAACATGATGGCCATTAATGTGTGCCATACTGCCCATTTTCCGTCAGCAGAAACAGATGTTGGTTCAGAAGAATCTGAGCCAGAGCGAACCGATCCCCATTCAATGTCAGCCTCACCGTCTTCAAGACCGTCGGCAACATAACTCGCATGCAGATAGGTGTCATACCCCAAAGGAAGAGCAAGACTTGCAAGGCCGTGGAACAGGACCCCTACGATAAGGAGGGTCAACCAGAACTTGCGTTGCTCCATGCACGTTCGAATTGATGAAAGAACATCATCCTATCGAAATTACATAATGAGGCTTCATCATTGCAAAATTCGTTCTGATTTCTGGCTGCAAGGATTGAAATCGGTGAAATTCTTCTCACCATTCACTACTCTGCAAATATTGAATCTCAAAATCCTAAACCTTCAATCGAGGTCAACATAGCCCCAATGGTTCGTGACCGTTGTGCTGGTGCCTTCCGGATAGTCACTTCCCCAATAGTCCGTTTCAGACACGAGGTCCCCCTTTATCGTTGTACGTGTAGGTGGAATAACCGTCATAGTAACTGTAGGTCGTTGAAGTCCGAAGTTCGTCCACGATGGTGTAGTTGGTGTAATCAGGTTCTCCTTCCCAATTATCATAATCACTTCTTTCTATTTCCTGAATAAGAATTCCGTCTGCATCATAAGTATAGTTGGTAAGGTACACATAATAATCAGTCTTTTTTGTTGTACTCAATCTGCCATCGGCATCATAGAAAGACTCAGTTGTTTCAGAATTGGATTCAACCAATACTTCACGTCCCTGAGCGTCGTACGTGTAATTCCAGTACTCATCTCCACCAAACTCATAATACGAGTGCAACTGTATCAATAGGCCATCCTCGTATACATAGGCCTCGTAACTCCGATACACATCGCCTTCAAAGGTGCTGGTGGTGTTGTTCCATTCACCCCATTTTTCTCATGAATCAAAATGAAATGGCATTCAAATAATAAAATATTCTACCTCTACGAGGCGTTGGTCCCCACTCCCGGACTTGAACCGGGGACAACCTGATGTCTGCTGCGACGTTTTATTCCAACTACAGTCAGGTGCTCTACCAACTGAGCTAAGTGAGGCAAGTCATCCGAAACACCACCACTACTTAATTTTCATCAAAAATACACGTTGATTGTTTTTTGGAAAATTATCCAAAGAAAGGTTGGACTGCACTTGGATGTGAAAAGATTTGAAAAGGGGTAAGTTGATGATTCAGAGATGGTCGAAAAAACACACTTTTCACCCCTGTCGCGAGGGTTGAGGTTATGTAGGGAAAGATTCGGCTGACTTACGAGAGAGTGTAGGGATGGGACCTGAACGTTCTATACGGGTGGCGGTATGTCAATGAATCAGGATAAAGCGTTTGCAGACATGATTCAGGGTCTCAAGAATGAGACCATTGCGCGCGGTGCAACGGCTCTTCTCGATGATGAAATGGGCTCCTTTGGTGTCCCCAATCCTCGGATCCTCATCGTAGGTTGTGGGGGTTCGGGCAACAACACACTCAACCGAATTACTCACCTCGGTGTTGAAGGTGCAGCAACCGTCGCTATCAATACCGACAAGCAACATCTGGATCATACTCGTGCATTGCAAAAACTACTGGTTGGACGGCACATCACGCGCGGTCTTGGAGCCGGCGGTGACCCAAGCACTGGACGGCGCTGTGCCGAATCCGGCCGAGAAATGATTCGACGAATCGTCACCGGCGCCGACCTTGTCTTCATTGCCTCAGGACTCGGCGGTGGTTCAGGTACTGGAATCTGCCCTATCGTGGCTGAAGAAGCAAAATCCGCTGGCGCTCTCGTCGTCGGTATCGTCACTACGCCATTTAGAGTTGAACGCCGACAACGAATGACCCGTGCCCTTGAGGGCCTTGAGATGCTTCGTCGAGCCGCAGACGCCGTTCTCGTACTCGACAACAATCGATTGCTCCACTTCGTCCCCGACATGCCTCTCGATGAGGCGTTTTCTATCATGGATCAACTCGTGGCTGAAATTGTCAAAGGCATCGTCGAAACCATCACGTTGCCTTCGCTGATCAATCTCGATTTCGCAGACCTTCGCACCATCATGAACAACGGTGGCGTGACCATGATGCTCTACGGTGAATCCGATAGAGGACCCGAAGATGTGGTTCATGAAACACTGCATCATCCACTCCTCGATATCGATATCACAAACGCCACGGGAGTGCTCATTCACGTTACTGGTGGAAAGTACATGACCCTCGAAGCGGCAAATCAAGTGGTCGAACTGATGACAGCAAAAGTAAGCGATGATGCGAACGTCATATGGGGGGCACGGCAAGACCCTACCTTTGGCGACACCATCAAAGTCATGGCCATCATCACCGGTGTAGGCGGTCAAGAATTACGTTCGAGTCGTATGACCCCAGATGTACTCGGTGAAGCACTAAGACTCACACGAGAACATGGTACGAGCAACCGCAAAGACGACCAAATTGATTTTCACCGCTTTGAATAACGTTATCGTTCAAGACATTCTTTTACAAACCAAGGCAAGTCTCCTCACGCATGGAACATCGCGTGGTACTCACGGGAAGTGGCGGACTGAGTAAAGTCTCAACCGAGGAAATGCAAACACCAGAATGCGGTCCTCACGAAGTTCGAATTCGAGTAGCCTATGCGGGCATCAATTTTGCTGACCTTCTGATGCGACTCGGATTGTATCAACCTCGTCCACCCTATCCATTCACCCCAGGATACGAAGCAAGTGGAGTTGTGGACAGCGTCGGCAAGGATGTCTCAAGCGTACGTATTGGTGATAGAGTCGTCGCTGGTATGCGGCATGGCGGTCAATCTTCAATGGTCATTTGTGACGCTTCAGGCGTCATCCCTTTGCCTGATGAAATTCCACTCGATGTGGCTGCATCAACACCTGTAACCTACATGACCGCCTATCACATCCTCAAACATTTAGGACACATTCAACCACATCATTCCGTTCTTGTCCACGGAGGTGCCGGTGGAGTAGGAACTGCAGCGTTACAAATTTGTTCATGGTTGGGCGTCAATCAAGTCTTTGCGACATCGTCTTCATCAAAACATCACATTATCAAACAGTACGGAGCCATCGCCATCGACAGATACAACGAGGATTTTGTCAGTATCGTAAAACAAAAAACGAATGGCAGGGGTGTAGATTTTGTTCTCGACCCTATTGGAGGGGAAAATCTTCGCCACAGTTTATCTGTGGTGTGCGAAGGAGGGGCTTTGTACTGCTACGGACTTTCTGCTGCGGCTCCTTCAGCAAAGCGTTCATTGCTCGGCGCAATGAAAGCCCTACGAAAAACACCGAAATTTGAGCCTCTCAAATTGATGAACAAAAACCGAGGAGTCTTTGGTATCCACATGGGTACATGGAGCGACGAAGTCGTGATGCGAAGCCACATGCAGGCGTTGTTTCAAGGAATTTTAGATGGACATCTTGCTCCAATCATCGACAGAAGTTTCGCTTCTCATGATGTCGGGCAAGCCCATAACTATCTGCATAATGCAAAAAATATTGGAAAGGTATTGCTAAAATTTCACGACCTCGAGTGAATATATTCTGTTCATTCAATGTTGATACCTTGAGGTCCATACCTTAGAAGCGTTGAAAAATGAGGCATGAAATGGGTCTACCATGCGAAGTCGTCCAATCGTAGCGATTGTGTTGGCATTCTGTCTTCTCCTACCCGTTCATGGCACAGGGGCATCTTCGATGCAAGATGAGCAGCCGCCTGACCCAAAACAACCGAATGAAAACTCGTCAACCATGTATCTGTATCACGACGGTTATGCAGAAGCGTGGACACATTTTGCAAATAATGACACGATGTCGACAGCTGATGGAGAATATCGTGAGGAAAAAGAAAACGGCGTAATCGATATCAAATTACGATTCATCATGAAACCTGAACTTGTACCTCGGCTTAATCTCACTGTGGGAGGTGAAGCCCGTGGAACCCTTCGTCTTGACCTTGGTGGTGACTGGGAAAATGGTGGTGACGGAAATTGCAACAACGATTGTGAAAACATGAACATCACCATTTATCACGGTCCAAACATCATCCATAAGCAACAAATGACTGGACTCCAAGAAGGAAATCAGTCCTACCCGTTCATGTTCACCATCCCTGAAGAGCATGCGGTTTGGGATGGACGGGACGATAATCCAGTGATTGAAATCACCATGAAACTCAAAGGCGATCGAACTGATGCTGTCCCTGGTGGCATTCTTGTTTCAGGCACTCCGGCCCACTTCGCCCTCATTCTCGGAATGGAAAGCCGCCTTGACTTACCCATCGACCCTGAGACATGGACCGATGCATTCCAAGCAGGTGAGGATGGCATCAAGGAACCTGAAGACACACCAGGATTTACCTTCGTTGCGGGTGCTGCTGCCCTCTCAATGGCATTTTTCTACAACATGCGAAGAGAAGACGATGCTTCAAACGATGAGTGAACGAACGCCATCAAGGGTGAATTCTGCAACGTTTTGCTCACCTGTTTTGAGATTCTTAACCGTAACTTGACCCTGCTCAAGGTCTTGTGGTCCGACCACAATACAGTGCGTCGCTCCAATACTGTTCGCCCATGACATCGCCTTCCCAATTTTCCGACCTCGGAGTTCGAGGTCAACCCTGTAGCCCGCTTTTCGTAAACCTGCAGTGAGGGCAAGCACATGTTGTGGATCAATATTGAAGGGGATCATCGCAATACTTGGTTCCGAGTTCGTTTCACCTGGAACAATTTCTGCTCTTCCTTCGTGTTCAGCCTGTGCTTCAAGAGCGAGAAGGACACGGTCAAATCCAAGGCCGAAACCACAACACGGGTCGAGGTCATCAAGTCCAAACAAATGCATGAGCTTGTACGAGCCCCCGCCAAGCACTTGGCTTTCCCCTCCAAGTTCTGGCACGTGGATTTCAAACACCATTCCTGTGTAATAATCAAGACCTCTTGCGACAGTCAAATCAATACTCATCGTCGTAGGCGTTTGAGCAAGAGCAGAAAGGGCATTGCATGTGGTTCGTAATTCATCGAGTGGAGTCGTATCAACACCATCAATACTCAAGAGAATGGTGTTGGCTTGTTCAAGGGTTTCGATTCCACCCGACAAGCCTTGAATGTCAAACAGTGGTTGTGCTGTGGCTCGCTCGATTTTTTGTGAGGTGAGAAATGCTTCAAGCCCAGCAGTATCTCGTTTATCGATGAGTCGCATCGCTGTGACCATGGGTGCTTCTCCACCATCCGAAGCCTTGGTCGACAAGCCCAAAGCACCCAAAACTGCCTTGAGTATACCGACGTGACCGATGCGAAGTTCCCAGTTTTTGACTCCTGCCTCTGAAAGCATATTGACCGCTACTGCAACAATTTCTGCTTCTGTGAGCGGTCCGGGTGCACCAATAATTTCGATACCGTACTGAAAGAACTCTCGATATCGCCCTTTTTTGAATTCCTCATATCGATAACATTGACCAAAGTAGGACAATCGAAGCGGTTTGGTTTCATTTCGCAATTCTTCGGCAACCATTCGCATGACAGGAGCGGTCATCTCCGGGCGAAGAGTGAGATGGCGGCCTCCTTTGTCTTCAAATGAATACAATTGACCAACAACGCCTTCACCTGATTTTGCAGTAAAGAGTTCTAAGGTTTCAAAGATAGGCGTTTGGACTCGGAAAAATCCATGTCGTCCACCGACATCATCGAGGATTCGCTCGAAGGCAAGGCGGCGAGCCATCTCTTTAGGAAGAAAATCCCTCGTTCCACGAGGTTTGGCCACCATGAACCCCTCACATGGTGAGTGTTCATCATATCTTTGGTATTCCCTGCATTGGAAAGTTGATTTTTAGCCCCAAGAAACATCGGTCCAAAAATCTGGTTCGTTGGAATCAGTACGGTGTTCAACATCAAAATTGCAACTATCTTTTGTGAGCACAGGTTCGATAGACTGAGCATCTTCAATTTCACTTCGAACAATCAGGGGTTCTTTCTCTTCGTGCGATTCTTCAATTTGCACGTCAATATTATCTTCGTTTCCTACATTTTCTAAGGTTTCAGTGTCATGTTCTTGCTGCTCGAAATCGTCTGTGATTTCGGGTGGTGTTTCGATGTCAACTTCCACGTTCTCGATCTCATCTTCCTCATCCAAGTCTTCAAGGTAAGGTAAATCTGGAGCCTCTGGTAAGTTTTCTTTCTCTTCTTCCGAGACTTCACCAAGTTTTTTCATACGTTCAATCAACTCCCAATCGGGTGCTTGGGGAGGTAGTTCCTGAACACCTTCGTCTTGCCGAACTTGGACCATGTCTGGAGCAGACAAAAGGTCTGTGTCATCGACTTGCTCAAGTTCACTTGGGTCAAGTGATAAAGCACGATGGTTTTCATTTGCATCTTGACCTGTTGCAAATCTCTCGCTTGATGTCACTTCTTGGTTGGGCGGAGCATCAAGACCGAGTGTACTCCATGCACTGGTGACGATTTCTTTCTCTGGAATGACTGCCCTTGCCCGCTCTTCTGCTTTTCTTCGCTCGTAAGCAGCTCGTTCTTCGGCTTCTTCCTGTTCGACCTTCATTTGATTCTCGACTTTTCGCCACATGCGGTGTTCTTCCTTGAGTTGGCGACGTTCTTCTTCTCGTTCAATCATGAGGGGGGTCGGCTTGTCGAACTTCCTCCAAAAGAAGTAACTGATGGCGATGAAAATAAGCGAAATAATGAGGCCAGTGGTGAGGGTGCTCACCAAATCTTCCATAACACAACCTCATCAATCTACGATTTCCGCATCCATGAAAGCATCGATGTTGTCTTTGCGGTCTCGGATGTCCGAAATGAGTTCATCCGAACCTCCTGGCAACATGGAGATATCAACATCTGCTCCCTCTGGAATGTTTCGATACACGGGTCGGGCAACAAGATATTTGTTGAACCAAATAAACAATGCAGCGACGACGCCCCAAAACATGAGAATAATGGTCACGCCTTTTGGATTGGCAGGGTCCCACACATTCTCAGTGTTCGCTATCATGTCTGAGAAATAAGAAATCATGAGGACGGCAAACAGAATTGGGAAGGCAAGATAGATGAGAATGTCCCACCAGCGTCCAACCTCGAGATCGTTATCGCCCGTATTAATGAAATCATCACGGAAGGCAGAAACACCTATGCCAAGATATCCTGCAAATCCAGGTGCAGCATGACCTGCCTCGACGAGTGCTTTCCACTTGAGGTATCCATATTTCCAAATTGAGAATGCGATAAACAAACCAGAAAACATGAGGCCGTAGCCCCAAATATGGTCTTGGACTTCAAGGAATTCGGGGAAAGCAACACCTGCTGAATCGAGTTTTATCCACATGATAGCAGATGGAAGACCGAACATGAAAATGGCAACGCCGGTAATGAATACTGACTTTTGACGATCGTATCCATGGTCGACAAAGTTCCGAACACATAACTCAACCGTTGAAATCATCGAAGTGAGCGCAGCAAAAGATAGGGCGAGGAAGAATCCTGCCATCATGAACAGTGGCCCAATTGGGTCCATCGGGGCTTGGGCAAACACCTCGGGTAACGCAAGGAAAGTGATTGCGGATGAACCTCCAGTAACGGTTGCAAGTGGGTCTGGGTTGACAGCAAAAATAGCGGAAAGCACCGCCAATCCTGCGATGATTGACACCGAGTTGTTTGCAAGACCCATAGTAAAGGCGTTGAGGACCGTATCTTCGTCCTTTGACATGTACACTGCATAAGTAATACACATACCCATGCCCGCTGAACAAGACCATGCCGACTGAGAAAGTCCATTGATCCAAACCTCTGGTTCACCAAGCATATCGAAATCAACAGTAAACATGAACATGGCTCCGTCAAGGCTGCCATCTTCAAAGTCCATCCACAAGGATAAGAATAGGGTCAGGAACAAAAGTGCGAACAATGAAACCATCAAATACAAATTGACTTTTTCAATCGCTTTTGCACCTTTCCAAATGGCTCCTAATGTGAGAAGGACGACGAGAAATTGGAAGAATATCACCTGTCCAGGGCTTTCAAGGAAAGCATTCCATACTTCTGTGGTGTCAACACCTTCACCATTGAGTGCTCCAGTGATTCCGAGTTGGAAATATTTGATGGTCCAGCCCGACACAACGGCATAATAGAAACCAATGGCGGTGGAAATCCAAGCCGTCCAAAGACCCATCCATGCAAATTTTTTGCCAGCAAAAATTCGAAAAGTTCCAATTGTACCGGTTCGAGAACGTTTTCCCATCGCATATTCAGCAATCACGAGTGGAATGGACCATGCAAAGAGGAAAAACAGCCACGGAATGAGGAAGGTCCCTCCTCCATTCGCTCCGACCATTCGAGGGAATCGCCAAATGTTTCCAGTTCCAATTGCTGCACCTATCGATGCAAAGATGAGACCTAAACGGCCGTTGAATTGGTCGGATTCTGCCATATATATTCACCTCGGTTACGCCTTACCTGCTTGGGCAAGCTCGTCCTCATGCCCACCAAGCATTACACGTAGGGCCCATCCTAAACCGCCCCACACCGTTCCTGCAACGACAACGAACATGAAGAGACTACCAAACACACTTCCAAAGGATGCTCGGTAAGAGATTGAAAGAACAAGATAATCCCCTCCTGTGGGATACTGATAGAAATCGGTACCTGAGAGGGTAGAAACATGTGCTTTGTAGTGCAATTCGCCCGTGGTTGATTCTGATACTGGCAACATGGCTCGAAGAATTGTTCCGTTGCCTGCGCCGATTGAGCACGCTTCATCGACTCTTTCTACATGTGTCATTGTCCACGGTGTCGTAGCCCATTCTCGAGGACCATAATCACTTTGCATTCGGCTTGGTTTGACAAGTCGCCATATGATATGGCTTTTTGATTCACTGTACGGGAAAAGATTTGAAACGCAAATATCGATTGGAATATCTCCTGATTCGGGAATTTGGACATTTCGTGGTTGCTTCAAATAATTTTGCTGAGAAATGTTAGCGATGGCCAAATCGGCACGCTCTCGTGGGTTGTCTGCAATTTCAATCATGTACATGCCCATACCGACATTCCTAAGGACGATGTCGTCAATATTTTCAGGGCGTTCGTGGAAGGCATTTCCAATTTCCATGGTGTAGCAGTATGTCTGAAAGAGGCCATAATGCCAATCGCAAAAATCCCCGCTCGTTGGATATAGAGATGATGATTGCATGTTTTCGTAATTCGACATCGTCGCCATCACATCACCGTGATACTTGAGTTGGGCTTGGTCAGGATTCGTGCAATCTTGACAGTGGCCCCATGGATAGAGAATCAATTCCGAAAAGGAGTGCCATGTGGTTACCGCAGGGAAATCTGAACCACCGTTATTGTTATCATCGTTCATTTCCGTAAGGTCTTGAATGAATTTGGTTTCAGGCTCGCTGTTTCCTCCGAGCCAATCTTCGTCGACCAAACCATCACTATCGTCGTCTTTTCCGTCAACACCGTCTTCGTTGAGACGACCATCACCATCTTGGTCAACAGTATCCACTGGTCCGTTGTAGACATCATTGTTGGGCCCGTCTGCATAGCACATACCAGGAACCAACGGGCCGGTTGCTCCCAACGGTGCACCCCATTCAAACTGGTAATTTCGATTGAGGTCAACACCATCGCAACCTTCGTCCACCTCTTCATTGAGGTCAGGAAGTGGCGTTATACCTGTCACGGTGTTGTCACGAAGGTTCTTCCTCCAACCGGAGGTTGCACAGTTTTCCCACGCTGTAGGGCCGCAGAATTCTTCACGGTCGTATCTGTTTCCATCGACATTGAGCATAGGAACGATGTAAATTTCTCGTGTGTTGATGAGGTCATGCAATTTCTGCTCGGAGAAGTCCTCGTCCACCCCAAGGTCACCGGGGCCACAAGGTGTACCGTCACCATCCGAATCTTGGAATGCAGGGTCGAGTGAAAGACAGTCACCATCGTCATCGAGAATACCGTCTCCGTCAGCATCTCCCCATGGGTCTTCATCGACTTCGCCGTCCCCGTCGTTGTCATAACCAATGTTGTAATAGGACCAAATCAAGGTTTCAATCATGAACATAGGAACCTCATACGACATCCATTCTCTTGCATGGTGATTTCCGACGATCAAAGTATCTTGACGTTCAGCGTAATTTCCAGAATCACCAACAAAGGAGTTGTAATCACCATCATGTACATTTTGGGTGATTTTCATCCATGGTGAAGCATGACCGTAAAACCAGCCTTTGTAAGTGTCTTCGTTGGTTTCTTGGCCGCGAATATTTGTGCCGCCATTCAATCCTTCATGGAAGGAAGCGATATCGGGATTGTCTTCAGCCAACCTCAACATACGAGTTTTCAATGAGTCGTAGTCATGGTATGCTTTGAATTGGGCTGCTTCATCACCGCCCCAAGGAAATTCGTAGTCGACATAATCGTCAGACCAAATATCACTTGGCTCAAGACCAGTGTCTTGTAAGACAACCGAACCGCCTACGAGTGGAGCAATTAAACTCAGCAAGAGTGGGGCGATGAGTAAAAACACAAACGAGGGCTTGACACCCTGCGATTTAACGTATTTTGAAATCACAGCAGACATGCTATCATGATGGCCAATCGATTCGACTTCTTGAAGCCGTCGCAGGTATGTGAAATCTTCAAGAACACACTAACATCGTATCTTTGGGTGAATTTGAAAACGAATCCTCTCTTCGATAGCCACATGCACTTTCTTAATC
>JAUREO010000051.1 GCA_030827365.1 Candidatus Poseidonia sp. | reverse complement strand
GAATGTCATTTTGGCCAACGGTTCAGTACCAATCGAACTTCCGTTCATGCCATTCTCCGAACATGTTCTTTCCTCACGTGAGGCTTTGAGTCTTGAAGAGTTGCCAAAACGTGTTGCTGTGATTGGTGGAGGATACATCGGTCTTGAACTTGGTATCACATACCACATGCTCGGAAGTGAAGTTACAGTCATTGAGGCAATGGATTCCGTCCTTCCTATCTTTGACAAAGAATTGCGAAGACCACTCGAACTCTATCTCAAGAAAAACAAGATTGCCGTCCACACCGGTGTGTTTGCAAAAGGTGCTGAAGAAGGAAAAAGTGGCGTCAAGGTTTCTTTCATCGACAAGAACGAAAAAGACGATTCAAAGATGCAATCTATAGAAGTTGACAAGGTGCTTATCACGGTTGGAAGAAAGCCTATGTCGAAAGGGCTTGAAGCCGCAGGAGTGGCCCTTGATGAACGCGGTTTTGTCAAGGTTAATTCTTCATGCCAAACCAACATGAAGGGTGTTTACGCCATTGGTGATGTGTGTGATTTAGGTGAAATGCTCGCCCACGTTGCATCACATCAAGGTGAGATGGTTGCTGAAATTATCGCTGGACATCATCGCGTATACGACCCACAAGGTGTGCCAGCGATTGTCTTTACTGAACCAGAAATTGTTTCGGTTGGACTTTCACCTGATGAGGCTCAGCAAGCAGGCCATCCTATCATCGTCGGAAAATTCCCACTCGCAGCAAATGGAAGGGCTCTTACCCAAGAAGCCGAAAAAACGGGTGGGTTCATACGAGTTGTTGCAAGAGAAGACGACCACAGAATCCTCGGTATTCAAGGCGTTGGAACACATATCAGCGAACTTGTCGGTGAATGGACTCTTGCCCTTGAGATGGGAGCGGTTCTCGAAGATGTTGCCCTCACTATCCACGCTCACCCTACCATGACCGAGATGACACATGAAGCGATTCTTGATACACTTGGACACGCCATTCACAAGATGTAATCCGTGAGCAACATGACTGCCCATCTACATTCGATTCATATCAATAGTGACGGCGGAGTCCCAAAGTACCGTATCGACGCGGCACGAATTACGTCATTGGGTGTCGAAGGTGATAAACAAAAAAACACAAAACATCATGGTGGAATCATGAAGGCAGTTTGCCTCTTTTCGCTTGAGGTTATATCGAACTTACAAACTCAAGGTCACCCTATCGATTGCGGTACAACGGGTGAAAATATCGTGATTAAGGGACTTGATTGGAAGGATGTTCAAGCGGGGTCGATTCTTGAGATTGGCGAAGTGAAATTGGAGATTACTATGCCTGCTTCGCCGTGTTACAAAATCGCTGAATCATTTATCGATGGCGACTTCTCGTGTATCTCACACGACCTCGATCCTTCCTGTTCTCGAATGTACGCAAAAGTCTTGCAAGAAGGAAACGTAAAAACAGGGGATGCCGTATCTCTTGTCTCTTCATCGTAGTCCGTTGGCTTGGAGTGCTTTGAGCAGGACCGCACCAAGTTCAGATGGGTCTTTGGCACAAGCGATACCTGCCGCTTCAAAGGCTGCAAATTTCTCTTCCGCAGTTCCCTTTCCCCCAGAAATAATTGCTCCTGCGTGACCCATTCTCTTTCCTGGTGGTGCTGTTGAGCCTGCTACGAAACCTACGATTGGCTTGGACATGTGTTCTTTTGCCCATGCAGCGGCTTCTTCTTCTGCCGTACCACCAATTTCTCCAATCATGACAACGGCTTCGGTTTGAGGGTCGGCTTCGAAAGCGGACAAACAATCAATGAATCCTGTGCCATTGACCGGGTCACCACCAATTCCAATGCATGTGGATTGGCCTTCGCCAATACTCATCGTTTGAGCGACTGCCTCGTAGGTGAGTGTTCCTGATTTAGAAACAATTCCAATTCGACCTTTAGCGTGGATATGACCGGGCATGATACCAATTTTTGCTCCACCCTGCTCTCCTGGAGTGATGATACCTGGGCAATTCGGTCCAATAAGGCGAATGCCGGGTCGATTTTCTACAAACGCAACTGCACGAACCATGTCAAGGGTAGGAATGCCTTCGGTGATGCATACGATCACACCTTCGCCTTTGATAGTGTCAAATGCATCTGCTGCTTCCATAATCGCTTCACCTGCAAAAGGTGGAGGAACATAAATCACGGTCGCATCTGCATTTGTTTCAGCAATAGCTTCAAACATTGAATCCCAAACTGGAAACGAACGCCCTTGCAATTCAACGGATTGCCCTCCTTTTCCAGGCGTACATCCTCCTACGATATTTGTGCCGTATTCGACCATTTTGTCTGCGTGGAACATGCCTTGATTACCTGTAATACCTTGGACGATGACTTTCGCATCTTCTTCAATCCATATTGCCATCACGCCTCACCTCCAATGAGTGAAACAATCTTTTGAGCACCATCGGCAAGGTCGTCAGCTGGGTGAATGTTGAGCGTTGAGGCAGCGAGAATGGCTTTTCCTTCCTCGACATTTGTGCCCGCAAGTCGAACGACGAGCGGCACGTCCAATCCGAGAGATTGTGTGGCTCCGATGACGCCTCTGGCGATAATATCGCATCGCATGATACCTCCGAAAATATTCACGAGAATACCCTTGACGTTTGGGTCTTCAAGAATGATTGAAAATGCGGTCTTGACTTGTTCTTCATTCGCCCCTCCACCGACATCGAGGAAATTTGCTGGCTCGCCACCGTAGAGTTTGATGACGTCCATGGTGGCCATAGCAAGTCCAGCACCATTCACCAAACAACCAATGTTGCCATCTAATTTCACATATGACAAACCAGTTTCCTTCGCTCTAATTTCAACTTCTTCTTCTTCACTTAGGTCTCGAAGGTCGGCCCAATTCTTGTGACGGAATTCTGCATTCTCATCAAATGAAATTTTGGCGTCGAGAGCAAGTATTTGGTCATCAGTCGTTCGCACGAGTGGATTGATTTCGACCATCGAACAGTCATTGGCCAAAAACATCGAATACATTTTGCCAATGGCCTGAACAAAGGATTTGTGGGCTGCTCCGGAGAGCCCGAGTTGCATAGCAAGGTCTCTTTTCTGATAGCCAAGCAGACCAGCGTTGGGGTCGACATTGATTTTGTGAATTTTTTCAGGTGTATGCTCGGCAACCTCTTCGATGTTGACTCCGCCCTCGGTCGAAGCCATGATGAGAACTGATTTTTTTTCTCGATCCACAAGAATTGCAAGGTAGTATTCATGGGCAATATCGCAGCCGGATTCAACATACAAATTTCGAACAATTTTACCTTCTTCGCCAGTTTGAATGGTGACCAGAAGATGACCAAGAATATTGGTGGCGTATGTTTCAACTTCATCTCGTGAAAAAGCAACTTTTACCCCGCCATCCATGATGTGTTCTCTGGACTTTGGATGGTACAGTGTCCCTTTACCTCGTCCACCTGCATGAATTTGAGATTTCACTGCAACAACCTTACTACCGAGTGAATCGTAAGCGGCTAAGGCTTGCTCAACGGTGGTACAATGCACGCCTTCCAATACTGGTACTCCAGACGCTCGAAGTAATGCCTTTCCTTGATACTCGTGGATATTCATAAGACCAACAATGGTTTGGAAAAACAACCCGTCTTTGAATACTTTGCAAGGATTCTTTGACTTGCAACCATCCCTTTTGATTAATGTCCACCTTCTCGGGCATTCAATGCAAGTGGTGGTCTTAGCAGGTGGTTTTGGAACCCGCCTCTACCCATGGACGCATCACATACCCAAACCAATGCTTCCAATGCTCGATAAAACACTGATGGAGCGAGTGGTGGAAAATGTACCTGCTCACCTTGTGGATGAAGTGGTGATTGCTGCAGGCTACAAAATAAGAGAACTTGAAGAATACTTTCGCTCAAAAGACCTGCCATTCGATGTAAGAATTGTCGAAGAGGATGGTCCTCTCGGCACGGGAGGAGCGCTCGGAAATTGTCGGGATGTTCTTTCTGGAACATTTGCTTGTTTCAACGGTGATATTGTTTCATCATTAGATGCGACAAATCTTCTCGACCTTCATGCACAAAAAAAGGCAACGGCAACACTTGGATTGTGGAGCGTTGAAGACCCAACAAGATTTGGAATCGTTGGGCTCGACGAAGATCATTTCGTCACCCAATTCAAGGAAAAACCAAAACCTGAAGAGGTTTTTTCAAATTACATCAATGCAGGTTCCTACATCATGAACGATGAAATTTTTGATTACATGCCAACCGGAAAACACTCATTAGAACGTGAAGTATTTCCAATACTCGCCGAAGAAAACAAATTGTGTGGCTTACCTTTTGAAGGCTATTTTATCGATGCTGGCACACCACAATCTTGGAAAGATGCGATTCAAGTGTGCATCTCACAACAACGATTTACTTCTGGTGTTGTAGAACAAGATGCATGGTTTGCAGACCAAAGTATCGAAGCACGTATCGAAGGTGGTATGATCAGCAAGGGTTGTTCAATTCATGCAACTTCGAACGTCCAACATTCAACCCTCCTCGAGCATGTTCAAGTCGACCAAAATGTTTCGTTATCGGGTTGTCTTGTCGGTGCAAATGCACACATTGGTTCAGGTAGCCGACTGGAAAATGTAGTCATCGATTTCAACGCCCATGTGCCAGAACATACCATTCAAAGTGGCGGAACCTACCCAAATACCTCCTAGTCATCGTAAAATTTGCCAAACATCTAAAACAAAGCCTTCGTGGATGAATCATGGTCAAACCTTTGATTGTCGTCAACTTCAAAACCTACGACTCCGCTTCTGGAGAGCGTGCCATTGAACTTGCAAAAGCCATGCGGGATGCCGACCATTCAAAAGCAACTTTTGTCGCAGTCGTCTCGGCATTTGACCTGTGCGAAACAGCAAAACTTGGGGGTGTTGAAGTTTGGAGTCAACATCTCGACCCCGTCGGACAAGGAGGCTATACAGGGTGGTTAGAGCCCAACACTGCTATAGAACGAGGTGCAAGGGGAACGATCATCAATCATGCCGAACACAAAGTTGACTTGGGACATGTCGAACAATTGCTGTCGATGCTTCCCGATGGTTTTCCAGTGTGTGCCTGTGCTGCAGATGTCGAAGAAGCAAAGGCACTTGCGATTCTCAATCCTGATTTTATTGCCGTTGAGCCACCCGAATTGATTGGCGGCGACATATCAGTCACCACAGCGGACCCTCAAATTGTCACCGATACGGTCAATGCCGTCAAAAGTGTCAACCCCAATGTTCGCATTCTCTGTGGGGCTGGAGTGAAAAATGGTGAAGATGTTGCAAAGGCTATTGAACTTGGGTCAGAAGGCGTGCTTCTTGCAAGTGGCGTTACAAAGTCTGGGCATCCATCTGTTGTATTAGCCGACCTTGTGTCGAAACTTTGATTGTTTTAAGTCGTAAAGAGCAAGAACCTGTTGTTCTAATTTTGCCTCGGCTAACCCTTTTGACGCTGGACATACACCAAGGTGAGGGCATGATTTGCAAATTCGAGGATGCTTAGCAAGCGGTAATACATTGAGTGACTTCAAGACCATAACCTCATTCTTCAAATCCCTCATCGCTTCTAAATCATACTCGATGAGTTTCTGTGTCCGCTCCAACAATTCATCCCCACATTCGAACTCAACACCTCGCCATTGATGTCGTTCGAGGGAAATATTTCGAATTCGAATATTTGCCGTTGCTTCTGTCATGAACGGGCGTTCAAGAGCCCAAATTCCCATGCTCAAGGTTTCAAGATGGGTGGTTTCATTGAATTGAAAGGGACTAAATTGTATGCGTACACAAGTCCAAACGCCTTGTTCGTACACCACAATATCAGGGGCACAATACAGAATATTTCCATGTTTTCCGATGGATTCAGTTCGTGGAAAAAAGAGCCATGATGTCGATTGATGTCGAACTTTACTGAGCCAGGGATGTTCAATCAACGAATCGATCCAATGCTCAACATTTTGAACGATGGCTTTGCTTTGAAATGTTTCAAGTTGTAATTTAAGGCTCGAGAACATGAATTCGGTGATGTCTTGAATTTGTTGCTTCTTGAATTGCTGTGACCACAGTGAACCATTTTTGTGGTCTTCGAGCCACTCATACAACACTCTGCGAGCTATCCGAATGGAAATATCTCGTTGGCTTATTCGGGTTGAGGGTTGAAGGGTATCGGATGGTTTCTTTGGTCGGCCGTACTTGAGAAACCACTGTCGTGGGCATTGAAAAAATAATTCAAGATTCGTCTTACTCCAAGTTTGTTGTTGTGGCATGAACGAGAGGAATCACCTCTAAGGTCTTGAAGGTTTAGAAAATTCCAATATTTGATAATGAAAAGAATGTGTTTAGAAGAGCCCATAAAGCAACCGGAACGAGTGCCCATCCTACGAATTGGGCAAATACTTCGCTTCCAAATCTCCCGAAGAGCCTTGAAAATGGGCCGCCCCAAGAGGCCACAAATCGTAAGCAAAGAATAGCAAGACCAGCAAATAACAGATAGACACCAAACAAGAAAAGTGCCATTCCAATTGATGCCCCCCCCATCAATGCTGTTGCACCCACACCTTGTTGGAACCACATAGGATAGACGAACCATGTCATCCATCCTGCCCAAACTCCGAGAAGAACATCCCGTTGCATGTCAACAACATCGCGCCATTTTTGAAACACTTGAGGGAACAATGAATGAAGTGCTTTTCCAACGATATCTGCCTCGTATGGTGAGCCTTTTCGTGCAGTGACCAAGGCCATTTCAAGGAACCACACCATCATCAAAATTTGGCCAAAATAACCAATCGACCAGGGTAGTGGAAGCAAGACAAGTAGGAGCATTGGAAGATTGACAAGCAAGACACCGACTGCACCTGCGATTATGATCGAGATCCACAGCAATCCGGGTGGAAGTGGCTCTTCAGGTGCTTCCCAACCTTCTCGTGGAAGAGCAAGGAAAATGAGGAAGAGTGCTGAACCAAAAATCACGCCGAACATGGGTGCAATGGGCTGACTGCCGCCGGATTCAACCGCATCGATAGCATCAGCAATATCCTTTGCACCTGCAGTAGGTGTAGACGAGTAAGAAACAATACCTGCCGCATCAACGAGGAGAACATGGTCTGAAAGACCACCGGGTGATAGACTCTCAAAAGCACTTGCTGAATCGAGATATACGCTCCACGAGGCATTGATGCTTTGTTCAAGCAATTCAACATCGAATTGAGTTGCGTCCTCGCCCATGATGACATGTATGACTTCAATATCAGAAGCATAGGTATCAAGGGTCGTATTGAATTCATTTGCATGGTCAAAAATATTTTCCGAACCCGGTAAAACAATCGCTACGAGTAACAAGTTTTTCCCGTTGTATAACTCACCAAGAGAAACTTCACTGCCGTTGGTGTCTTCAAGCCAAACATCCGTTAATTGTGGAGTGTATTGCTGTGGAGGTATCCCATCGAGGTTGTATTGTGTCAAGACTGGGCCCATGATGATTGAGAGCAGGAGCACCACAAGAGCACCCAAAATAGGTAACGGCAGGAGTAAATGTTGTCGATAAGCGTTCCAAACAAATCCAAAGAAACTCAAGGTGGTTGCAATGGAGAGCAACAGTGTGGCGTTGGCAAAACCATCGTAGCGTTCTTCCACTTCAAATCGAAGAATTCCAAAAGCGTGACAATCGCTGTTGAGGTCCCCAGCGATGGAACGAATACAAATCTGAAGGTTCAAATCACCTAATGGTAATTTTTCTGCACCTGACCAAGTACTCACCGTCGTGTTGTTGCCCAATTGACGGTACATTTGAATGCGGTTCGCACTGGTTTCAACCAACAGGTCACCATCGTTGGTGAACTTCTCATCTTTGTCAAGTGGCCCCCAAATTTCCCACTTTTGGTCTCGTAAATCTTCTGGACCAAAGGGTAAATTTTGTTCGATTTGAATGTGGGCTCTTCGGGCTTCATCTACAAAAATCGATGCTTCTGGTTGATACATCACGCCCTCCATGATGATGCCCCCGCTGTTGAATTCGAATCCGCCCCACTGAATTCGGGCGGTTGTACCAACACACCGATGATGCACGGATACATCCAACGTAATCGTATCACCTGGCTCCATGACAAGGCTCACATTCTGAAACGCACCTGAGAAATTCATGGCATCGTTTTGTGTGACTTTATCGATAGTCTCTGTAACTTCTTCTTGATACACTTCTTGGCCAGCGACTCGGACGGTGTAAAACAGACTGGTTGAACTATCGGTGAAGGTTTGCCGAGTGCAGGATGTAGGCCCGGAATTTGTTTGAAGAATCATTGAAAAGAACACTGACATTTGGACATTTGTATCGATCGACTCGTACACAGGAGGACTTTCCAAACTAAACACTGGTACTGGTCCTCCTGTGACGCTAACAACAAAACCGCCCACTGCGGAATCGGTTTGGCCTCGTTGTAAAACGGCTGAGTCGACATCATCACCCTCGACAAAAAGTCGTTCCATTGCTACAATATCCCATTCTTCGAAACCTGCATCGTATCGAATATCACCTTCCGCTGCAAATGCACTGAGGCTGATGAAGACTGACGAGATGAGCAAAGAGAGTAGGAAAATACTCACTTCCCTCCGCATGAATAAACCACATCGTACAAGTTCAATAAAACAATGGCTTCATGCGAAGAATGGCATGCCAAGATAGACCCACATGATGATAACACCGCCGAGAATTGAAAATGCATTGACCGTACCTTTGGTAAGAAGTCCGCGGTTTTCAAGTGTGGCTCCAAGAATGCTATCGATTTGACAACCAATCCAACCTGTGGCGACGAGGACGCCTGTCAGGGCAATTCCATCGTCGAATGAGACAACGTTTGTGAGGTAGGCACTGATGAATGTACAGAGTGAAACAATTAGCGAACCAAGGAACGCTGCTAATTGACCGTTGGGTGAAAAGCCACCATTTTCACCTTGCTCACACGGTTTCATTGTGGTTATCATTCGTACCCTGGGATCGAGACAGCCAATTTCTGACGCAAAAGTATCAGAAGCGGCAACAGCCACTGATGCTCCAAAAAGCCATATGCCTGCTTCATAATTACCAAATTGAAATGCAATGATGCACATTACACCTGGAAAAAAGCCGTTCGCAACTACATTTTTCCAACCACGATGACCATCTTCTGATTCACATAAGCCGAGTGTTTGTTTTTCCCCAAACCTCCATTTGGTTGCTTTGTGGCTTGACAGCAAAAATCCAAGCAATATGATGAGCCATGTCCAATGACCGAGGCCACCGACGATAAATCCGAGTACTGAGGCGGCAATGACACCGTTTTTATCGAGCATTTTTGCCTTTGTGGACATCAAAATGAGTGCAAAAAGAATGACAATAGTCACTGCTAAATTCGTCGTATTGAGTCCACTAGAAAAAAAGTCCATAGTACCCCTCCCGGAAAAGTACCTTGAATCAAACTGTATCGTTCGCCTGTGTTCTTCTCGATTGGTGTAGTTTATCAATTAAGTGGGTCGGCTACATTTTCCTCCTGAACTTGGAAGATTGGAGGGACGATTCGCACGATGGCAAGCCACAACAAGAAGACCAGAACAAGAATCCATCCAATGTTGACGATGGCATACAAGACCATCGATTCGAATTCCAATAGACCAATAGCCCAAGACGAACCATTCCAAAACGCATGACCTGCAATAGCAATAAGGAGACCTTGAGTCCAATGTGCCGGTAAATTCCAAGCATGTTTTCGATGTTTCCTAACCCACCTCGAGAGCCAATCTGATGGTCGAGCAGTTAATCTTGAGGTCGAGACGACTTGACCGGTTGATTTCTCAAACAGGACCCATTCGGTTTTTGGTGCAGAAGTACGAAAGTCGTATACAGAATGTGAATCTCTTGTTTTCCATTGCAGACTTGATGCTATGGCGTATCCAGAAATACCTGTCCATAGAGCATGGCCGGGAATAGAACCGATTCCACGAATCACCGAGGTGATGAGAAAGGAAATACCTCCATCGCCAACAGCAAGTGAACCCAAAATATACTGAGCGTTTTCGACGAGGGCAAATCCTAGCCCTACTGTTGAGCCAACATAAAATCCGTGTCGGGGCGTTTCTAAGTATCGAAACAAGAGCAACACGGCAAGAGCCTTTGAAATTTCTTCGCCAATGGGAGCCGATAAAAAGAGAATCATTCCATATCCGAGGTCCGTCATCGCATCCATTGGGATGTCAAAGGTGGTAATCACAATGGGTGACAGTAAGGAATTGATGATGATCGCTGGAACACCCGCAAGCATGCCTGCCATAAGCATAAGCTCACCATCCTTAGCACCAATCTGGAATCCCATATGCCGACTTGTAATCGACCACCATCCAAAGACCGGCGTTGAAAATCCAATCAACCATGCTGGAATGAGTACAAAAATAGCTAGAAGAATCGTCACAACATTGATTTTGCCAAGGGCGAGAGGCAACAAACACAATGTGGAAATCACAATTCCAAAGATGAAAATCATCCACAATTGACTCGTTTTTGGCATATCGAGAGGAATGTTGGTTCGAACTAAGTGGTGACGAACAAGAGTGGGAACTGTTGTTTGAACGACCATATTGCCTCCGAGTGGATGAACTGAAGTTCCATTGGCATGAGGCGTTGCCACAATGCTGTGGGTCAATTGAGGCTTTCTTGAAAGCAACAAGAGGGCGATGAGTGGTAAGGAACAAATTCCACCACTGAACACAAGTAAAGAATCCATGGGACCGAGAACATAATTGAAATTCGCATCAAGAAATCCTGCAGCAATGAGAATGGTGATGTTGGAGAGGAGAAAACAGAGAAAGACAATGGCAAGCATGGACCGTACTATTTTCCACGGCTTCGCTTGTTGCCACACCACATGGTCATGAGGGAGGGGTGTAAGACCAATGATGGCATTGTGAGGTATCATGCAATCACCATGGTGTCCCGCTCAGTTCGCCCGTCAATCAACGAAAGTCGTTGCGGTAAGCAATCATCATCGCGGGATGGGAGGGTGATGAACGTAACACATCAATTCATCGCATGAATTGTATTGAAATCAGGATTTATATGATTTAATCAAGAAAACCGTAACGCCA
>JAUREO010000050.1 GCA_030827365.1 Candidatus Poseidonia sp. | reverse complement strand
TGGATCTTTCTACAAAAGCTAACGGGGATTTTTTATCGCCAATTATTGAACAAATGAAGCAAGGTTTTAGCGCCGTGGGCTGGAAGGGCGCACTGGTTGATTTGTCAGATAACTGGCGCAGCGTTATTGATAAGGGCAGTGGCGAAGTAGATGCTGAAGCACTTAACCGATTCCATGGCGTTCACATTGGTGATGAAATCGAATCCGATGATCTTCCCGCTCTCGAACAAGAAATTGTAGAAGAAGAGGCTGATGAGGCATCAGTGCAGGACGAATCAACTGAAGGGGGGGACTCTTCAGGAGACGATGCTGCCATCACCGTCACATGGCGAGAGGATGTTTTGGTGAAGGTTATGGAATCATTTGGAATCGCAGATAGGGATTCATTCCTCGTTTTCGCAGCCGATTTCGACCATGATGATAACGGCTATCTCAAGAAAGCAGAACTTGAAGATGCAGCTAAGGCTTGGACAGGGCATTTAGGTGATGATTCAAATGATGAAGCCCAAGGTGAAGTGAATGATGATGCGAGCGACAACGAGGTGGTTGAATCTGCAACTGAAGAAGCATACGATTCAAGTCAATCTTTAGGCGAACTTGTGTGTACGGTTTGTGAAAGTTCAAACCCTGAAGGTAGCACAACATGCTCTGCTTGCGGTTTCGAATTTACTGCTTGATTATGGCAACACCCATCTTGGGAAATCAGGATGGTCTTCAGATTCGTTGACGATGACAAGTGAGCAACGTCCGAGTTCTGACAACACAATTTCAAGTGGTTTTGGCACTGACGGAGGAACGACTCCATCACGCAAATCGACGGCTAGCCATGCTTTTGGGTACTGACTTTTCCACGCTTCAAGCTCAGCAAAAATACCTCGAGGAGGTACGCCTTGTCGTACGCTTGCTAGAAAATGCCATGATTTTGGTACTCTGCGTTCTTGGTCAGTCCACAAGAAAATTTGAGGATGAGTTCCAAGCCGTGCAAGTTGTTCTAATGCCTCGTTTTCGGTAACGCAAACAGGTTGCCCTGGCATTGGCATGGGTAAAGGGTGCAACCATGTTTCACTGACTTCAAGCCGTTCTTTTGGTTTCATCTCATGCCCCCGTTTCCTTGACCATAATGTCATTTATTACATCTTTTCTGTGGAAATTAATGGATCTTCAAAGAGGGGATTTACACCGAAACACCTGCCTTTTTTGTAATGATTGAAAGCCAACCTTCATCCCCTATGGACCAACACATGTTTCATGGCCAATGGTCCGAGTCCTCCTCCGCCCCCTCCCCCCGGCGGTTCGATGTTCATGATGTTGCTCGTCATGATTTTCATGACTTTTCTTATCATGACGCCTTCGATTCGAACGAGCGTAGGCGAAATGGCTGACCCTATTTTGGCGCCAATCCTGCCAGAGGATTCTTTTTTTGTCCTCACCGTGTTGATTCTTGGTGCATTTTCAATGACCTTAAACACCGTAATTCGAAACTTTTTCGTGGATCCTATTGACCAAGCACATATCGGCCATCGACAGTCGCAAGTTCGACAAATGCTTAACGAGGCACGAATTTCAAGAGACCCAATTCTCCAAGAAAAAGCCATGATTTTGCAGCAACAAATGATGCCAGAGCAACTCAAAGTGCAAATGGGAGCAATGAAACCGATGATGTTTACCATGATTTTTATTATTGCAATTTTTGCGTGGCTCACGACTGCAGTTACCAATTTCCGCGTAGATTATGTATCATTGCCTTGGGCTACAGAATGGAATCTCCTCAATGACAAATTTCTCTTTTTCCCTGCATGGATTTGTTGTTACATTTGCATGAGTGCTGCTTATGGACGTATACTCGACAGGCACATCAAATTGTTTCGATTCAAGAGTCACCCACTCGTCACATCTGGTGAAATTCTTAAAGAGCCACTTCTCCATCTTGTTACTCAGAAATCTGGTGGCAAATCGAGCGCAGCCAAGAAACGTGAAGAAAAAGCAAAGCAAAGGCAACAACAAAAGAAAAAATCGAATGCAGATTCGAAAACAACAAACCAATCATTTTTTGCTGGAATTCTAGAATGTCCGGAATGCCAAGGCGATATCATCACCTATGATGGGCCACGGACGAAAAGATGCAATGTCTGTTTCCATGAATGGGTGTAGATATGGTAAAAATCACCATTTCGGGCCATCCAGGTAGCGGTACGTCGACATTGGTTGGACAACTTGAACTGATTCTCAATTGGTCCAGTTTGAACGGCGGACAAATTTTTCGTGAGCAAGCCCAAAAAGAAGGAGTGACACTTGCTGAATTTGGGCGGATGTGCGTTTCCAATCTTGACGTTGACCGTGAATTGGATGAAATTCTGCAGCAGAGGATGTTAGCAAATAATGCAGACATTGTTGAATCTCGTTTGGCAGGATGGTGGGCTTACAAATTGAATTTGGACTGTGTCAGACTTTGGGTCAATGTATCGGAAGTAGAGCGTGCCCATCGTGTGACGAAAAGGGAGGGTATTTCCTTGGATGATGCCCTTGAAGCAAATCGGAAAAGATTGGATGTTGACCTTCAGCGATTTGATGAGTTGTATGGCCTGAATCCTGAAGATTCAACACCATATTCACATATTATTGATGCATCTTCGTTATCGATTGAGGACATGGTTGAACAGGTTCTTTTGATTTTGGAGGAAAAACAATGACGACATATTTCGAGATTGATGCTGATTATACCCCCGACGAGAACCTTGGTTCTTCACCCACTGAAAGAAGCCTCGATCAATTAATGCAATCAGGTTTTATCCTTCTTGACAAGCCACCAGGTCCATCATCACATCAACTTGCATCATGGGCCAGAGACCTGCTTGACCTTGAAAAGTTGGGTCATGGAGGGACCTTAGACCCATTTGCAACTGGTGTATTGACCCTTCTGCTTGGAAAATCAGTAAAGTTAACTTCTGCAATATTGAAACATAATAAATCCTACATCTGCGTTCTACGAAGTCAATCACCACTTGACCATGATACGCTTGAGTCACTCGTAAAACAATTTGAAGGAAAAATCTACAATGTTCCACCGGAAATTTCAGCAGTTAAAGTTCAGGTACGTACTCGTACGATCGAGTCGGTCAAACTTATTGATACTAAGGAGAGGGATTTTATCATCGAAGTGCGTTGCGAATCGGGTACATACATTCGAACGATGGCTCGTGACATGGGCTTGATTGCGGGTATGCCTATCGAGCTCAAAGAATTGCGTCGAAATCAATCAGGACGATTCAATCTGGAACAGTGTGTGTCAATGGATGTCCTTGCCGATGCGGTCTGGCTCTGGAAAGAACAAGGTGATGATAGAGCACTCAGGAGTATTATCCATCCGATTGAATCGTTGCTCGAGCATTTTCCTAAATGTATCATCAAAGATGGAGCTGTTGCAGCATTATCAAACGGGGCACCTTTACTTCGGCCAGGGATTGTATCCATCGATGAATCCATTGACAAGGGGACCCAAGCACTCATTACAACCTGTCAGGGACAGGCAGTTTCCCTTGTCAAATTCAAGCATGCAGCAAATGAGATAGCAGAAATCAGCGAAGGCGAAGTAGCCCAACCTACGATGGTTTTGATGGATGCTGACCTTTACCCAAGGCGGTGGGCAAAAGATGAATCCGATCAAGCTTCAACAAATTCTTCGTAAATGAATTCCTCAGTTTCAATGCGTATTTTCAATTCTGGCATATGTTCCCACATCCACTTTGTCAACATTGTTGAACGGCCCCCACGACCTCAAAGTAACCGATTCTGACTCGGTCTACTTATGAATATTGAGGTGGATATCAAAATTATGCGACATCAAGACAACGGTTTGATGTTCATGTAACTCACTTGTGCCAATGCAACGATTTGCCCTTCTTCATTTGTGATTTCTGCTTCGGCTAAACTCAATGTGCGACCAGCACGAATGACCCTTGCTATACATGTCACATTGGTATGGCAGGGCCTTAAAAATCGAATATTGAAATCGGTCGTAGCCACATTTGCGTCAGCACCAAGTTTTGTGAGAATAGCAAAACATGTGATTGAATCAGCGATGGTACCAAGAATTCCACCGTGGAAGGTTTGGTATATGCCGTCCCACTTCGCTTGTCTTGGAACTGTAGCAATGCATACGCCTTCTTCAAGCCCTATAATGTTCATGGAAAGGGATTCCATGATAGGAACCTTGTATATCCGTTTAAGCAATGCTTCGACTTGGACAGGTGTTAAGGTCTTAGACTCCATCGAACAACCCTTCTATTCGATTTTTTTGATTTTTGCTGGGGCAAACATGATGAAAAATATGATGAGCAAGATGATGAAAATTGTAGCAATGCTCAAACTCGTACTAGGTGAGATCGATAGCATTGAGTCGTCCTCATTCTGACTTGGTTGTTCTTTCTCTTCAATTGAAAGCAGTGAAGTCCATTCATTGTTTTCTTCGTTCCCTTCCTGAATGTTCAGTCCACGGTCGATAAGAACCTCGAATTGTGTAGCCAGTTTATTTTCTGGAACAACCCATTGACATGAGGCAATGGCAACTTGTCCGGGTTGTAATACGGGAATCGTATCAAGGTCGACGAGTTCATCATCTGTTTGGCATCGAACCGAAATCATTGTTGCTTCTGCTTGGCCAATGTTGCGAACATAGACTTGTACCTCAATGACTTCACCCTGCTTTACAGTGTTTGAAAATTCGACATCTTCAACGATGAGGTCAGCCATTGCAAGAACTTCGATATCCAATGTTCGACTACTGCAACTCAATTCATCACAAACCGAGAATAGAATTGAATCAAAACCAACGGTCGGTGACATGATGGTTAACTCCATGGTGTCCATGTTGACAGTAACCCATGATTTGTTGGTGCTTGCTGTTAAGGTAGAAGAATCAACATCACTTGCTGAGAATTGAACCACAAGTGGAACATCTTTCTCAACGGGTATAATGCCTGGGAACTCTTCGACTTCGGGTGCATCATTGACCGATTCTACAATCACTTCGAACGAATCCTCGTATGTATTTCCAGCAGGGTCTGTCACGGTGACTGATACAATCGCTTGGCCGGATACTTCAGGAAGAAGATGAATTCGTATTTGTCCCTCGGCGAGGTCCACATCGATGAGGTTTGCATTTGAATTTGAAAATGTAACGGCAAGGTCTTCGTTCGCATGTCGATCGTCACTGCATCGTTCCAAAAATGGAAGAATGATGCCCCCCCCATCTTCAAACAAATCGATGCGTCCAATATCTTCGCAAATGGGGTCTTCATCCCATTCAACTGAAAATGCACCATTGATGTCCATGTTTGAGATTTCAAATCCTGTGGTACTTTTGTTTCCAAGTGAGTCCCAAGTAAACCAGGTTTTGATTTGAACTTCAAATGCGGAATTGTCATGAGGAAGATACGAGCCAAGAGGAATTGAAATCGAAAAGGCACCTATTTCTACAGGTTCATTTCGAACTACTTCGCCATCGACAAAGACGAGCCATCTTGAATAAACTGAGTCAATTCCATCGACATCTCCGTAGATTCGTCCAGTCAGTTGAAGCGTAGGGTCATTGATGTCAACCCAAACTTTAGAAACACAACTTTCGCTCACCTCAAGCATAATTTGTACGTATGGTACAAGCGGGAGTTCCATTTTTTCAAGGACAACCTGATATTCAGTAAATGAGATGCCGTCGTTCGAAGCTCGATATTTTAATGTCACATCATTGATTGATTCGTTATCCAATGCAAAATGGATGCGGCCAAACCTTTGTTCGGGTGGTGTTTCAAGCACTTCACTTTCCCAAACACCAACAGTCGAAGATGATGCACTTCGTTCAAGACCGCAAGAAGAGAGTGTCATATCTTGATATGTACCTGCTGCCAAGTCAGCAAAGAGAAGAGGGAAATCATTTGCTTGCACTGTTGTGGTGGCAGATGCCACTTCACCACCATACCAAGGCAATCGAAGTTTTACTTCAAATCCAACTGCGTCAACCACGAGTCTTGCATCATCGACACCTCCAGCTGAAACATAGTCCCAAGTAAAAATCGCAGATTCAAGAATCGACCAGTTCCATTCAAACATGGAGGTGATATTCATTTTCCATGCGGAATTGTTGATGTAATCCATGTTGCCTTGTGTATGTGCAAAATTTTGAATGACATCAAAACCCTCACTTGTTTGGATGGAAATTCGCACAGTGTCCTGTTGTAATTGATTAGTGATTTGGAATGCACTTGTAAATGAAACTTCAAGAATCTCATATTGAGTGTATGCACCAGTATAAAATGACTCAACCACGATTTCGGGCCCGGTTGTCCATGTTGATGCCCCATCAGGTGCCCCGATAGAGTAATTTGAATTCGATGAAGAATATTGACTCCAGAACAAAACGCCATCAATATTTGTTGGACGTTCGTGCATAAATGTCAGCCTGTTATCGAGCACCATCGCTTCGGTGTATTCTGCTGGTTCGAGTGAAAAGGAGGTTGTCGCATCCGTGGACCATGCACCAGAGTTTGAAAAATCCCCTTGAGGGAACAAGTCGACCATCGTCGTCGAATGGACGCTTCTACCTTCAGCAACATCGATAGTTGCCAAGGTTGTTGAAAACACCATCAAGAAAGTTAGGATGAGTGATAACCCTCGTCCTCGCATACAACTACACAACACACCCTTGTTCTTGAATGAAAGGGTTGATTGCGTTGTATTGGTAGGTGTTTGAACTTACTGCGCATGTTTGAAATACTGAATTATTGACGCAGGGTTACTTCTCATGGCTGTGGTGGTGTAGAGGTTAGCACGAGGGATTGTGGTTCCCTCAGCCCGGGTTCAATTCCCGGCCACGGCCCCATTTGATTTGAGAATCATTAAATCCTTACCCACAGTCAAATGTCGTGGACGAGGAATATCCCCAAAATAAGAATTTGGGATTTTTCCATAGTTCCCAACAATTGAGTAACGGATTATCGACAAGTTACTTCGCCTATCACATGCGTATTATTGGCGGGAGTGTTGCAGCCTTAGGCATTCTTACAGCAGTTGCGCATGTCATTCCAAATATCCTCCAACCCACCTGGGGAAAGGCTTCAGACCGATCTCAAAAGCGTGTATTCTGGCTCGTATTAGGAACAGTAATTCTTGCTATTGGACTGCTCTTGATGGCGATGACGAGCAGTCCGACCACGATGCTTTGGGCAGTGGTGATTCATGCGGTTGGATTATCGATGGTTACGCCAGTATGGAACGGTTTGGTCACAGATATGTACAGTGAACAACACAGGGCAAGAGCATTTGCGAGATTAGGACAAATCGGGTTGATTGCAAATGTCGTAGGCAGTGCAACAGCAGGACTCATCGTCAGTATACAAGGTCAAGGTGAAGGTTTTGCCCGGGGCTTTGCCTTTGCAGGCATCATCAATTTGATTGGTCTTCTTGTTTTGTTTCAATTATCCAAAACAAATCGCACGAAGACAGTTCCTGTCCTCACCACCTCGCCGCCTATTATCATTCCACCGAGTGCTGACCTCCATCTTGAGCATCCCACGATTCCAGATAAGGATTGGAAGAGTTACTTGCATAGCCAATGGATGTATATTCTTGTGATGAGCATCATTTGGCCTCTTGTGCCTCTCACTATGCTCGATGTTCTCAATTTGAGTACACTGCATATTGTAGTGTTTGTTGTCGTGGGCCAATTGTCGACGTTAATTTGGCAACCACATGTGCCTACAATGTTAGAGAAAACGCATGCAATTACTTTGATTCGTAGGGCAAGGTTGTATATTTCACTGATTCCAATAGCCTATGCTTTGGTGACATTTTGGCCATCTCAATGGGGGTTTTGGCTCATGATTTTGATTCAAATTGTCTATGGCCACCCTGTCGCAGTGATGAATATCGCAGCACCAACGGTGGTAAGTTCAGCAAGTCCACAAATGGAAAGGGCAAGACGGTTTGGAATTCACAACGCCGGCATAGGTATCGCCGCACTGATTGGATCAAGTAGTGCAGGTCTCGTCTTGGACGCAGTGTTGAAGAATGGTGCATCCTTGACCACAATACTTGTAGGGGTATACTTACTATCAACCCTGCTACGAAGTACTGTTGCGTGGTTCGGGTTCAAGGTGGACGAACAAAGTGCAGTGCCTTCATAGGATTCGACATCATTCTAAGTCTGTGTTTGAAATGTGGTGACCCATTCGATGGCCTTTTGTTGAAAGATAATCTCTATTCTCATCGGTGATACCCACGATGAGTGGTGTTCTTTCAACTACATCAATTCCATACGATTTGAGTTGGCTCACCTTATCCGGATTGTTGGTCAATAAGTTCACTCTCTCAATATCCAAGAAATTGAGCATGTCGGCTGCTATATCGTATTGTCTGCCGTCGGCCGGAAGGCCGAGCATGAGATTGGCGTCAAGCGTATCCACGCCTTCATCTTGTAATTTATAGGCTTGAATTTTGGCATGCAAACCTATGCCTCTCCCCTCTTGACGCAGGTAAAGAAGAGCTCCCCATCCCTTCCTTGAAATGGCATCCAATGCTGCATGAAGTTGGGGTCCGCAGTCACACCTTTGACTTGCGAAGACATCGCCAGTGAGACATTCAGAATGGACTCGAAGGAGAACGGGGTCTGGTCCATTCATATCGCCAAGCGTAAGGGCGACATGGTCCTGGCCGGTTTTTTTGTCATGGAAGACGTGAATGTCGAATTGTCCAACGGGCGTGGGCAATACAGAATGACTTGGAATGTCTTGATTGTTTTCGATTTTTTCACTCATCACGCCACCTCGATTACATAGTAAAATTCGCCTTGATGTTGAATCATTTGATGAAGAGTGTGACCATTTCGTTGAAGGAAAGGAGGGATGTCATGTTGTGTTTCTGGGTCATCGGCAATCACGAGAAGGATATCGTTTGAAGCGAGATTTTTGATCTGTTGTTGTAACGTTCGTAATGGAACAGGGCAATAGAATCCAAGCACATCGAGTTGATGCGTTGGCCTTGGATGAAATGCCTCCACACCTTCATCCAAAGAAATCCTCCATTTGAACATAACTCGTTTTGAATGCACGAACATTGCCTCAACTATTCAAGTGGTTTAATGTGTTCATGGGTGTTGCCAAAGACAATGACGAAGTCAACTTCACCTGAGAAAGATGACCTCTCGTGGCCAGAGGTTTTTCAACTTGGGAAGAGGTATTTGCGCATCCCCCTTACCCTCATCTTTGCAGAGGCATTATATTGGTTTTTGACCATGCCCTCTGATTCTCTTGCCCTCTTACAAGTGACAGAAGCTTGGGTTTGGCATGGTTTGACCAATCTGTTGTACGGTGATGGCGTAGCGACATTGTCAACGCATAATGGGTGGATGACTCGAATTGATTTCCATCATCCATCATTTCCCGGCCCATTTGATTCGGTTGGTTTGTATGTCTCCGATGAGTGTGCAGGTGTGCATGAAATGGTCTTTCTTTCGACTTTGATTTGGATGACAGACGGTGTACCGCAAAAATTGAAACTCAAATCCATTATGATTGGTTCGGTCATTATTTATATTCTCAATATCCTTCGCTTGGTTGTCTTTTACCCAATAGCACTCGATAGTTGTATCGAGCAACCCAATCAACAAATGTGTTTACAACCAATGTGGGAATTTCATGCCTTTGTTTACGAAATAGGTTTTTTGGTCGTCCTTGTATTGCTCTGGCTCGTTTGGTTTTCAAAAGTTGGAGGACCAGCACGAATAAACGATGCAGCATTCAATGAAACTGAAGCAGGCCAGATTACCATCCGAAAGAATTGGGAACCAAAACACATGGCCCTTGCCGCAATCTTCGTCGTTCTCATCCTTTCATCCATCGTATCAATTTATACTAACGATGAGGCAACCGATGCAAAAAACGACCTTGATTGGTGTGAATTTTCTGAATTAACAACGCCTGAATGTCAAGATGCTCAACGAACATGGGACAATGCTATCGAAACCGCTTGGTCCCTGAGCGTGTTGGGTGCAATCGGAGTGGTTTCAGTAACCGTGAAGATAGAACGTCCATCGAAGGATGTATTGGAGAGTGAATCTACACCTGAAGCGATCAAGCAATCTTCATCCTCCACATCGAAAAGCAAACCCGAAGAAGAATGATTATTCGAGGATAATTGCAGGTTCTAGCGACCCATAAAATTCTGAGGATTCGAATGCTTTGAGTGCGGAGCCAACGATTGAGGAGTGAACTTTCAATTGCAACTTTTGCTCGACGGTTTGTATATCGCCAATCAGTAGAGGGTCGCATTTGATGATTTCAGAGCACCACATTTCTGCTTGCAATGAACTGACAGGTTGAGCGAGTGGTCTCAGCAAAGTGATGTAACCAAAAACATCTGCTGATTCCGAATAGTCATCCTTTTTCTTGATGCGTTCCTGTTGTCCTGCGGCAGGTTCGGGTGGTTCTGATTCAACGATGTCAAGTCCATAGGTTGCACAAATTCGAGGTAAGAGCGGGGCATCATCTTTGGAGACCAGACTCCATGCTACACCGTTTCGACCAATTCTTCCTGTTCGTCCAATGCGGTGAATGAATGAGTCAAAATCTGAGGGTAGGTCATAATTGATAACAAGTGTCACGCCATCCACATCGATGCCTCTTGCTGCAACATCTGTAGCAACTATAACGGGCAAATTCCCATTTTTGAATTGATTCAACATATCGTCACGTTGGTTTTGACTCATGTCCCCATGCAATGCCCCCACGGAGTAATTGAATTTCTTAAGTCGGTCAACTGCTAAGTCAACCATTCTCTTTGTGTTGCAAAAAATCATCGTTTGACCACCTTCATCTTGTCCATCAAGGAGTCGACTCAAAGCCCACATTTTGTTGGTCCTGCTCACTCGTGTTGAAAATAAATCGACGGGTGGTAGTTCCAATTGTTCTTCTTCGGTCAGAATATGCTCGGCATCTTCGATGAATTGATTGGAAATATCAAGAATCTCTTGTGGGAATGTTGCTGAAAAGAGAAACGTTTGTTCTCGTTGCCCCATCCGTTCCAATACCCACATGATATCGGGCAGGAATCCCATGTCGAGCATTCTATCTGCTTCATCGAGACAAAAAATGGATGGTTGGTTCAAGTCGAGATGCCCTCTTTTTGACATATCCATTACCCTTCCAGGTGTACCAACAATAATGTCGACCCCGCTATCGAGTTTTTTTGCCTGAGCCTCCAAGTCTTTTCCGCCGTACACTGTTACGATTTTGTAACCTATGTCACCTTGGAGCATAGACATCTCATCACTCACTTGTTGAGCAAGTTCGCGAGTTGGAGTCAAAACAAGTGCCAATGGCTTGTGAGGCTTTGCAACCTTGCCACTTAAGTTGTTAAGAAGTGCCAAACCAAATGCAAGAGTCTTTCCTGAACCAGTTTG